>CALDSV010000021.1 GCA_937924475.1 uncultured bacterium
CAATCTCATCGCAGACTTTTTCAGAAAAACCATGGAAAACAGGATTTGTAAAAATATATGAACTTACTGATATAATAGATGCACAAACAATAGGAAAGGAAAATAAAACCATAGATGAAGAAGACGCCTTTATTGTATAATTTAGTGATGATTCTGCAAACCTATGTTGAAAACTTTAAAAACCGCTGAGGTTTGCAAAAACCCAGAAAAAAGCTCTTTGAAATCAGAGACTTACAAAGGAATAGTTTTTGAAATTTTAGATATGCTTTTTGGTCTGTCTTTAGTGAAAATCAATGAAAAATAAAAAAAAACAAAAAAGGAGGTAAAGCATGAAACAATTAAGACAAGCAAAACTATTAACAGTACTGGTTCTTATGGTATTTATTCTAACTGGTTGTGCTCATATGATGAGTGCTATTGACAATGCAGATCTGCAAGCACAAGTAAAAATGCTTCAACCTATATTACTTGATCCTGTGACCAAAGGAAAAAATAAGACAGTATTTGTTGAGGTAAATAATGTCTCTCAAATGCAGATAGACCCACAGCAAATTAAGCAACTTATAGAAAATAAGCTTACTGAAAAAGGCTATAAGATAGTTTCTGATCCATCTGAAGCAGGTTATACAATTTTAGCTACTGTTTCTTATACGGACTATGGGAGAAAAACTGGAACTCAAGAAGGAGGCGCAACAGGTGGTATTTTGGGTGCTTTAGGAGGTGCATTGCTTGGTAATAGTAGAGATACTTCCATAGGTTTAGGACTTGCTGGAGCATTAGTTGGTAGCATTGGAGGTGCGTTAGCAGGAAAGGCTGTTAAGATAGAAACTTACGCTGGAGTTGTAGATGTACAGATTCAAGAAAAAACAGAAAATCCAGTAGTAGGCAAAATAGTAACTAACGCTAATCAGGGAACAGCAACAACTATTCAGACAGAGCAACAGGTAAATACAGATCGTCAAATATACAGAACCCAAATAGCTTTCACATTAAAGCAGACAAATATAGATGAGCTTGAAGCGGCTAACGTTGTCGCTGAAAAAGTAGCAACACAAATAGCAAACTTGTTTTAAAAAATAAATAAGTCCAAACAGGTATCCCTAACGTTAGGGGCTGAGACTTCTTTCAAGATAAGTCTGGAAGTGTGTTTTTGGTCCAAACAGGTATCCCTAACGTTAGGGGCTGAGACTTGTCCCAGTTCCTATTTAGAAACCTAACTAGGTCCAAACAGGTATCCCTAACATCCCCCATTCCGTCATTGCGAGGGAACCTCCAGGTGCCCGAAGCAATCTAATCGCACCCTATTACCATGAAGGCGTGCAAGACGAGATTGCTTCGTCGCTTACGCTCCTCGCAATGACAGAGAGTGAAACCCTCGCAATGACAATAAAATAAACATCATCGCAATGGCATCTGCATACTGTCATTGCATACTAAGTTAATAATGCCCTTAGAGCAAAATATTGAGACTGCAAGGTTATATTCGTAGGAGATGCTTTCAGGCCAATTTTATAAAACTAAGAAAGAATAGATAATTAGGTATGTTTTAATGCTTTGCATAATTTCCCTAAAAAACAGTTATTGCTCAGAACAATATTTTTTTGCTATATTATGATATTTAAGGCGGCGTAGCTCAGTTGGTCAGAGCAGACGGCTCATATCCGTCGTGTCAGGGGTTCGAATCCCTTCGCCGCCATTTTTATTTTATAATTGGCTCCATTTCTAAGGCAGGATGATTTACATTTGTTAGAAATTCCACAAGACACTCAATATCTTCACAAATTGTCTCATCAGCAATCTTATTGAGTAGATCAGGAACTCCTTCTTCCTCTGCTCTTTTAATAAAGGTATCTTTTACTCTCTCTTTTAATTCCTTTGTCATCCAAACGATTCTTTGTATTCCCCCATCACCTTTTAAAAATTTTCTTGAGGTAATATAGTTAACACCAATACCCATAAAGCCGGGAGTTTGAACACCTCCTCCGATCATTCCTGCTAAAGTGGAAAATTTCATGCCTACTGGTGTTATACCTGTATATCCACGATTTACAATCATTACTCCATTGGCCTCTGGCACTACTGCTACGATACATTCAAAACAACCGCAGGAAGTCATAGGATTTTCCATTATGGAGTATAGATTTACTCCCTCTGTTTCTCCACCAGAGTGTCTTTTTACGTAGTCATCAATTCCGGAGTATCTGCCGAGTATAGAATTTATTAGTTGTCCCTTTTCTATGGGTTGATTACCTCCTGTGGGTTCTATTTCATAGGATGCTTTTGCATCAAGCCAAGTGAAAGCTCCACAAAGTCCAGGTCTTTCAGGTGTTATTACACAAACATGCTTTGGTGCAAAGCTTTGACAGAGTAAACAAGAATAAAATTTATCAACCTCTTCATCAGTAAGGTTTGCCAGTCTTAGATCTCTTTCTTTATATTCTTTTCTTGCCTCTTGTCGAAGAGTTAATACATCCTTTTCCTCAACATAAAGAAAAACTTCCACTTTGTCAACTATGCTAAGAAATTTTGCCTTAATCATGTTTGCTAAGATAATTCCTATGTGTTGAAGTTTTATTCCCGCCTCCTTCGCCTTTTTGCTTATTCTTATCCAATTTATGTCTCTTTGTCCAATATGCCAAAGCCCTTCCGCTTCGTTTATAAAGGTATGAATCTGTCGCTCTATAACAGGTTCAAAGTCTTTCTGCATTTTTCTCCCTGCAATATTTATCACAATTCCGAGGGGCATTTTGCCACCCTGTTCATAACGTTCTTCCACATTGGATCCGATTATTTCAATTCTTCCATCCTCTACTTCTTTTAAGTCTTTCATTCTAACCCATTCAAAAGCAGGCGTTTTTTGCCCCCCAAATTCTATGAAAGTATCTTCTTTTCTTACTCTCTCTCCCTCAAAAGCTGGTCCATAGGCTACAGGAATAGGAGGCTTTTCAACAACTATTTTTAATCCTCTTGTTTCAATTGCTTTTTTTACTATTTTTGAATTATCCTGCTCTGAACTAAGAAGTGGATATTCGGCTATAGAGGGAATTAAAATTTCCGGAGAATCTCTATCTGTAACTACAGGGATTGCAAATATGGCTGCACCCAAAGCCATGGAAACAGCTTTTTCATCAATTTTTCCAAAGGCAAGGGCAAAGGCATTTATTCTTTTTCTTACATAATTAATTATTTCTTCTTTATTACCAGCTGATTGCCCTCCAAAAATTAAAGAAGCCCTAACAGCCCAATCAATAACAAAAGAGGCATCTTCTGTCTTCGTACCAACGGGCACTACATAAGCCTCAAAGCCATATCTTTCACCTGTTTTGATAAATTCCTCAGCTATAGAACCTACAAGGAAGGTAAGTATCTTTTTTTCTTGTAATTCTTTCACAATTTTTATGAGTTTTTCTATATCCAGACTTCCTAATAAAACCGCTACTGCTGGAATCCTTCCGTCTACAAGTTGAACTCCCAGTGTTCTTTGAATTGTATCCCCAAGAAAACCAAAACATTTTTGGCACTGCATCTTTTCTTCAAAAAGCTCGGCAAACTCTTCATGAAAAACAAAATACAGAATAGCAAAAATTTCAGCAATATAAAGATAATTTAGAGCAATATCAATAGGTTCTAGAGGACAGGAGAGTTTTTCCTCTCTTCTGCTGCAAAAATCTATTAATTCTCCTAAATTGTGCAATTTAATGCCTTCAATAGCATAAATTAAGGGAAATCCGTAAGCTGTGTCAGGAGGTTCAATTGGGAAAGACTCACCTTTTATAGTAACTAATTTGTCTAAGAGTGCTTCTGTCTTTTTTAATAAATTTTCTGTCTCTTTCTTTGTAATTTCAGCTAATTTTTCTATCATTTGCTCTTTCTCCTGGTGAAATTCTTATGCTCTTTTTTTGACATAATTTTTCAAAAAGGCAGGAATTCCGTTGGCTTCCTTGGTACCTATTATTACTTTCCAACCTGGAAGTTTATCCTCTATGGCACCTTTAAGCATTGCTACATAGCCTGGAATTATAATTTCCCTGTGATTGAGCATATTTTCTATTCCTTTTTCTTTGATAAATTGGGCAATTTTATTAGCTGAAAATTTTCCTGCTGCCCAAGCTGTAAGGACACTTAATCCATCACAATCCATAATTGCAAGCCAAGAGGGAACTTTGCTATTTTCAATCTCTCCTTTTACAAGGAAGTATGTAAGAGCAAAATTTGTAGTTATAAATAGAGGACTATTAGCATCTGCTCCTCCAATTTTGTATATATCTTCTTTAACTTGCATAGGAACTTGAGGATCAGAATAAATATTCTGCTTCAGTGTAAAAAGAAGAATATTTTTCCACTTTGGAATACTACTCAGCACAACAATTGATGAATACTTTAGAATTCCTAATGTAGCCAATAAAGTTTCATAAAATTCATCCTCTTTATTGGCAAATGTAATAATAGGATATCCCAAGGCTTTCACACCCTTTTTAAGGGCTGCTCTTCTTATTATTGTGTTGTCTACTAAAAGTTCACCTGCTGAAGAAGGTTGAGTATCAATTACGAGATTTTCTACTCCTTCAGCTCTTAAAGCCTCAGTAAGTTTAATTATTCTCTCAATTCCTTTTGCAGAGACTGCAAGGGGAACATCATATTTTTTTGCAATTTTTGCCATTTCAGAGTAATTTTCTTCTATAGCAGCATAAATGATAGGCTTTCCAAGTTTGTAGTTTTCAATTGCAGCAT
Organism: uncultured bacterium; assembly: GCA_937924475.1. Classification (GTDB taxonomy): domain Bacteria; phylum Nitrospirota; class Thermodesulfovibrionia; order Thermodesulfovibrionales; family Thermodesulfovibrionaceae; genus Thermodesulfovibrio. The sequence goes on from CALDSV010000021.1 coordinate 4,732, forward strand.
CAGCTATTTCTGGATCTTTAATTCCGAAGATTAAAGGAATCTTGGGACATTTTGTTAGTAATTTTTGTAAAGCTCTTAAAAAAATTTCTAAATTTTCAGACTCATTTTTTAAAAAGATGGACTCAATCTTTAAAATTTGTCCAACTCTCTCTAAAGAAGAATCCAATACTTCATCAATTAGGCTTTCTATTTTTTCCTCATTGTCTTTTATTTCCAGTGCTAAAACTGTTGGATTGAAAAACTTTTTTTCATGCCTGAAAAGCACACTTTCTTCGCCTATTTTTATTCTTTCATGTTCAGTTCCAAAATATACAGCTTTTATAGGAGGAGTAGAAGCCTCTTTTAGTTTAGCCTTTACCTCTTCTGACACATCCGGACATTGTTCAATCTTTGCTTGCCCTTGAGCAACTTTCATGGCAAAGGCAAGACAAGTGGGAAATCCACATTTTTTGCAGTTTGTTTTAGGTAGTAGTTTGAATATTTCAATTCCAGTTAAAGCCATTTTAAACCCGTTTCATTGAAGTATCTGATAGAATATTTCAAATGCTCTATCTAAAGCCTCTCCGTCAGGACATCCACCTTGAGCCATGTCAGATTTACCCCCTCCTTTTCCTCCCACTTGTTGAGTGATTGTTTGGAGAAGTTTTCCCGCGTTATATTTATCTACAATGTCTTTTGTTACGGATAGAAGAAGTATAGCTTGCCCATCTTTTTTCGATGCCAATAAAATTACAGCAGGTTTAATTTTTTCCTTTATTTTATCTGATAAAAATCTTAAACTTTTTACATCAAGGTTTTCAATTTTTACTGCCAAAGCTTTTACTCCCTTTATTTCCTTGGCTGTTTTTATAATTCCTTCAATATCTTTTGTAAGGAGAGTACTCTTTAATTTTTCAATTTCTTGATCTTTCTCTTTCATTTCTAAGAGAATTTTTTCAAGGACTTTCAAGGGATCTGAAGATTTAAGAAGGGCTGAAATTTGCATTAACTTTTGCCTATTTTCTATGGCAAACTTCCAAGCATTCATACCTGTTACAGATTCAATTCTTCTTATGCCTGATGCAACAGAGGCTTCTGAAATTATGTAAAAGCTGCCTATTTCACCAGTAGCATTGCAATGAGTTCCTCCGCATAGTTCTTTACTAAAACCAAGTATTTTTACAACTCTTACTGTATCTTCATATTTATCCTCAAAAAGAGCTATTACTCCTTCCTCTAAAGCTTCCTCAAGAGTTTTAATCTCAATTTGTATTGGTAAATTCTCCAGTATCTTTTCATTGACAATCTGCTCAATCTCTCTTAATTCTTCATCTGTTAATGCTTCAAAATGAGTAAAATCAAAACGAAGCCTTTCAGGTGCTACAAGACTTCCTGCCTGTTTTACATGGTCACCTAATACTGCTCTTAAGGCAGAATGGAGAAGATGAGTAGCAGTATGATTTCTTTTTATAGCTTGTCTTCTTTCAATGTCAATTTTCGCAAATACTTCTATCCCTTCCCTTAAAACTCCTTCAATTACTCTTACCTTGTGACAATGAATACCAGAGATTTTTTTTGTATTTAATACTTCAGCTTTACCATTTTTCCAAATAATTTTACCTGTATCTCCCACCTGTCCACCGGACTCTCCATAAAAGGGTGTATGTAGAAGAAATACCTCTCCCTCTTCGTCTTTATTTAATTCTCTTGCTTTTTGTCCCTTCTTCAGAAGGGCAAAAACTTTTGTCTCTACCTCTTCTTCCGTGTAACCGACAAATTTTAGATTTTCTTTATGATTAATTATCTCTTTATAAGCTGGGCTTAAACCAATATCTTCGATTTTTTGAGCTGATCTTGCCCTTTCTCTTTGTTTGTTAATTGCTTCTTGAAATCCTTTTTCCTCGATTTTAAAACCCACTTCCTGAACCATTTCTCTAAGTAAATCAAGAGGAAGTCCATAGGTATCGTAAAGTCTAAAAATTTCATCTCCTGGTATTGTATCCGATTTGGAAGTCTTTAATTTTTCTATGATTTCATTAAAAATCTGAACTGCTCTGTCAAGGCTTCTTAGAAATCTCTCTTCCTCAATTTTAATAACCTTTTCAATTCTTTCCTTTTCACTTACTATTTCAGGATAAATTTCTCCTAATTTGGATACCACTGGTTCTACAAATCTATAAAAAGTAGGATTATCATAACCTAAAAGTTTTATATGTCTGGAAGCTCTTCTTATTATTTTTCTTAATACATAACCTCTACCTTCATTGGATGGAATTAATCCTTCAGCTATCAGAAAGGTTGTAGCTCTAATATGATCTGCGATCACTTTTATTGATACATCTGTCTTTTTATTTTCACCGTATCTTGTGTTTATAACAGAGCATATTTCAGAAATTATCGGTTCAAAAAGATCAGTGTCAAAGTTGGTTCTCTTACCTTGCATAACAGCTGTGATTCTTTCAAGACCCATTCCAGTGTCAATGCTTGGCTTAGGAAGAGGAGTAAGTTTTCCTTTTACATCCTTGTTGTATTGCATAAAAACAAGATTCCAAAGTTCAAGAAAACGATCACAATCACAACCAACAGCGCAATTAGGTTTACCACATCCAAAATCTTCGCCTTGGTCAATTATTATTTCAGAACAGGGTCCGCAAGGTCCTGTATCACCCATTTGCCAGAAATTATCCTTTTCACCAAGCCTTACAATTCTGTCAGGAGGAATACCAATTTCCTTTTCCCATATTTTTGCTGCTTCATCATCTTCTCTGAAAATGGAAACCCACAACCTTTCCTTGGGAATCTTGAAAATCTCAGTAAGAAGTTGCCAAGCAAATTTTATTGCTTCTTCCTTAAAGTAGTCACCAAAGGAAAAATTACCCAGCATTTCAAAAAAAGTATGATGCCTTGCTGTATGCCCCACATTTTCAATATCGCTATGTTTTCCACCTGCTCGCATACATTTTTGACAGGAAGTAGCCCTACTGTAAGGTTTTTTTTCTTCACCTAGGAAGACTCTTTTGAATTGCACCATCCCTGCATTAGTAAACAACAAAGTGGGGTCTTCTTTTGGAATAAGGGGAGAGCTTTTTACATATTCATGTCCCTTTTTAATAAAGTAATCCAGGAAGAGACTTCTTATTTCAGAACTTTCCATGAATTAGTCCTCACCCACAATTCTTTGTTCATTACTAATTATGTAAGTTAGTTTACCATCAACAAATATTAGCCTTGATTTTAATAAACCTAAGGAAGAAGAATATATCCACTCTTCTCTTTGTTTTCCTTTTTCAGGAGTAAGAATTCTCGTAGATGAAGGAGGTCCCCAGGCATATCTTACCTGTTCTTTGGTCATTCCAAGAGCTATTTCTCCTTTCACAATTCTCTCCTGAACATCAGGAGGATAACTTTTGATCTCCTCATAAGTATACCTTACTCCTTGCGATGCACAACTTGCTAAGAAAAGTGCCACTAATAACGAGATAAAAACTTTCATCTTTAGTCCTCCTTTTTAAATTTCTTTTTGAGAAGATTCAAAATCTATGAAAGTTTTATCACTTAAACATTTTTTTACTGTGTCCCAGGAAAATCCTCTTCTTAGAAGAAATCCTGCAATTTTTACTTTTCTTTTATCAAAAGGCAAATCAATTAAAAAATTTTTTTTCCTTTCAAGAAGCTTTTTTGCTATTGAAAGTTCGTCTATTTCAGGAAGATTTTCTAATTTATCCCTCTCTATTCCTTTTCTCATTAAATAATTCTGCAAACCCATTTTGCCTAAAAATCTCTCCTCTGCAATTATATTTGCTCTTTGAATAAATTTAAAGTCGTCTAAAAATCCTTTTTTCTTAAGATATTCAAGGGTTTCTAAAATATCTTTTTCTTTAAAACCTTTTTTCCTAAGCTTTTCTTCTAACTCAGCTTCTGTTCTGTCCCTAATGCTTAAAAGTTTTAAAGCAGCCTTTAAAGATTCATAATGTTGTTTTTTCACCTTCAGAGACCTTTGGATTTTTTAATCCATAAGCTTCATATACTTTTGATGTTATTTCCCCCAAAATTTCAGGATGGTTTTTTAAATAATCTTTTGCATTCTCTCTACCTTGGGCAAATCTAACACTCTTGTAATTATACCAAGCACCGGATTTTTCAATTATTCCTTTCTCTACAGCAAGATCAAGAATTTCACCTGTTTTAGATATTCCCTCATTAAAATATATATCAAATTCAGCTTGTTTGAAGGGTGGAGCCACTTTATTTTTTACTATCTTTACCCTTACTCTTCCTCCTGTGGTATCTTGTCCTTCTTTTAATGTGTCTGTTTTTCTTATATCCAACCTCATGGAAGCATAAAATTTTAAGGCAGTGCCTCCAGGTGTTGTCTCTGGATTCCCAAACATTACACCAATTTTGTGTCTCAATTGGTTTATAAATATTACAACAGTTTGAGACTTGGAAATAGCTGCAGTGAGTTTCCTTAAAGCCTGACTCATAAGTCTTGCCTGTAGTCCAGGTAATGCATCACCCATTTCTCCTTCTATCTCTGCTTTTGGCACTAAAGCAGCCACAGAATCAATAACAATAATATCAACAGCACCGCTACGAACAAGAGTTTCTGTGACCTCTAAAGCCTGCTCTCCTGTGTCTGGTTGGCTTATAAGAAGATCTTCAATATTAACACCTAATTTTGAGGCATAATTAATATCTAAAGCATGTTCTGCATCTATAAAAGCAGCAACTCCTCCCAGCTTTTGGGCTTCAGCGATTGCATGGAGGGCAAGAGTAGTCTTACCTGAGGACTCTGGACCAAATATTTCTATTACTCTTCCTCTTGGATAGCCTCCAACGCCAGTGGCTATGTCAAGGGTTATAGAACCGGTAGGTATTACACTGATGCCTTCTGTTAAAGCACCCGTGCCAAAACGCATTATTGAGCCTTTTCCAAAATTCTTCTCAATCTGAGAAATAGCCATTTCTAAAGCTTTTAATTTCTCTTTGTTCATAAAACACCCCAGTTAATTGTTTAAAGTCTTTTTTATTATACCATTTATATTCTTACTGAAAGGAAATCTCTCTATGACCTCATATATGGAACCATCTGGAGTAAGCGTGCTTTTCATTAGGACAAACTCCTCTACCTTGAAAGATAAATTATTCTCATGGATTTCTTGTTTAATGATTCTAAAATTTTTCCAAATTTTTTCAAATAAGAATTTACCATTATTTAAATTTTTAACCCTTCCTACAGTTATGTGAGCGTTGAACTGTCTGTCTTCCCTTTTAATATTAAATTTTTCCATTTCTTCTGATATTTTAGTTGCCAATTCCTTAAGAGTGGCAGAAAAGGCTAAACCTATCCATAAAACCCTAATTTTAGATGCATTAGGGAAAACTCCAGGGTGAGAGATTTTTAGAACAAAGGGTGAAAAATTCTTCTTCAAGTTTTTTAGAGAGTCAATCAAGAGGGGTATTGAAACATTCTCTACATCTCCAAGAAATTTCAAGGTAATATGTAAATTATCTTTTTTTACTAGATTTATACCTTCCCATGGAGAGTTTAAATTAACGATTTTATCTATGAGGTCTTTTATATGTTCTGGTAGCAGTATTGCTATAAAACATCTCATAAATTATGATACCATCAGGTAAATTCTTAGTAAAAGATTTGTTATCAATCCAGCAATAATATCGTCAAGCATTATTCCAAATCCTCCTTTTATTCTCTTTTCCACTAGTCTAATTGGAGGTGGTTTTAATATATCAAAAAATCTGAACAATAGAAAACCCAAAAACAGATTTATTGGAGTAGGTTCTATCAAAAATACAGCAGTGAAGTATCCTACAATTTCATCTATAACTATATAAGGAGGATCTTTTTCTCCACATCTCTTTTCTATATTTTCCGAGCAGATTACTCCCAAGAGAAAAATAAAGAGGAGAATAAATGACATAGACAAATCTGAAGGTTTAAGGATTAATAATATGAGCATTGCAATAACAGAAGCAACAGTACCAGGGGCTACAGGGAAATAACCTATGAAGAAAAAACTTGCTATTAGTCTGCAAAACATTTGTTAATTTTAACATAAAGTTTTTTGTTCATACTTTATTAATGATCTAATCAATTACTTTTGATGCTTTTGAATTCCTAGAGCACAGTTTTGCTTCTCAGGACAATGGTTTAGTTTGACCAAAAGGTATATTTTTTGATATAATTTTTTCCAAGCCATGAAGGCTTAATAAAGCTCAGAAGAGCTTGAATCCTTCATGGCTTTTTTTATTTTTAAAAATTTCTAAAAAAAGGAGGTATTATGCAAAAATTTCTTTTATTTCTCTTGGCATTATTATTACCTACAGCAGTAATGGCAGTTGATATTTCAGAAAAATTTGCCATCTCTGGTTCTGCTACTACAGTTTATCAATGGCTTAGAATGAGCAAGGGTTATGTGAACGCAGAAACTCAGGAAAAAACAAAAGACAGAGGTTCTGCTGTAGTTGATTTCAATGTTTCATTTCATCCAACTGAGAATAACGAATTTTTCTTAAGGGCGAGCTTTGCAAAAGGAAGCGGTTTTCATTCTGAAAATTCAGGATATCCCTTTATTTTAAACCCCTATGCAGATGACCTCTTAATTGACTTGCACAACATAAATGGGCATGCAAGGGATCATTTGCAAGAACTTTGGTATTCTCATAAGTTTGAAATTCAGAAAGATATTTCTCTTAAAATGACTGCAGGAATAATTGATTCTACAGCCTTCATCGATGACAATGCCTATGCTAATGATGAAATTAGTCAGTTTATGAATGAGGCATTTGTTAATAATCCTCTTGCAAATCTACCAAGTTATGATGCAGGTGCAGCAATTGAATTAGAATGGGATAAATTTCATCTGAAAATTGTGGGAATGCGTTCAAAGAATGAAAATAAAAATATGGATGAAAAAAAATATAACTGGTTAGGAGCCCAAATTGGATACAAGCTTGACACAACTCTTGGAGAAGGGAACTACAGATTTTATGCTTACACTACAAACAAGAGATTTGAAAACTGGGATGCTGATGCATACAAGGCATTAAAAGGCATAGGAGTAAGCTTTGATCAACAATTTATAAAAGAAACTTTAGGTGCCTTTTTCAGGGCAGGCATTCAATCTGCATCAGCAAAGGTAGACTTCAATAGAATGGTTTCTTTTGGATTAAATCTAAATGGTAATGTATGGGGAAGAAAGGATGATGAAATAGGTATTGGCTATGCCTATCTGAAGAGTCCCTCAAAAAATGAAGATTTGAAGAATTCTCACATATTTGAAGGATACGTAAAATTTAATCTCTTTAGTTACAAATTTCTAAGCTCAAACATAACCTTAGATTATCAGTATATTCGTGACAATGCTCGAGATTCTGATAGCACAAAGGCAGGTCATATATATGCCGTAAGATTTAATGTTAACTTTTAAGGAGGTATCATAAGATGAAAAAATTCTCAATTTTTTTGCTTTCTTTATCTATATCTTTATTTTTTGGCACTTTAGCCTTTGCTCATTTTGGAGTTATAATGCCCTCTGATGATATTATTGGTGAGAAAGATCCTAAGAAACTGACATTAAAAGTTTACTTTATGCATCCCTTTGAACAAGAATGGTTAAACATGGAGAAACCAAAAACCTTTGGAGTTTTCTTTGGAGAAGAAAAAATTGATTTACTTAACAGCCTTTTAAATAGAAAAATAAAAGGCAAAGATGCTTGGGAGGCTTCCTTTACTATTAAATCTCCTGGTGACTATATCTTTTATCTTGAACCACAACCCTACTGGGAGGCTGCTGAAGAAAAATTTATAGTTCATTATCCTAAGGTGGTAGTGCAAGCATTAGGTAAAGAAGAAGGATGGGATAAAGAGATAGGGCTACCTATTGAAATTGTTCCTCTTACAAGACCTTATGGACTTTGGGCTGGAAATGTTTTTCAAGGTATTGTAAAGGTTAATGGAAAACCTCTTCCCTTTGCTGATGTGGAAGTGGAGTACTTTAATGAAGGAGGTAAAGTAAAACCTCCAAAGGATGCCTATGTCACTCAGGTAATAAAAGCCGATGCTAACGGAGTCTTTACCTATGCTATTCCAAAGTCTGGATGGTGGGGATTTGCTGCCTTAACCACAGCTCCATACAAAATTAAAAAAGAGGGGAAAGAATATCCTGTGGAAATGGGAGGAATCATTTGGGTTAAAGCAAGGGAGATGAAATAATGCATATATCAGAAGGAGTTCTTTCAGCGCCGGTGCTAATTACCGGCGCTGTTTTATCTTTAGGAGGTCTTACCTTAGGTTTAAAAAGAATAAAAAACGAAGACATACCAAAGGTGGCAATTTTATCTTCAGCTTTTTTTATTGCGTCTCTTATTCATGTTCCCATTGGACCTACTTCTGCCCATCTAGTATTAAATGGACTTTTAGGAATGCTTCTTGGTTGGGGAGCTTTCCCGTCCATCTTTGTTGCTTTAATTCTTCAAGGAATTTTATTTCAGTTTGGTGGACTTACCACTTTAGGAGTAAATACCTTTTCAATGGCTATGCCAGCAGTGCTTTCCTACTATGTTTTTAAAGGATTTTTAAAAGGAGGAAAAAATATAGCTTTCTTAGGTGGGTTCTTAGGTGGAGTTTTTTCTCTGCTTCTTGCTGCTTTATTTATAAGCCTTGCCCTAATCGAAACTGAGAGAAGTTTTACAGCAGTTGCTGGAACTCTCCTGGTAATGCATATTCCCATTTCTATAATTGAGGGAATTATTACTGGTTTTGTGGTAGTATATCTAAAAAAAGTTAAACCGGAGGCTTTAGGATGAATCGATTTTTTAATCCATTTTTTTATCTTTTCTTGATTCTGCAAATTTCTTTTATTTTATGTAACTTTGCCTATGCTCACAAAGTAAGTACTTATGCATACAGAGAAGGTGATATAGTTTTTGGAGAGTGTTACTTTGTTGATGGTTCACCCTGTAAAAACAGTAAAGTAGAGGTTTATGATTCAAAGGGAAAGAAAATACAAGAGCTTTCTACAGATGAAAAAGGTAAATACAGTTTTAAAGCTCTGGAAAAGGGAACCATAAAAATAGTGATTCCTGCTGGTGAAGGTCATAAAGCAGAGTATGTTCTGAAAGGATTAAAGGAAATAGATACAGATAAAGACATTAGCACGACAAAAAAGGAAGATAAATCATTTAAGCCTCAAGCATCCATAAACAAAGATGAAATAAGACAAGTTATTGATGAAGCCTTAGATGTGAAATTACAGGGTTTAAGAAATGAACTTATGGACATAAGAAAACAAATGGATAGAGTAAGTTTAAGGGAGATTATAGGAGGGATTGGATATATTGTGGGAGTATGGGCTATAATAATGCTTTTAAAAAGAAAAAAAGATGCATCTTGAGGAATTTTCAGAAGGAAAAAGTTTTCTTCATAGGACGGATCCCAGAGTAAAAATTTTAATATTTGCCTTATTTAGTCTAACCTGTGCTTTATCCTCAGGTATAAAGATCCCTGCTATCTTTCTTGCCTATTCCTTCATTCTTCTTGCCATAGCAAATCTAAGGACAAAATCGGTTTTTTCAAGAGTATTAATAGCAAATTTTTTTATTGCCTTTATATGGCTTTTTATTCCCTTTAGCTACCAGGGAAATCCTTATATGAACTTAGGACCCATAAAGATAAGTTATAAAGGATTAAAATATGCTCTTTCCATAACTCTAAAAGCCAATGCCATAATTATAGCTACCATAGCGCTTATTTCTACATCCTCAGTATTTTCTCTTGCTCATGCTATGCTTCATTTGAAAATGCCTAAAAAAATTGTTACAATTTTCTTTCTCTTTTATCGTTATATTACAGTAATTCACGAGGAGTATACAAAGATAAGAAAAGCAGTTGCTCTAAGAGGTTTTGTTCCAAAGACTAATATTCATACCTATAAAACCTATGCTTACATTATTGGAGGAATGCTTTTAAAAAGCTATGAAAGAGCAGAAGAGATCTACAGAGCCATGCTTTGTAGAGGCTTTAAAGGATATTTCCCTCTCGTTGAGCATTTTCAATTGAGAAAACCTGATATAATATTCGGTATTATTTCAGCAGCAGTCATAATTTTAATTGGAGTTAATAGTTGAAAGCACCCTTAATAAGCCTTAAAGATATATCCTTTAGTTATGGTGACAGAAAAGTACTTGACTCTATAAACTTAGAGATTTATGAAGGTGAAAGAATTGGCTTAATTGGCTCAAATGGTGCAGGAAAAACAACGCTTCTTTATCTCATAATGGGATTACTTAAACCTCAAAAAGGAGCAATAGAAATACTGGGAAAAGGAAGAACTAAGGAAAAAGACTTCATAGAAGTAAGACAAAAGATAGGCTTTCTTTTCCAGGACTCTGACAATCAACTTTTCTGTCCCACAGTAAAAGAAGACATCGCTTTTGGTCCCCTAAATCTTGGTAAGACAAAAAAAGAAGCAATGGAAATTGTAAGGGAGACCTGTAAAATTTTGGGAATAGAAGGTTTTGAGGACAGAGTTACTTATAAACTCTCTGGAGGTGAAAAAAGGCTTGTTGCCTTAGCCACAGTAATTGCCATGAAACCATTATGCTTTATTTTAGATGAACCCTCTGCCGGTGTTGATGAAAATAATGTGGAAAAAATAGTGAAATATTTAAAAAATAATGCAAAAACTTATCTAATTGCCTCCCATGATAGAGAATTCTTAAAGGATACAGTAGAAAAAATCATCACTTTGGAAAAGGGTAAGATTAAATATTAAGTGTTTTGCCAATATGAATATTAATATCAAGGGGGACTTTAAGAGTAAAATTAAGCATTTCTTCCCTGACAATTTCCTTTAATTTTTCAACTTCTCCCTCTGCTACTTCAAGTACTATCTCATCGTGAATTTGAAGAACCATTTTTGCCCATAGATTCTCTTTTTTTATTCTCTCATAAATCCTTATCATGGCAATTTTTATTATGTCTGCTGCTGAGCCTTGAACTACTGAGTTTACCGCTACTCTTTCAGCCTGCTTCATGAGGAATTGATTTGGACTGTTAATGTCTCCCACAGGACGAATCCTTCCAAAAAGTGTTCTTACATAGCCTTCTTTCTTGGCAAAGGCAATGGTATTCTCAATAAATTCTTTCACCTTAGCATATCTTAAAAAATAAAGATCAATTAGCTCCTGAGCTCGTTCATAGGGAATTTTAATTGACTCAGAAAGACCAAAAGAGCTTATACCATAGGAGATTCCAAAGTTTACTGTTTTTGCTATTCTTCTATGCTCCTCTGTAACTTCCTCTTCCCTTAAGGAGAAAAGTTCCATAGCTGTTCTTTTATGAATGTCTTTGCCTTGCTTAAATGCTTCAATTAATGAAGGATCTTCACTTAAATGTGCTAAGATTCTTAATTCAATTTGTGAATAATCAGCACTTAGAAATATAAAGCCTTCTTCTGGAATAAATACTTCTCTTAGAAGCTCTGCCCATTGCCCTTTTACAGGAATGTTTTGGAGGTTTGGTTCGCTGCTTATAAGTCTTCCTGTGCCTGCTACTGTCTGAGACCATTTACAGTGAATTCTTCCAGTCTTTTTGTTTATATAGTCTTTCAGAGGCTGTAGATATCCTGTAAGAAGTTTGTTAAGAATTCTAAAGTTGATTACTTCTTGAGGAAGCTCATGCTGAAGGGCAAGTTCTTCCAGTACCTCCATCTCAGTTGAACGTGCCTTTTTCCCTCTTTTTCTGCTTTTAAGCTGTAACTTATCATATAAAATCTCAGAAAGCTGTTTTGGTGAGTTTATGTTAAAAGGTTTGCCTGAAAGGAGATAAATTCGGCTCTTTATTTTCTCAAGCTCAGTACCTATCTGTTCTTTAAGATCTTCCAGTTTATCTAAATTAATTTTAAGACCAGAAATCTCCATATGAGATAAAACTTCTATGAGAGGCATCTCAATGTTAAAATATAGTTCTTCAAGCTGTCTATCCTTTAAAATCGATTTTAATCTCTCATAAAGTTCAAACATTAAATTTAGCCTATGATTTAAACCTAAGGATTCATCATAAATTTTACCCAAATATTCAAGTGTAATAGTGTTAAAATCATACTTACCTCTGTTGGGATTGATAAGGTAAGAGGCCACTGAAAGGTCAAAATAGGGAGGAGATATGGTTAAGCCTGCTTCTATGAATTTTTTAAAGAGCTCTTTTGCATCGAAAAAAATTTTTAACCTATCTGAATTTAAAATTTCTCTTAAATTGCTATCTTTTAAGCTTAATTGTTGAAAAGTATTCTCTTTGCCTACAATTATTTTGTCTCCTAAGGTGAAAAGGGCAAATTTTTCATGTTCTTCCATATCTTTAGTTAAGTTTGATTCATGAGTCCTTTGGAGATTAGCCTCCTTTTGTATTTCTTCTTTTGATAAAACTTCTTTTATTAAGGAGGTAAATTCTAATTTCTGGAAAATCTCAATGAGTTTTTTCTTATTCCAATCTCTTATTTCCATCTCCTCTAAGGACAAATCAATGGGTACTTGGAGATTTAATTTTACAAGCTCCTTGCTAAGCTTGAGTGATTCTATGTTCTCTTTTATTAATTTTGCTACCCTTGGAGGTTTAAGTATGGGAAGATTTTTTAAAATCTCTTCAACAGAGCCATATCTCCTTAAAAGTTCTATAGCAGTTTTCTCTCCAATGCCTTTTACTCCGGGGATGTTATCAATGGAATCTCCTACTAATGCCATAAAATCAACAAGTTTTTCAGGTGGCAAACTATATTTTTTCAGGACAAAATCTCTGTCAATGATTAAATCATTTAAAGGATCGTAAATTTTTACTCTATCTGAGACAAGCTGAAGCATGTCCTTGTCAAGAGTAACTACATAGACTAAAGGTTCAATTTTTAATGCTATGGTGGCAATGATGTCATCTGCTTCATAGCCAGGAGCTTCAAATCTTTTTATTCCAAAGGCATCAATAATCTCTTTAATGTATTCTAATTGAAGAGGTAAATCCTGGGGAGTTTCTGGCCTTGTTATTTTGTATTCTTCATAGACTAAATGTCTTTTTGTGGGATGAGGACTATCAAAAGCAATAAGCAAATTTTGAACTTTTCTCTCTTTAATCAGTTTAAGCAGCATTCTTGTAAAGCCATATACTGCATTTGTAGGTATTCCTTTTGATGTGCTTAGTCCCTTTATGGCATGATAAGCTCTATAGACAAAACAGCTTCCATCAAGAAGATATACTTCACTCATATCTTAAAGCCTCAATAGGATTAAGGGTTGATGCCTTATAAGCAGGATAGAATCCAAAAAAAACTCCTACGAAAGCAGAAAAACCAAAGGCAATTATAGCAGAAAAAAGGGAGATGCTCACAGGCCAGTCCATTAAAGATGACACAGCCAAGGAAGCACCTATACCTAAGAGTAAGCCGAATACTCCACCAATAGTGGTAAGAAAAACTGATTCAATAAGAAACTGCATTCTTATATCTTTTGGTTTTGCTCCCACTGCCATTCTTATCCCAATTTCCCTTGTTCTCTCTGTTACAGAGACAAGCATTATATTCATTATGCCTATGCCACCTACTAAAAGAGAAACAGAGGCAATTGCTCCAAGAAGTATTGACATAGTTTTTGTTGATTCCTCAGCAGCTTTTAGCATTTGAGTAAGGTCCATAACTGTAAAGTCATCTTCCTGATTGGGACCTATTCTGTGTCTTTGTCTAAGCAGTGTTCTTATTTGTTCTGTTGCCTGAGGAATGCTTTCAAGAGAAGAGGCTTTTACATAAATTAATCTAACCCTACCTGGAAGGGTCTGTCCAAAAAGAGTTCTCTGAGCAGTTGTAATAGGAACATAAATAATATCATCCTGATCCTGACCAGTAAGAGATTGCCCTTTTTTGTCAAGAACTCCAATAACCTCGAAGGGAATTTTTTTTATTCTAATAATTTTTCCAAGGGGATCTACCTCTCCAAAGAGCTTTTCTGCCACTGTTTGTCCTATTACTGCCACCTTTGTTCCACTTCTTACATCCTGTTCATTTATAAATCTACCCCATAGCAATTCCCACTCTCTTACAGTAACCATCTCTGGTGTGGTACCTATTATTGCTGTTGCCCAGTTCTGATTTCCAAAAACCACCTGAGCTGTTCCAGTTATTGCAGGAGCAACAGCCATCACAGCTGAACATTCCCTCCCTATAGCCTCAGCATCTGCCATGGTAAGAGTTTGTTGTGTGCCATGTCCCATTCTTATTCCACCTTGAGTTGTTGCTCCGGGAAGAACAAGAATTAGATTACTTCCAATACTTGAGATTTGTTTAGAAATCTTTTCACTGGCACCACTACCAATGGCTATCATTGTTACCACAGCCCCTACACCTATGATGATTCCTAAAATAGCTAAAAAGGAACGCATGGCATTTGCTCTTAAGGCTCTCAAGGCTATGTTAATTATGGAAGTTATTGAAATCATAATTTTTCATCCACAGGACAAACTTTTGAGTCACATACTATTTTACCATCAAGAAATCTTATCTGCCTTTTTCCAAAAGCTGCTATGTCTGGTTCATGAGTAACAATGATAGTTGTAAATCCCTGTTCCTCATTGAGTTTTTTGAATATTTCCATAATCTCCAGACTTGATTTTGAGTCTAAGTTTCCTGTGGGTTCATCAGCAAGGATTATAGAAGGACTATTTACAAGAGCTCTTGCAATGGCAACTCTTTGCTGTTGTCCTCCACTAAGCTGTCGTGGATAATGATTAGCCCTATCGGAAAGCCCTACCTTTGAAAGTATATGAAGAGCTAACTCTTTCCTCTTTTTTGCAGAGATTCCTGCATAAATAAGAGGAAGCTCCACATTCTCAAGAGCTGTTGCTCTTGGAAGAAGGTTAAACTGCTGAAAAACAAAACCTATTTTTTTGTTTCTTATCTCAGCCAATTGGTCTAAGCTAAAGGTAGATACATCAACACCATCAAGATAGTATTTTCCTGATGTGGGAGTGTCAAGACATCCAATAATATTCATAAAAGTTGATTTACCTGAGCCAGAAGGACCCATTATGCAGACAAACTCTCCTTTTTCAATTTTTACCGTAATGTTATCTAAAACTCTTATTTCAAACTCTCCAAACTTATAGACTTTTACTATGTTTTCAAGCTCTATGAGGGACATAGCTAAAATCGTATTGGAGGACGAGCTGTCGTAGAGCCATCTTTTTTCTTTGTAGCAATGTCAACTATTACTTCATCTCCCTCTTTTATGTCTCCCTCGACTACTTCTGTCCATTCTCCATCACTTATTCCTGCTTTAATGTTAATTCTTAAAGGTTTTTCATCTCTTATAACCCATAAACCCTCTTGCTTTTTGTCATCTTTTCTTATATTTTGGCGTGATTTCTCGTTGGTATCTGAACTATCAGGCATTTTAAACCTTAGAGCAGAATTAGGAATCTTTAGTACATCTTTTTTTTGAGCCACCACGAATGTAACATTTGCTGTCATACCTGGTTTAAGAAGAAGGTGGTTGTTTTCCACAGAAATTACCACAGTATAAGTGACTACATTTTGAGTTACTGTAGGTGAGAGTCTTATTTGAGAGACAATTCCTTTAAATCTTCTATCAGGATAGGCATCCACAGTAAAACTTGCCTCTGTTCCTAATCTAATTTTTGAGATGTCTGCTTCATCTACATTTGTCTCAACCTGCATTTTTGTAAGGTCTGGTGCTATTGTAAATAGCGTTGGAGTCTGAAAGCTTGCTGCCACAGTCTGGCCTACTTCAACATTCTTTGCAATAACAACACCATTGACTGGAGATACAATTTTTGTATAGCCTAAATTTGTTTTTGCTTGTCTTACTCCTGCCTCTGCCTTTTTGACCTGGGAAAGAGCAATTTCGTATTGGGCTTTTGCTGTGTTAAAGGCTGTTTCAGCATCATCAAGTTCACTTCTTGCAATAAGGTCTTTTTTGAAAAGCTCCTCCTTTCTTTTCAGCGTTCTTTCTGCGTCTTTTAAGTTTACTTCTGCCTTTAGAAGATTTGCCTTTGCATTAAGAAGGTCTGCTTCAGCTTGTTTTAACTCATTTTCAAAGGGGGTAGGGTCAATCTGAGCAATAAGCTGACCTTTTCTTACCTGAGAATTATAATCAGCATAGAGTGCTACTACTGTTCCTGATACTCTTGTTCCAACAATAATTGTTGTTACAGGATTAACATTACCTGTAGCAGTCACTTTTTGAGTTATCTCGCCTTTCTGAACCTTTACAGTTCTATACTGTGTTTTTTTTGAGCCTGAAAGAATAAGAACTAATACTCCTAAAAAAATGACTAATCCCACACTTAAGATTAACAAAGTTTTTTTCTTTTTCATCTGTCTATCCCCATTGTTTTCTCTATCTCTGCATAAGTTACATTGTAGTCATAAACTGCCTGCCAGTATTGAGTATTTGTCTGCTCATAAAGAACTATAGCATCAACAACTTCAATAGAACTTCCAATCCCTACCTCATATCTTGCCATAGCAAGATCAAGATTTTCTTTAGCCTGCTTTACTGCTAACTTTGAAGTTTCAATCTTCTGTTCAGCCTCCCTAAGCTGAACAAAAAGACTTTTTATCTGGGATATAATCTGCTGTTTAAGGGACTCTTCTCTGTATTGATAATATGCCACATCAGCCTTTGCTTGTTTTAGTTTATAAGTTGTTGACCATCCGCTAAAGATTGGTAAATTTATCTGAAGAAGGAGACTCCACCCTTTGTTTAGGGGAAATTCTTCTCCTCTATAACCATACTTTCCTGTGCCTATTAAAGTTGGCAAATATTCCCTTTTAACTAAATCCTCAGAGTATATAGATGCCTGCTTGTTGAATTTTATCTCCTGAATTTGAGGATTTCTTTCAATGGCAATGTTTATAGATTCTTTCTCATCAAGTTTTCTAATGACATAATCTTCATCCCTTATATCAAAATCAGGCATCTCAATCATTCCCATGGCGACTTTTAAATTTAAGAGAGCCTGCCTTAATGTTTTTTCAGCTGTAATTAGATTAAGCTTTGCATTGCTTAGTTCCACCTCTGCCTTTGTTACTTCAATCTTCGGCTTAAGTCCTACTTCATAAAAACCCTTGGCAAGCTCAAGATGCCTTTGTGCCTGTTTTAAAACTTCCCGAGAAGTTTCAAACTGTTTCTTTGCTTTAAGAAGATTAAAATAGGCTGATTTAACATTGTAGACTATCTCCAGAATAGTTTTTTTATCCTGTGATTCTGTTGCTTTATAGATTTCTCTCTGAATATCTATCTTTGTGGAAGTTTTTCCAAAATCAAAAAGTGTCTGGCTTAGGGAAATCTGTCCTGAGTAATTTTTTGAGTAGTCCTCTCTTATTTTTGTCTCTTCATAGCTTCTTTGATAGCCAAAGGATAAATCAATCTCAGGAAAGTATCCTGAGCGTGCCTCACCTATTTTAAAAAAACTTTTGCTTACCTGTTGCTTTGAGGCAAGAAGCTCTGGGTTTCTCTCTAAGGCTATTTGAAGGCAATCTCTTAGGGTAAGGATTTGAGTATTTTTATCACTCTCAGCAAAAGTATAAGGTATAAAGATACTGAAAAGACAAATATACAAGGTAATTAAACTTAAAAATTTCAGGGACTTCATTGCTTATGAATTACATCTTTTAACTTTACCCCAGTATTCACAGTGACATCTACATAGGGAATAACAGACATTCCAGGCCAAAGAGGATAGTTAGGATCAAATTTTGAGTCTATTATTATCCTTACAGGAATGCGTTGGACAACTTTAACAAAGTTTCCCGTTGCATTTTCTGGAGGAAATAGGCTAAAAACCGCACCTGTGCCAGGCTGGAAACTTGCTACATGTCCTTTGAAAACTTTTCCTGGATAAGCATCAACTTTAATTTTTACAGGTTGTCCTACTCTCATTTTTTCTATCTGAGTTTCCTTAAAATTTGCTCCAATCCATATGTTTTCTTCGTCAACCACTGCCATAATCAACTGACCAGGACGAATATATTGACCAACCTCTACTGACCTTTTAGCAACTCTTCCATCTATGGGCGAAAAAATAACAGTTCTTTTTAAATTAATCTCTGCTACTTTTAATTCTGCCTGGGCTTTCTCTATCTGATGAGACTGAGTTTTAAGTTTTATTGAAAGAGTATTTATTAATGATTCTACTTCTTTTATTTGGGATTCTGCTGCCTTTTCCTGTGCCTGTGCTACTCTTAGTGAGGCTTCTGCTGAATCAAACTTGCTTTTTGAAACAAGGTCTTCTTGATAGAGGCTCCTTATTCTTTCGTATTCTCTCTCTGCAAGCATTCTTTGAGCTATGGCAGCTTGCAAATTTGCCTGTGCACTTCTTAGTCTTGCTTGAGCTTCCTGTAAAGAGGAACCTATCTCTTTTTGCTGATTCTGGAGAGTGTTAACAGTAGATTTTTTAGCATTTAACTCTGCCAAGTAATCATCACTTTCTATTTCAACCAAGGGTTCTCCCCTTTTTACCCTTTGGTTGTAGTCTACATAAACTTTAACTACTTTTCCTGAAACCTGAGGAGCTATAGGAACAATTGTTCCTTCAATGTAAGCATCATCAGTTCTTTCATAAACAACATAGTAATAAATCTCTCTTCCCATGAAAATTAAAGCCACAAGAGTTATAAATATAAGGGCAATGATTTTTAATTTCTTGGAATTTTTAAATTTCACACCGATTCCAAAAAAACTCACTATTTATTACCTCCAGCAAGTATCTCATTATTGACAAAACCTTTAAGAAGGGTGCCTGTTGCCTGTCTTAGCCTGAGTATTGCCAGTTGATAGTTATACTGAGCATCCAAAAGTTTTTTTTCAGCCGTAAGAAGGAAAGTATTTGCATCAGTAACATCAATACTGTTTGCCAGTCCAAACTGGTATTGCTTTGAAACAGAATTAAAGTTGTCTTTTGCATAGGCTACTTCATCCTCTAAGGACTTAATAGTATCCCTAAAAGTAAGGTAATTGAAATAGGCAGATTCCACATCTATAAAGACTTCTTTTACAGTATCCTCATATTGTAATTCTGCCTGCCTAAGTTTAGCTTTTGCCTCACTTAGTTCAGCTCTTCTTAAGCCTCCTTCAAAAATAGGGAAATTTATAGAAGCAATGGCATACTTTGATTCTTTGTTTGTGAACTGATTTGAAGGGTCTTGGTCAAGCTTTTGATAAGTGGCTGAAAGAATTAAGTAGGGGAAAAAAGAACCAATTACATAATTTACATTCTTTTTTGCTATTTCCTTTGCCATGGAGGCAGCTTTTATTTCAGGTCTTTCATCTTTTGCAAATGCTTTTAAATGGTCAAGGGTAAGATTTAAATAAGGATCATTAAGTTTTTCTTCTAAAATTTCAAAATCTCCCTCTAAGCCTACATCCCTTGCAAGATTAGACTTAGCAACTTTTAAATTATTCTTTGCAGAGATAAGTTCTGCTTCAGCTCCGCTTAGCTCTGCCTCTGCTCTTAAAAGGTCTGTTTTCGTAACTTCCCCTACTTTTAGTCTAATTTTTGCTGCATCTCTATGTTTTTTTAGCCTTTCCACATTAGTCTGTGCTATCTCTACAGCTCTCTTTGCCTTTAAATAATAATAAACATCTTGAGCAACTCTAAGAAGATATTGTTCCTTGAAGGAGTTTACTTCAAACTCAGTCTTCTTAAAGGCATCCTTTGCAGAGGACAGAGCAGTAAACTCCTTACCTCCCAAGGAGAGTCTCTCCTCTAAGGTTATTCCGTATATTTTACTTTTATTAGGCTGAATAATCTGAGAGTTTACAAGCTTTGATTCAGAATATTCAGTGTATTTTCCAAAGGCTGTAAGGGTAGGTAAAAGTCCTGCAAGAGCCTTATATTTACCTTCTTCTGAAATTTTCAGATTCTCCTCAACAATTCTTATCCTTTCAGCTTTTTTAAGGGCTAAGGAGAAAAGGTCATTTATTGTATAATTTTGTTGAGCCCAAGCCTCTAAGGAAAAGAAAAAAACTGCAAACAAAAGAATAATAAATTTTTTCATTTTATTTCCTCCTCGTTCCTTCATAAAAAATATCAAGAAAAGTAGAAAGATTTTTTCTCAAGTTTATTTTTCTCTTAAAAATCTCTTTCTTTATGAATAGATTAAAGAGAGCTCCAAAAAATCCCATGGCAGCACTTTCAGTATCAATATCCCTTACAAATCCTTTGTTTTTCATTTCTTCAAGATAATTAGCAAAGGTTAAATACAGTTCGCTCATTATCTTGCTCTGAATTTCTTTTATTTCCTTGGGATATTGAAAGATTTCTCCATGCATTATGCGAATTAGATCTCTTTTTTGTTTTAGTAATCTTAGATAATAATCGGCAATTTTATCCAAGACAAGACGGTAATCCATATTTTCAGTCTTAGATAGAAATTCCCTTAGAGTAGGGATGAAAGATTTACTTATCAATACCTCTTTAAATAATTTCTCTTTAGTAGGAAAATATCTAAAAAGAGTTATTTCAGCAATGTTAGCCTCTCTTGCTATATCTCTTGTAGTTGTTCCAAGATAACCTTTTTGTGAGAATAATTTTAAGGCAGACATTATAATTTTTTCTTTTGTGCTAAGCATGGTAGTAATTACTAACATACATGAATTTAAGGAACAATGTCAAGAATTTGGAGACATAAAATTCTTAACGAATTCTATCTCTTCATCCTTAGATTGTAAACTTCCTCTTAATTTCTCATCCATTATTTTTTCAAAAATTTTACTGTAAATTGGGCCAGGTGGAATATTTAGCTTTTTTAAGTCTTCACCTTTAATTAAAGGTTTGATGAATCTTAATTTAGTAAGAAACAGAGAGATTGCCTTTTTTTGCCATTTTTCTGCAAAAATCATCATTAATATTAAAGTTTCTATAGGGAGGGTTTTTAACAATTGATAAATTCTCACAGGATCTTCACTGTCAAGAAGCTTTAGAGTTTTATCTGCCTCTTTTAAGGCAGATAAAATTTTGTTTCTTATGTGATGAGGGGCATTAATTCTCTCTAAAAACTGAACTCTTTCATTGTAATCTAATTGCCAAAGCATAACCATTAAATATATGTTTTCTACTTGATAGGATTCTTTTAAAAATAGTAACTCAAAGCCCTGAACAACTTCATAAGCTTTTCTAAGCAATTCTACAATATTTTTTTCCTCTAACTTGGGATGGATAACTTTCAATAATCCATACTCTTTGAGCCTTTTAACAGCATTATATGAAATTGTCTCTCTTAGAAGGAGCATTAACTCCTCGTAAAGCCTTGAACCTTCAATTTTTTCAAAAAGTCCCATTTTAACTGCAAGTTTTATAAGATTTTCTGTGTGTTTCGATATGCGAAAGCCTAATTTCTCAGCAAATCTTACAGCTCTTATTGCTCGAGTAGGGTCTTCTACAAAGCTTAGATTATGTAAGACTCTTATTCTTTTATCCTTTATATCTCTCTGTCCGCCAAAAAAATCTAAAAGGACACCAAAATCCTTTGAATTAAGCTTAACTGCAAGGGCATTTATGGTAAAATCTCTTCTATACAAATCTTTTTTAATTGAAGAAGTCTCAACTTTTGGTAATGATGCTGGTGATTCATAATACTCTGTTCGTGCTGTGGCTATGTCTATATGTAAATTTATTTTTTCCCCATTTTTTATAAATTCCTTTAATATTCCAGCTGTGGCAAATCTATGATGAGGTGTTACTTTCCCTTTTATCCTTTCAGCAAGATTTTTCGCAAACTTTATCCCATCACCCTCTACAACTATGTCTATGTCTGTGCTGGGAATGCGCATAATAAGATCCCTCACAGAACCTCCTACCAAATAAGCTCCGTATCCCAATTCATCAGCTATTTCACCTGCTGAAAGTAAAATTTTGTACACTTCTTCAGGAAAAAACTCTTGTAAGAGATTAGCCACATTCCTTTTCACTTCTTCAGAGGGTTCTTCTCTAATTTGTGAAATTCTTTGTTTTCTCATTAGCTCTTCATAGAGATTTCTTAAAATATCAGTTCTTGTTATGACCCCTAAAACTTTGTCATCTTTTAGTATGGGAACAAACCTTTGATTAAGTTCCACCATGTTTTTCTCTATTTCCATTATTGATGTGTCCTCTTCAGCTGTATAGGCATCAGTGGTTGCAAAATCTCCCACTCTTGAGTTTTGTAATCCATGAAAGATTGCTTTCTCCACTACACCCCTTGTAATTATACCCCAATATTTACCATCTCTTATTACAGGCATAGCATTTATTCCATATTTTGTCATTATTTTCTCAACTTCTTTTATAGGTGTAGTCCAGTTAACGGAAATTACAGGAGTTGTCATTAGATCCTTTGCAACTCTGAGAGGTTTAATATGACTTTTAACAGCACTTAATAGTTCCTCTATCAAAAGATTTAAAGGCATGTCTTTTATGGTTGCACTTCCTGCTGCCCAGTGACCACCGCCGCCAAAAATTGATAGAATGTTGCCTATGTTAATTTCGGGAATATTGCTTCTTCCAATTATAAGCAATTTATCTTCCATGGCAATTATAATGAACAAAGCATCAGTATCGATTATATCCATTACTTTATGAGCAATATGAGATATGTCTTGAGAGAACTCTAAAGTTCCATGAGCAATATTTACTCTTTTACCCTCTATGACATACTCTTTAAGATTATTTAAAATTTCATTAAAGAGAGTAATCTCTTCCTTTGAAAATTCATCCTTTAAAAATTTAGATACCAGATTGAGATTTGCTCCCTTTTTTAGCAAATAAGCCACAGCTTCAACATCTCGAGGGGTTGTGGAAGGGAAAAGAAGTGATCCTGTTTCTTCATAAATTCCAAGACATAAAAGAGTAGCTTCAATGGGCGATAGGGGAATGTTTTTTTTTCGAAAAATCTCTGTAAAAAGTGAAGATAAAGCACCTATATGTTCAATAATTTCAAAATCTGCCCTTATCTCATCTTCTACAGGAGGATGATGGTCATAAAGATGAATCTTTATACCAGGTTTTAAAAAAATCGAAAGTTCACCAATTCTTCCCTTACTGCGAGTATCAACTATGATTAGAGTTTTTACTTTTTCTTCTTCTATTTCCTTTAATTTTTTTATCTCGAAAGGTTTAAAAGTATCAAAAAAAAGCTTAACTCTTTTTTCCATGGAACCAGGCAAAACAACAACAGCCTGAGAATATAATTTTTTAGCTGCCATACAGGAAGCTATGGAGTCAAAATCTGCATTAAGATGTGTTGTAATTAACTGCATTTATTTATATTTTTGTGCAATTTCTTCAATGGAAACTAATTCTCTGCTATCATACAAAGTTGATATAGCAGAAGTATAGGTATGAATGTTACTCTCCTCCATGGCAGCTATAGGATTTAAACCACCTACCACTATCATTCCTACTCTATCTATCCCAACGGGAATGTCTAAAAGGGGCTGATTAGGTTCTCCAAACATTATTATTCCTTGAAATCCTCTTTTTTGCATTAGAGAATAAATTTCTTTTACTCTGTCAAGACATACAATAGGAATCTCTCTAAAGCTTGCTAAAATTCGGCCTGAACCATTACTGATAGCTCCCAATACATCAGTCATTTTACTCCTTATAAATATTTCAAGAGGATCCAAGGATGTTCCATCATAGCTTATAATAGCATTGAATTTGTAGGGTTTATGTTCTCGTATCTCTAAGACTCCACCAAATTTTGAAACAACTGGTATTGCATTTTTTAATAAAATCGAATTTAAAGTTACGCTGCAAACAGTTCCGATGCAAACATGCCCTGTAGGAACAAGTATATTTTCACTATCTTCTTCAAGAATAAGTATTCTATCACTCATAACATAAGGAGAATTCGAGACAATCTCCAATGCTTTTAATGCCTTTTTCAGTTTATTCTTGGGTATATAGGTAATGTTCAAAATTAGTTTACCTTTCATGGAATCCAAATCAAAATCAGAGAGATAACTTAAGGTCTCAATTTTGTTTATGATAAAACCTACCTTTTCTATAGTACTTGCTGTCTCAAGTTCTTTAACACCCTTATCAGTAATTCTTCTACCTTCTTTCCCATAAACCTTAGTAAGCCCTCTCTCATCAAGAATTTTCAGATGATATCTTACAGTTCTCTCAGAGAGATTAATGCCGTACATTTTTAGTTTTTTTGCGATCTCTTTTGAGCCTATGATTTTGTTTTCCTTGGATAAAATTTTAAGTATAGATAAAAGTGTTTTATTCATTCTTCCTCCCTTTTTGAGTCTTCTAAAATTATAACACGCCTTTTAACCTCATGGTAATAAGGAGAAGTACATAATATCTCTTTAGAAAACTGAGCTCCCTCTATTATTTAGGTAATTATCTATTTAGGTAATTATCAGGAGAGAAATTTTTAAGAAAACTAAAAAACTTTTTGACATGAGCCGTGCAGGATTCGAACCTGCGACCCGCTGATTAAGAGTCAGCTGCTCTACCAGCTGAGCTAACGGCCCATCAAAAATAGGATACAAAAAAACTTTTCAAAAGGTCAACTTATTGATTTAAATTCTACTTATTAGGAAAAGAAGTTACTTGCTAAGATAGTTCTCTTGAGTTGACTGTAATAAATCATTCTAAGTAGCCTTGAAAATCAACAGTTCCTCATAGCATCTTTCCGTCCTTGCAAGCCTACCCCCTCATTCTGTCCTTGCGAGCAGTCCTTTTTAATCGTCATTGCGAGCAGTCCGTAAGGACTGCGAAGCAATCTCATCCTTTTCCCTTATGGGGGGACATGTACGAAGAGATTGCTTCGTCGCTTACGCTCCTCGCAATGACACTAGGGGGGGGATGCGTACAACGAGATTGCTTCGGGTGCTAACGCACCCTCGCAATGACCCCTTCACCGTCATTGCGAGCAGTCCGTAAGGACTGCGAAGCAATCCCCTGTTGCAAGAAATCTTTAGGTGCCCCCTGAAAATCCTAGGATGCTACTATAAAGTAAAAGTCCTTGCAAGGACCTTTTTAGCCTTGTCCCCGCAAGGACTTAATATTGAAAATATTGATTTTAAACCCTAAATTTATCAATAGCTGTTTTAAGCTCCCCACCCAGTCTTGCTATGTCACTTGCTGTCTGGGCTGACTGATCCACTGCAAGGGATATCTCTTTTGATCCTTCTGCTATGCTACCTACATCCTGTGTAACATGGTCTGTTACTGAAGACATCTGCTCTGTGGCTGAGGCTATCTGTTGTATCATGCTCTGAAGTTCCTGGGCTTTTCCTAATATCTGCCCAAGCATGTTTGCTGCTTGCTGACTTAGTTCTACTCCACTTTGGACTTTCTTCGTGGCATCTTCCATGGAGCCTTCTGCCACATCTACTTCACTTTGTATTCCCCTTATCATTTCAGCTATTTCATCTGTTGCCTTAGCGGTTCTTTCTGCAAGTTTCCTTACTTCATCTGCTACTACTGCAAAGCCCCTGCCTTGCTCTCCTGCCCTTGCTGCTTCAATTGCTGCATTTAATGCTAAAAGGTTTGTCTGGTCTGCTATGTCTTTGATTACTGTCACTATCTCTCCTATCTGACGGGAACGGTCTCCTAATACATTGATTACTTCTGAAAGTTTCTGGATGGCTCCTTCTATTACCCTTATTTCTCTTGCTGTGTTTTCTGTCATGTCTTTCCCTTCTTTTGCTACATTGGCAGTTGTTACACTTACCTCTGCTATGTTTGAGGCATTCTTTGCTATGTCTACTACTGTCTGGCTCATTTCTTCTGCAGCAGAGGCTATTTGACTTGCACGCTCTGTCTGGCTCTTAAGATTACGGGATATTTCCTCTGTTGTTGCTGAAAGCTCTTCTGAAGAGGAGGCAAGAGAGTTTGATATGGTCTTTGATTCTGCTATTAGGTTTTTTATGCTAACTATTGCATCTCTAAGGGATTTTCCAATCATGCCAAGTTCGTCTTTACTGTCAGTTTTTATCTGAACAGTAAGGTCTCCATGAGCTACTCTCTCAAGGGCTACCTTAAGCTCTGATACAGGTTTTTTAACTGAACTGGATATAAATAGGCTAAAGGTTACTCCTACTGCCACAATAACTAATGTAAGTATGATTAGAACCACTATTTCCCTTCCTATAAGAAAAATTACTTCTTTTAATCTTTTATCTAATCTATTATTATGAAAACTTACCTCTTCATCAAGGGCTTTATATATTTTTGCAATTTTAGGTTTACTTTCTTCATTATACGTTTTCATTGCTTCGTCTTTCTTACCTAAATTTACAAGCTCTATGATTTTGTTATTTATAGGAGCTCCTTCTTTTATAGCGTTTTCAATGTTTTCAAGAAGTTTCTTGCCTTCTTCTGTGTGGGTAGCTTTTCTTATGGCTTCAAGGTTTTCTCTGTACTTTGCTCTGTTTTCTTCAATTGCCTTCTTTAGTTCTTCCCTCTCTTTATTATCTACTGAAAGAATATAATCTGGTATCGCAGACATTATATTTTTTACTCTTTCTTTAACTTCATAAGCTTTGTTTAGTTTGTCTAAGCGTTCGTCAATATCATTAACATTAGTTTTTATTTGACTTAGTTGAAAAAGTGTTACTATACCTAAAAGTAATGCAGAGGCAATAATTATCCCAAAACCAAATCCAAGCTTTTTACCTATTGTAAGATTCTTAAACATATCTTCCTCCTTTATCCTTCAATGGCAGTTTTTTCTGCCACAGAAATCATGCTTTGGCTTTCTTCTTTCCCAATTAATCTGTCCATGTCAAGAAGTATGATTAGTCTGTCTTGTAGCTTTGCAATGCCTGAGATGAATTCTGTGCTTACAGAATAGGTCATAGAAGGCGGAGGCTCTACTATGTCTTTGGATATCCTTAATACTTCTGATACAGTGTCTACTACAACTCCTATGGTTACTCCCTGGATGTCCATTATCATTATTTTTTGTTTGCTACGGTCTTCTTCTTCAGGTAAACCAAACATTTTCCTTAAGCTTACTACTGGAATTACTTTCCCCCTTAAGTTAATAACTCCTTCAACATAATAGGGCGCATTGGGAACTCTTGTTATTTCTTTCATTCTGTTAATTTCCTGCACTTTAAGAATGTCTACAGCGTATTCTTCTTGAGCAAGAGTAAAAGTTACAAGCTGAAGTAAATCTCCTCCTTCTGTTTGTCTTGTCTGTTTTGCCACTAAAGCTGTATCCATTTTCTTATCCCCCCTTTTAATTTTTTTTCATTATACACTTTTTAAGAGAAAAACAACACTTATTTTTGTACATCCTTTTAATCAGTTATAATATAAAAAAATAAAATACGGAGGAGTTTTATGGAATGTAAGTTGGAGAGAAATAAGAAAATTTGCACCTGCACCTATGAACCCTGTGAAAAAAAAGGTATATGCTGCGAATGCCTTCATTATCACAGAAAAAGAGGAGAATTACCCGCCTGCTTTTTTACTCCTGAGGTGGAGGCAACCTATGACAGAAGCATAAGAAGATTTATTCAAATGCAGGGAAGTAAGAGGTAATATCCTCTAAGAACACATTATCCGCATTCTCTATTTTTTGAGCCAGGTTTACCCTGGCTATTTTTATCCCTCCGTAAAGTGCATATCTTCGTGAAGTAAAGATTGTTATGCACTTTTTTGAAAAGATTATTTTACCTGCCAAATAGGGGTCATGTCCCCTAATGAAAAGAGAAGCGTTATGGGATTGTAAAAATTCAATGAGTCTATCTTCATTAAATCTGGGGATTTCATAACCTCTAAAGATGGGTGAATTTTCAACATCTGCCCAAAGAATGTCCAGTATTAAATCTCGCCTTGATTTATCATCTATTAATTTACTATTCATAGGGAAACCAGCATGGGAGGCAATAACTCCATTTTTAGTTTTTATCATAAGAGGCATTTCTCTGAAAACCTCCACAGCTATTTTGTGAATCTTGACTCCGAAGCTACCAAAAGTGTCAATTAATACTTTATCAAATTCATAGGGATAACAAAACACAGCATAATGAGCTTCATGATTACCTTTAAGTAGATATACTCTATTAGGAAAGAGGGTTTTTAGGATACACAAAAAGACAACATTATAAATAGCCCCCTCGGGTTCTGGTTCTCTATCAATGTAATCTCCAATAAAAATTAGTAACTTATCACTTTCTTTGATAAATCTTTGCACTATATATTTCGTTACCCTAAAATCGCCATGCGTATCACCTATAAAGATAGCTTCTCCTTCGGAAGATTTTAGATTTAAGAAAGGAGGTTCTTCAAAAAGAACCTCTTTTGCCTTTGAAAGACTCTCTATTATATCATCAGGACCAAACTCTCTAACTAAATCAGGATTAGAGACTACCTCCGAAAGCATCTTTTAACTCCTCATGGTTTCCATCAGATGCTACTTTTTTAATAAATTCCTGGGCATCTTGAGAATTAATGGCTTTTAAGGCGTTTATTATGGCAATTTTTACTGCTAAACTTTTTTCATTGTTAAAGGCTTCAATAAGATATTTTAAGGATTCTTGCATTTTAAGTCTGCCAAGAGACTTTGCTGTTGCCTCTCTAACTAAAACTTCAGGGTCCAGCAAACCCTCCTTAAGTATCTCCATTAGCCTTTTACTAGGAGGAAAGTCCCCTAAGGCTTCAGCAACATAAGATTTGAGAGAGGGACATTCATGATGAAAAAAATGATCCTCAAAGAATCTCAAAAGTGCCTCTTGAGCTTGAGGCGTTTTCATATGACCAAGCATCCTAATAGCTCTTATTCTGTATCGCCAATCTACACCCCTGGCATCAGCCAAATCTACAACCACTTTAAATTTCTCTGTACTTTTAAATTCTTCTAAAAATTCAGTGTTAGAAATTTTTTCTCTCCAATTTTTAACATCAATCTCTTTAAGGAGATCATCAATGGTGTATGCAGAAGAGGGGGTTATGAAGAGAAATAAAAAGAGAAAACTTAAGAAGGGAATAAATTTTATCACTTTACACCTCCACAGGTATTTTTTTTGTCTCTATTGATTATAATATAACTATGAAATGGAAAAAAGAAAGACAGGAACTTGTAAGAGTGGCAAAAAAATTATACAGAAAATGTTTAGTTACAGGCAGTAGCGGAAATTTGAGCCTTAGAGTGGATGAGAGATGTATTTTAATTACTCCTCGTGCAAAATGCTACGAAAAACTTAAACTTGAGGATATAGTTATTATAGACTTTGAGGGTAACACAATAGATGGTAATAGAGAACCTTCTTCAGAAAAAAGCCTTCATATAGAAATTTACAAAAAAAGACAAGATGTAAACTCTATAATTCATACTCACTCTACATCTGTTTGTGTGCTTGCTGCTTTGCAGTTACCGATCCCTTTAATTTTGGATGAACAAGAAACTTTCTTGGGTGGAAAAATTGAAGTAGCTAAATACGCACCTGCAGGTAGTGTGGAACTTGCTATGGAAGCAGTAAAAGCTTTAGGTAATAATAGAGCTGTTATTCTTTCAAAGCATGGGGCTGTAGTTGTAGGAAGTTCTCTAAGAGAAGCCTTTGATATGTGTGAACTTTTAGAGAGACTAAGCAAAATTTATTTATTTATAAAGTTGCTTAATCACTAATCATTGTTTCTCTAAGTAATTTAACACATAATCCCTTACTCCTTCTTCCAAAGATGTAGTTTGACAATGATAACCAAAGGATTTAATTTTATCCATCTCAGCTTTTGTATAATATTGATATTTTCCAATCAAAATTTCGGGCATATCAATATATTCAATATTTGGTTCCATTCCTAAAGCAGAAAAAACAGCCCTGGCAAGGTCATTCCAACTACGAGGATTGCCTGTGCCTACATTAAAGATGCCATTAATTTCAGGTTTATCAAGAAAGAAAAGAGTCATATCAACAGCATCTTTTACATAAATAAAATCTCTTAATTGTTCTCCATCTCTGTACTTAGGATGATAGGATTTAAAAAGTTTTATTTTTTTGGATTTTTTTATTTGTTCATAAGCTTTAAGCACCATACTTCTCATAGAGCCTTTATGTTCTTCTCTTGGTCCGTAAACATTAAAATATTTTAAACCAACAATTTTATTTATAATCCCTTTTTTAAAAGCCCAAAGATCGAATATTTGTTTTGAATACCCGTAAGCATTAAGCGGTCTTAGTTTAGGAATTATTGAGTGCTCATCAGAAAAACCTAAGGATCCGTCACCGTAGGTAGCTGCTGAGGAAGCATAAATAAATCTCACATTCTGTTCTATGGACCAGATAGCAAGAGTTTTTGTATACTCATAGTTGTTTTCCATAAGAAAATCCACATCTTTTTCTGTAGTGCTACTTCTCGCTCCAAGATGGATTATTGCTTTAATATTCTCATTAAATTTCCTTTTTTTTATGGCTTCAATAAATTTGTCTTTATGAAGGTAGTCCTCAAAAGCCAGATCCACAATATTTTTCCATTTTTCTGAGCAATTAAGGTTGTCTACAATCAGAATTTTTTCCTCTCCCAATTCATTAAGTCTTTTTACTAAATTTGAGCCTATAAAACCTGCACCACCTGTTACTATTAGGTATTTCATATACTCATCCTCCTTGCTAATTCAATCCACGGAAAATGTTGAAGTATTTTTACAAGCCTGTTTAGCTCGCCTGAATTTATGAATTCAATTTTTTCTTCCTCACTAAAAAGTCCGTAAAAAGGGGTTGTTTCATAAAGAGCTTTCCCAAGATAATTTTCAGAGGGTTTGAGGACATCTTCAGGTCTTGTGTAAAAAGGATCTTCTCCTTCTTTACAAGGTTTTCCAAAAACATTGAATTGCCTACAGGCAAGAGGTCTCATAGGATATATAGAACAAACATTGTTAATCATAAAAGGACAGGATTCACCTTTGGAGTGTTTAATGAGGGCGACTTTTATTTGACTTCTGAGGGGTTCTTTAACTTTTTCCATGACATACCAGTATATTCCTACTATCTCTATAGGATACAAGGGAATATCTCTGTGGGTGTTACAGCAATTACTGCAGCCTCGATGGCAAGCAATTTTCTTCCCTGCCCTTTGAGCTTTTTGAATGTCTTTCAGTACACCTTCATCCATAATAGCATAGGCATTAAGGAGAAGAGAAAGCCACTTATGAAGCTTCTCATCCTCAGGAAAGAATAGTCTGAATTTATTGCCTTTCAATTCTGATTTTTTTTGCTCCTTTTAGGCTTTTAAGTATAGATGGGTCATCAAGAATTCTTCCTACTATATTTACCTCACTGGCAGGTACTGGATCTTCACCTTCACTAAGGGGTGTTTTTCCAAAAAAGATTGCCAAAGCATTGCCCGGTGGCCAATAGCCAATATCACCGATTTTAACTCTTGTAGTTGCTGTGCTGTCTAATTGAAGGCTTAAGTCTATAGAAAAATAAAATTCATCTCCCCATTCCCTGATATAGCTTTCTATAGGAAGAGCTTCATAAATCTTTTTTGCACAGTCTGTATCAAATAGTTCAGCTTTTATCTCGTAGTCATCAATAAGTATCTTTATCTTATGCATTTTTAGCTTTCTCCTTTTGTTTGTATATTAGAATTGGAGAGGATTTCTTATTTACTACATCTTCGTTAATTATACACTCTATAATTCCCTTTTCTGAGGGAATTAAATACATTACATCGAGCATTATATCTTCCAGTATGCTTCTTAAAGCTCTGGCGCCGGTTTTTCTCTCAATGGCTTTCTTTGCAATAGCACGCAGTGCATTTTCACTAAAGGTAAGTTTTACACCGTCCATACTGAAGAGTTTCTGATACTGTTTTACAAGAGCGTTTTTAGGTTTTGTTAATATCTCTACCAAAGCACTCTCATCCAGTTCTTTTAAGGTAGCAACTACAGGAAATCTACCCACAAACTCTGGAATCATTCCATATTTTATTAAATCTTCAGGCTCAACCCGAGAGAGTAAGTCCTCTTCTGTTTTTTTTGCCGTATCAGAGAGAAAGCCGATTGTTCTTTTACCAATTCTCTTTTTAATAATCTCTTCAAGGCCAACAAAAGCACCACCACAAATAAAAAGTATATTAGTTGTATCAAGCTGAATGTATTCCTGATGAGGATGTTTTCTTCCACCTTGGGGAGGTATATTGGCTAAGGTGCCCTCAACTATTTTGAGTAAAGCTTGCTGAACTCCTTCTCCAGAGACATCTCTGGTAATTGAGGGACTGTCTGATTTTCTGCTTATTTTGTCAATTTCATCTATGTAAATAATTCCGATTTGGGCACGTTCAATGTTAAAGTTGGCATTTTGAAGAAGCTTAAGGAGAATATTTTCTACATCTTCGCCCACATATCCTGCTTCTGTAAGAGTAGTTGCATCAGCTATAGCAAAGGGGACATCAAGAAATTTTGCAAGAGTTTGAGCTAAAAAAGTTTTACCTGTCCCTGTAGGACCTATAAGCATTATATTACTCTTTTGTATTTCATCTGATGGGCTGCCTTTGAATATTCTTTTGTAGTGATTGTAAACTGCCACAGAAAGAATTTTTTTTGCTCTTTCCTGTCCAATTACATAGTCATTCAAAAAATTATGAATTTCCTGTGGTGTTGGCAAAGTTGTTTTCATGCCTTCAATAGAAGAGAGTCTTTCTTCCTCAAGAATTTCATTGCAAAGAGATACGCATTCATTACATATGTATACACCATCACCAGCAATTAATTTTTTTACCTCTTTTTGAGATTTACCACAGAAGGAACATTTTAATATTTCACCGTTTTTCTTTGCCATTTTACTCCCATTTATTTTTTTATTGCATTAATAACTTCATCTACAATTCCGTATTGTTTAGCTTCCTCAGCAGACATGAAAAAGTCTCTTTCTGTATCTTTTTGAATTTTTTCTATGGGTTGTTCTGTATGTTTTGATAAAATCCCATTAAGGATTTCTTTCATTTTTAGAATCTCTCTTGCATGAATCTCTACATCTGTAGCTTGTCCATAAAATCCACCAATAGGCTGATGAATCATTACTCTTGAATGGGGAAGGGCAAATCTTTTACCTTTTGTTCCTGCAGCTAATAAGACACATGCCATAGAGGATGCTTGTCCAATACAGTAAGTAGCAATATCAGGTTTTACATATTGCATTGTATCATAAATAGCAAGTCCGCTTGTTACCATGCCACCTGGAGAGTTGATGTATATATGAATATCTTTATCAGGATCTTCTGTTTGGAGAAAAAGAAGTTGAGCAATTACTACGTTAGCAACTTGATCATTTATCTCTGTACCAATGAAAATTATTCTATCCTTAAGGAGTCTTGAATAAATATCATAGACTCTCTCTGTTCTACCAGTTTGTTCTATAACAATAGGGACAATGCTCACTTTTAGACCTCCTCATTTTTGATTGTTTTTGATTTTTGAAGAAGAATATTTAAAACTTTATTCTGAAATATGGAGTTCTGAAAAACATCCAAGGAACCATATCTTGAAAGGTAGTACTGGATAACTGCCTGAGGAGTAGCACTGTATTTTTTTGCCATATTATTTATTTCCTCCTTTATGTCTTCCTCTGTAACGCTTACGCCCTCTTTATCTCCTATAACTTGAAGTAAAATAAACATTTTTACATTTCTCTTTGCAATTTCTGTTATTTTATCCATCTGTTCTACAATATTTATGCCCATTTTTTCATATTCTTCAGCAATTCTTCTTATTTCCATCTCTATAAGTCCCTCAGGAAGTTCGAAATTGTGTTTTTCAAGGAGCTTATTTAAAATTTCCATTTTTTTCTTCTCTTCAGCTTGCTCTTTTTTTGCTCTTTCAAGGCTTTCTCTTACATGAATTTTAAGCTTTTCCATATCTTCAAAGCCTAATTCTGCAGGAAGTTCTTCTAAAGGTATGTCTTTTCTTCTTTTTATATCTTTGACAGTTACTTGAAAATTAACATTTTTCCCTGCGAAATCTGCAATTGAATCCTCAGGGAAATCAATCTCCATTGTAAAGCTCTCTCCTTTTTTTCTGCCTATTAGGGCATTAGAAAACTCTTCAGGAAAAGGACCGTATCCTAATCTATAAACAAAATCTTTTGCCTCTTTACCTATATTGGTTTTATAATCTATTACTATTAAATCCTCTTTCTGAGCAGGTTCTTCTGTTGGTTCGTAAATACCTCTTTGTTTTGAGAGGTTCTGAAGAACCTCTTCTATGTCTTTATCCGTTACTTCTATAGATATTTCTTCTATCTCAATCCCTTCATAGTTAAGGTTTTCAATTTCTGGAAGGGTTTCCACAATTAATTCAAAATAAAGAGGTTCATTTCTCTTAATGTCAATTGCATCTTCTGCCATAGGAGGTAATAGAGGCTTCACATTTGCTTCCTTTACAGCTTTATCATAATACTGAGAGACAAGTTTTTCCAGAACTTCTGATTCAGCATCTTTACCAAATTTCTTTTCAATTATTGACAGAGGTGCTTTACCTGGTCTAAAACCAGGAATTTTAGCTTTTCTTTGAATTTCTTTTAATGCCTTCTGAATCTCTCCCTCTACCACTTCTGCAGGTATTTCAATTTTAAGCCTTTTTTTAGTTTTTGAAATTTCATCCACTCCCTTTAACACATTTCCTCCTTAGAATAAAAAGTTTATCAAATTAAGTTTAAAAGTCAGGGACGAATTTTGTCAATTTAAAGAGCCTATTTTTCATTATTTCATAAAGAATTATAGAGGCTGACATGGCCACATTCAGACTTTCTGCTCTGCCTAATAGAGGAATTCTACATGATGTATGAGGAATCTTTTTAAAATATAGCCCTGCACCATGAGCTTCATTTCCAAATAAAATGGCTAAGGGTGATGATAGGTCAATTTCAAAAATCATTTTCTCTGCCTTAGGCTCAGTTATTATAAGCCTTAGTGAATGCTTATTTATGAATTCTTCAATTTCATCTTCATTAGCTTTGTAGAGAGAAATGAAAAATATGCTTCCTGCCGAAGCTCTTATGACTTTTGAAGAAAGAGGGTTGCAGCTTCCAGTGGTAAAAACTAAAGCATCAATTCCAAAAGCCTCTGCAGTTCTAATAATAGTACCCATGTTTCCGGGATCTTGAACTTTATCTAAAATAACTAAAACATCACATTTTTTTAATTTTGCCTCCCCTAAATTTTTTATTTTCCAAGAAACAAGGGCAAATATTCCCTGCGGATTTACTGTATCAGAAATTTTATAAGCTACCTTTTCAGAAATTTTAATTAATTCAAGATCTTTCCCCTCTAAGGTCTTTATGTAATCTCTGTGCTTCGAAATAAAGATATCAGTAAGGAGTATTTTTTCTACTCTATGGTCTTTTTGAGCCTCTAAGACTGTTTTAACTAAGTTGAGCCCTTCGATAAGGATTTTCTCAGATGGAGATTTTTTAAGTTTTAGGATTTCTCTTATTAATGGATTATCAATACTGACAATGTTTTTCATCAGAGAGTTTTTTTATTGCTAAGGGTAAATATTCTATTAAATCAAAGGCTATGATGCCATGATATCCCTTATTTAAGGCTGCTAAATCACCACTTAAACCATGAAGATATACTCCCAGCACACTGGCATAGAAGGGATCTAATTTTTGCCCAATTAAAGATGCTATAATCCCTGTTAAGACATCACCTGAACCTCCTGTTGCCATTCCCGGATTCCCTGTAGTATTTATAAAAGTTTTTCCATCCTCATTAGCTACCACAGTAGGTACACCTTTGAGAACAACAGTACAGTTGAAAACCTTCGCTACTTTCTGAGCTATTTCGATTCTTTGGGCTTCAATCTCTTTTACTGGCATTTTTATTAATCTGCTTAATTCTCCTGGGTGTGGTGTTATTACTGTCTTTGTCTTTGCTTTTCGGAGTAAATTTTCATCAGTACTTAAAAGAGTTATTCCATCAGCATCAATAACAAGGGGTACATTACAACTTGTAAGTAGAAATTTTAATATTTCTAAGGTATCTTCATTTATTCCTACTCCTGGACCAAAGGCAATCACATCTGCTCTTTCCCTTATAAATTCTTCTAAAGGTTTAATTGCATCTTTTGAAATAGTTTTAGTGTTACAGGGCAAGGCGAGAATCATTTCCTCTAAAACCTTGGCTTGAAATACAACTTTAAGAGCCGCAGGTACTGCTATTGTTACCAGTCCTGAGCCAGCACGGAGCGCGCTCTTTCCACATAAAAGAGCAGCTCCTGTCTTTCCAACAGAACCAGCAATTACCAGCAGATGACCATAGGTGCCTTTATGAGAATAGGATGGTCTTAGGGGCAGTAAAGAGGTAGCTATTTCTTTTGTTATTAAGGAAACTTTTAAACTTTCCGATTCTATAAGTTCCTTTGGAAATCCAATGTCTTCAATATAAAGGGAACCTACATAATCTCTTGCAGGGTATAAGAAATGGCCTCTTTTGGGGATCCCAAAAGTTACAGTTATTTTTGCTTTCACAGCACAACCTAAAATTTCACCAGAATCAGAGGATACTCCTGAAGGTAAATCTACTGCCACTACAGTTTTATTAAGAGAATTCAAATATTCAATTAATTTTGCAAGATCTCCTTCAATTTTTTTCTTAAGCCCTGTACCAAAAATAGCATCTATGAGCACATCGGCATGGGCAAGTTCTATTTCTGTGGGATACCGTGCAAACACCTTTAGCCCAAATTTCTCTGCAATGTATATTTGTTTTTTGCAATCCTCTGATAATTTATCCTCTGGAAAAGGTTGGAATATTTTAATCTTGTAACCTTCATTTTTTAGGATTCTTCCAACAGCAATTCCGTCACCACCATTGTTACCCGGTCCAGCTAAAATGATTAAATTTTTTGGTTTAAGTTCTATTATATGTTTTACCACTGACAAAGCTGCTCTTTCCATAAGAACCATGGAGGGTATGCCATAATTTTCAATAGTTAATTTATCTATTAGGGCAATTTCCTCTGCTGTGACTACTTTCATGGTCTTTTTCTCCTGTTTTTGTAATTATATCACAATGGTATAATAGTCTAAAAAGGATTGGAGGAATTTACCATGAAAAAGGCTATGTTGTCATTATTTATGATTCTTTGTCTTTGTAATTTTACAAATGCCGGCATTTTAGAGGATTTTTTAAAAGGTATACCTTCTTTTCAGTCTAATCAATTAGACTCTGATACTACCTCAGCAGGACTCAAAGAAGCTCTATCAATTGGAACAAGAAATGCCGTTTTATCGGTATCTAAGGTGGATGGATATTTCAAAAATGAAGCAATAAAAATTCTTTTACCAGAAAGCCTCCAGAATGTAGCAAACATACTAAGTAAAATTAGTTACCAGAAGCAAGTTGATGAATTTATACTTAGCATGAACAGAGCTGCTGAAAAGGCAGCACCAAAGGCAAGAGACATTTTTTTAAATGCCATAAAGGAGATGACCATAGAGGATGCCTTTAAAATTCTGAAAGGAAATGACACTGCAGCAACAGATTATCTTAAGGAAAAAACCAGTGATAAACTTTATGAATCATTCAAGCCAATAATTTCTAAGAGTATGAATGAAGTAGGGACAACAAAAGCCTATAAAAATATGATGGGGAAATATGTTTTATTCATTCCTTTTACTGGCTTAGAATCCTTTGATCTTGATCATTATGTTACAACAAAAGCCTTAGATGGACTTTTCTATATGATAGCTCAAGAAGAAAAAAAGATAAGAACAGATCCCGCAGCTCGAGTAACTGAACTTTTAAGAAAAGTCTTTGGGAGTAACTAGCTTAAATTTAGGCTATGACAGTTATAGGTTGAGGTGTCTTGATGACCTTTAACTCTTTTAAATTAATAGGGTCTAATTTCTATTTCATCTCTGCCCTTTTAAACAATTCTTTGTTTAATCATAGAAAAAATTAACTTACCTCTATAGAAATATTTTGAGTTAGATATGCTCCTTTTTATAAAACAAAATTTTGAATTATAATAATAAGGCAATGGCAAATAGAGAAAAATGGCAGTCAAAGTTAGGACTTATTCTTGCTACAGCAGGGAATGCTGTGGGACTTGGCAATATTCTGAGATTTCCATCAAAGGCAGCTCTTTATGGTGGTGGAGCCTTTATGGTTCCCTATTTTATTGCCCTTCTTTTAATGGGATTACCTCTCATGATTATTGAATGGGTTATTGGGAAATATGCTGGCAAACATGGTCATGGCTCAATGACAGGTATTTTAGGGCTTTTCTTTAATCATTCAAGCTGGGCAAGAATATTAGGTTCATTAGGTGTAGCTATTCCCCTTTTGATATGCATGTATTATATTTATATTGAATCTTGGACCCTAGGATTTGCCTTTCTTTCTCTTTTTCAAAAACTTCCAATGCCGGTTCAAACGGAAATTCCAAAAGAAGCTATAAAGCCTTATGTGGAATTCTTCAGAACCTATACAAATCCATCTCTTATTGCTTATGTTTTTTTACTCATTACCTTGGCTATCAACTGGATTATTTTACAGAGAGGAATTGTTAAGGGAATAGAATTTACAGCAAAAATTGGAATACCTGCTATTTTTATCTTTGGTATTATTCTCGGAATCATCTCTCTTTCTGCCAAAGAATGGAGTGGACTTGAAGGTCTTAAATTTATTTATAATCTAAATTTTTCTGGCATCACTGATGCAAAGGTTTGGGTTGAGGCAGCAGGTCAAATATTTTTTACTTTATCCCTGGGAATGGGTGCAATAGCTGTCTATGCAAGTTATACTTCACCTAAGGAAGATATTGTAAAGGCTGGTTTAAAAACGGCAGGGATTAATGAAGCAGTAGAGCTCATAATTGGCGCATCCATAGCGATTCCTGCTGCCTTTGCCATGTTTTCTGCCTTGGCTATTCCTGATCTTGCTAAAGAGGGAACTTTTCGATTAGGATTCATGACAATGCCAGCAGTATTGATGAACCTATCTTTTGGTTGGCTCATTTCATCAGTGTGGTTTCTATTACTTTTTTTGGCAGCCCTTACATCTACTTTAGCCCTAATTCAACCACTAATAGCTATGCTTGAAGATGAAATGAAGTGGAATCATACAAAAGCTGTAGCAGTATCCATGATGGTTATAACTTTGGGTGCTCATTTGTCAGTTTTCTTGCCTAACTTCATAGATGAATTAGATTTTTGGGCAGGAGCAGTAATGTTACTGTTTTTCGGACTTATAGAAATAATTGTCTTTGTTTGGATATTCGGCATTAATAATTTTTATAGAGAACTGATTGAGAACACCTCTCTTAATCTTCCCAAGGCATATGTCTATATTATCGCTTTTATTTCTCCTTTATTTTTGCTGTTAATTCTTTACTTTTGGGTAATAAAAGAACTTCCCGCTGTATTAATTACTGATGATCCCACGAAGATTGTGGCTCGTATATTTATTCTTGTTTTGCTAATCTTTCTTGCTTTTATTGCCATAAAGAGTAAACGAATTGTTCTCAAAGATTTAAGATACATAAGAACAATAAAAAAAGACTGATGCAAAATTTTTACAAAGAGATAGCAAGTATTAATATTTACGAGCTTTTTTTTAAAGCAAATAAGATTCGTGAAAAATACAAGGCTAATAAAGTTGAACTTTGTGCAATTATAAATGCAAAAAGTGGTCTTTGTTCTGAAGATTGCATTTTTTGTGCCCAATCTTCAAGGTACAATACTAATGTGCCTTTATATTCCCTAATTGATAAGAATAAAATTATAGAAAAAGCCAAAGAAGCTAAAAAATACGGCGTTAAGAGATTTTCTATTGTCATAAGTGGAAAAAAACCATCAAAAAAAGAGTTATTTAAAATAGGTGATTGTATTGAAACAATGGCAAAAATAGGGATTTATGTATGTGCCTCATTGGGATTGTTAGATTATGATGAAATTGTTTATTTGAGAGATAGAGGTCTTCATAGGCTCCACTGCAATATTGAAACATCCGAGAGTTTTTTCCCTAAAATATGTACAACTCATAATTTTTCCCAAAAGATTAAAACTCTTAAGGAAGCTAAAAAAGCTGGGCTTTCTGTCTGTTCTGGTGGAATTTTTGGAATAGGAGAGAGCTGGCAAGACAGAGTAGAGATGGCAGAAATTTTAAAGGAGATAAATGTTGATTCTATTCCCATTAATTACCTAACTCCCATTAAGGGAACACCCTTGGAAAATATGAAAATTATTGCTCCCTTAGAGGCTTTAAGGATAATAGCACTTTTCAGGCTTATCTTAAAGGACAAAGATATAAGAGTTTGTGGAGGACGACCTTTACTTAAAGAGTTTGCCTCTTGGATTTTTCTTGCAGGTGCTAACGCATTAATGACAGGAGATTATCTAACAACTAAAGGAATAAGCTACAGCAATGATTTAGCCTTTATAAGAGAACATGGACTTGAGGTGGACGGATGTGGTCCATTAGAATGAGAGCTTCTAAAGAGGAAAAACATATCTCAGGAGCAGAGGGAATTTATAGTGAAAAGGAAATTAAAAGAGTTTTAAGTAAATATCTCACAAGAGCTTTAAATCACTGTCGGGGAAAGCCTGATAAAATCGTTCTAACAATAGAGAAAATAAAAGAGGAGATTATTTTTGTCTCTCCTTTAAAAATCCATACTTACTTTTCAGATTCTCCTGAGTCAGCTTTTTATTTTATTAAAGATAAGTTAAAATCTTTAAATATCTCTGAAAAGGCAATACAAAAGGCTTTTTATGTGATAAAAAATTGTCCTTTAAGAGGTGCTACTTTAATTGATTATTTAAGCGGTGAGAGACTGGAAAGGGATTTACAAAGAGGTGTTAGAGTATCAAGAATCCAAATGGATAGTAAAAAAAGAATTGAAATTATTAGAAAGGTAAAAAATATATCTCCAGATCCTGCAAGAACAGTGGAAGCCTTAACAATCGCATCAAAAGTTTTATCTCGCAAAGAAGTACTTGCAGAGGTTTGCATTTCCGATAACCCTGATTATACAACAGGATATGTGGCTTCAAGAGATTTTGGATATTTAAGAATAACTAACATAAAAACTCAAGGAGATAACGCCGGAGGAAGAGCTTTTTTTATAAAAACACCTTGTGAAATTGATAAACTCATAGAATTTCTGGAAAGGAAACCAGTAATAGTAAAATGAAATACGATAAAATTTTCCTAATAGGTAATCCCATTGCTGGTGGCGGAGCCCTAAAAAAATTAAAAAAGGCTGAATTAATCCTTAAAACAAAGGGAATTCCCTTCGAAACTCTGTTAACTAAAAAAAAAGGTGACGGAGAACTATTTGCAACAAGAATCAGAGAGAATGAAAAGGACAGAATTCTTGTTATTGCTGCTGGTGGCGATGGAACTTATAATGAAATTGCCAATGGTTTGGTCTACTCCACAATACCTCTTGCAATTCTTCCTATGGGAACTACCTCTGTCTTAGCAAAGGAATTAAAAATACCCAAGGATATTAAGAAGGCTATAGAGCTTGCCATAAATGGTCCTGTTACCAGAATACATCTTGGTAAAATAAAAAACAAAGAAAAAGAGAGATTTTTTCTTTTAATGGCAGGAATAGGATTTGATGGTCTTGCAGTATACAATGTAGATCTTAAGAAGAAAAAACATCTAAGAAAACTTGCCTACCTATGGAGTGGAATTAAAACCCTCATTACTTATAAACCTCTTAAACTTAAAATCCATAACGGAGTCTCCTTAAAGGCTTATACCGTAGTGATAAGCAAAGCCTCATGTTATGGAGGAGATTTCAAGATAGCTCCAGATATAACTTTGCAATCTCCTTTTTTCTCTGTTTTTGTCTCTAAAACAAAATCCAGAATAAGATTGGCTCAGCAAATCTTAGGTGTGATTTTTGGAAAGCACCTGGGAATGAAAGAGACTGAATATTTTAGAACAGAAAGCCTCAGAATATTAGGAGACAGCCATGTCCAAATTGACGGAGATTACTTTGGAAAAAC
Source organism: uncultured bacterium (assembly GCA_937924475.1). Lineage (GTDB taxonomy): Bacteria > Nitrospirota > Thermodesulfovibrionia > Thermodesulfovibrionales > Thermodesulfovibrionaceae > Thermodesulfovibrio. Next base: position 46,705 of record CALDSV010000021.1, read on the forward strand.
TCCAGTACAGATAAGGATTGTTAAAAATGCTCTTAGCCTTGTTTGCCCTGAATAAAATCTGTTTTTGAGGGTTTATATCCTTTTTCAAACATTAAAATTATACTAATTCTTCTGTTTCTCGGATCCTTTGGATTCTCCTGTATTAAAGGCATTGTATCTGCATAGCCTACCACTCTTGCTATCTTTGCTGGATCAACACCATTAGCCTCTAATTCTCTTCTCGCTGCAGAAGCTCTCTCTGTTGAGAGTTCCCAATTAGTAATTTTGCCTCCTTTGAAGGGGACAGCATCAGTGTGTCCTTCCACTGCAATGCGAGCATTTTCATCCTTAATGTTTTCAGCCACTACTCTTAAAATTTCTTTTGCCTTATCAGTAGGCACAGAAGATGATAAAGGAAACATTGGATCTCCCTCAAGGTCAACAATTTGAATTCTAACTCCTCCCTCTACTGTTTCAATCATTATGTGATCTTTAAGTTCTTTCAATTTCTCTTCTATAACTGTTTTTAACTGCTCCTTTAGTCTCTCAGCAGCTTTTTCACCTGTAACTGGTTCAACGGTTGTTTTTATCTCTGTATGGATTGATGAGGATTGCTCCATGAAAGACTTTCCTGATTGTTGAAAAAGATTGAAGGTTCTGAAATAGTCTGCTACAGCAGCTCTTTTTTCAGGTTCTACCATGGTGATAAGCCAAAGAAGCAAGAAAAAAGCCATCATGGCAGTCACAAAATCAGCATAAGCTACTTTCCAGCTTCCACCATGATGATCACCGTGACTTTTTTTAATTTTCTTTATAATTATTGTAGATTTAGATTTATCTGCCACTTTTTAATGCCCTAATCTCTTCCTCTAACTCATAAAAAGAAGGTCTTAAATGAGGCGGTATACTTCTTCTGGCAAACTCAACAGCTATTTGAGGAGCTGCACCAGCTACAAAAGATACTAAGCCAGCTTTTATCATCTGTAGAAACTCTTTCTCTTCATTGATAGTGGACTCAAGTCTCCTTGCAAGAGGACCAACAAAACCATAACACATGAGGACTCCCATAAAGGTTCCTACTAAAGCTGCTCCAATGCTATGACCTAATACTTCAGGAGGTTCTTTTATTTTCTGCATTGTTATAACAACACCTAAAACAGCTGCTACAATTCCCAAGCCCGGTAGTGAGTCTGCCACTGTAGTTAGACTTTTAACTGGTCCAGCTTCAGTTTCATGAAGAGTTTCTAATTCATTGTCAAGAATACCTTCTAATTCATAGGGAGAAATGGTAGTTGTCATGACAGTCCTTAGAGTATCAGTAAGAAGTGCAAGGGCATGATGATTTTTAAGGAATTTTGGATATTTAGAAAAGATCGCACTATTTTCGGGATCCTCTACATCTTGTTCAATGGAAATGAGACCCTCTTTCCTTATTTTTGTAAATATTTCATTCAACATTAACAAGGTTTCGAGATAGTCTCTCTTAGAATAAGAACCTCCACCTATTATTGTTTTAATTGCTCCTTTTATAACGCCTTTTAAAACATGCATAGGAGACATAATTATGAGAGCACCTAAGGCAGCACCAAAAATGATAACTACCTCTGCTGGTTGAAAGAGAACTGATAAATTTCCATGTTCTAAAATATAACCGCCTACCACAGCTCCTAATACAACCGCTGCACCAACTATTACAAGCATTATAGGCTCCTTTTTTCTCTCAAAATTTGTCTTTCTCTATAGAAAACAAATTTTACTATTTGATCTCTCACTTCCTCTTCAATATTGATAAATTTCACACCGATTTTATAACCATCAGCTATAGCTTCAGAATAAATAACTTCACCATACAGAAACAATGCTAAGGGTGAGGGAGTTTCTAAAACCATTTTTAGTTCTAAAAAATCCCCCAATTCATAAGGACATTCTGATATAAAGCTCATTCCTCCTCCGCTTATATCAACCTTATGAAAAGGTAAGTTGGAAAAACCTTTTTGCTCCATGGTTATTATATTTATAAGAAAATCCAACTTTTGATTTAATACCTTTAACCACTCTGCAAGAGCACCATCAGAGGGCTCTTCAGAAGGTTTACTAAGTAGAAGATTTATATCATAAGAAAGTCTTGCTTTAACCTTCTCTTTCTCTTTTTCTGATAAGATTCGTATACTTAGCGGTATATATGCTTCAACTCTTGAAAACTCTCTCATACAATCATCACCTAAATTGTCTCTTATTTTACTCACTTTAATATTATGAGTTCAACTCTTCTATTTTTTGCTCTTCCCTCTTGAGTCTCATTTGATTCAATTGGCTTGTATTCTCCGTATCCAGCTATAGTAAATCTGTCAGGTGATAAGCCCTCTTGTATCAAAAAATGCAATACCGATGCAGCTCTTGCTGCTGATAATTCCCAATTTGATTTATAAATTGACTCAGATGAAAGAGGAATATTATCAGTATGTCCTTCAATCAAAATTTTATTTGGAATATTCCTAAGATAATCTGAGATTCTTCTTAACCCCTCTATAGATTCCCTCTTCAGAAAAGCCGATCCTGAATCAAATAATAAGGAATTGGGAAGCCTAATTATAACACCTTTTAAGTCAGATTTTATCTCCACGCCAGAAATATCATTTAGGAGTTTCTTTAAATCTTCAATCACTGCCCTATTTCTGTCTTCCTCAAAAGGAATTGGTTCGTCAATTACTTTAAAAGCTTTTCTTAAGGAACCAGTAAATTTTTCTGCTTTCCATAAATCTATGGTGGACAGAGAAAATAGCGCTACAAAGAAGGTGAATAAAAGGGTAAGAAAGTCAGAGTAGGAAATAAGCCATCTGTGCACATTATCATCTTGTTGATTTAATTTTCTCTTTAGTTTCACAATCTTTCCCTTTGTCTTTCAGTTATAAAAGATTCCAGTTTAGCCCTTAAATAGTAGGGATTCATTCCCGCTTCAATACCAAGTATTCCTTCAGTCATTAACTCCATTAATATTATTTCTTCTTCTATTTTATTGATGATTCGTTTGCTAATGGGAATAAATAAAAGGTTAGCTGAGCCTACTCCATATATGGTTGCCACAAAGGCAGTGGCTATTCCAACTCCTATTTTTGTAGGATCTGTAACATTTTTCAAAACATGTATTAATCCTAATATAGCTCCTATAATCCCTATAGTAGGTGCATAGCCCCCAGCTGCTTCAAAGATCCTTGAGGCTCTCTTCATCATATCTTCATAAGCAAAAATTTCTCTTTCTAAGGCTTCTCTGATTAAATCAGCACTTAAACCGTCAATTATATATGTAATGCCTCTTCTTAAGAAAGGATCTTTAATGTTTTCTGTCTCATTTTGGAGGGCTAAAAGTCCTTTTCTTCTCGCAATAACTAATAGGTCAAGAATTCTGCTAATTGTATCTTCATAAGAGAGTTTTTTATTAAAAAATATGACCCTAAGTGAGTTAATTGCTAATTTTAAATCCTTAAGAGAAAAACTTAAAAGAACCGCTCCCAAGGTACCACCAAATACAATAATTGCAGCAGCAAGCTGTATTAGGTGAGAAGTGGTGCCTCCCTCTACTAAATTTCCTACAACAACGGCACCAATTCCTAATAGTAATCCCAACAGTGCTATGAAATCCATTACTAAAGTATAAAATTATCCAATTCATAAATCAAGTGGTAAAATTATATAATCATGGCAAAAACTTTATTGATCCTTTTAGGACCTACAGCAGTAGGTAAAACCGAAATTTCCATTTATCTGGCAAAATTACTACAAACTGATATAATTAGCGCTGATTCAATGCAGATTTATAAATACATGGATATAGGAACCGCTAAGCCTTCCTCCCAGCAACGTAAAGAAATCATTCATCACATGATTGACATTGTAGAACCTTGGGAGTATTTTAGCACAGGAGATTACATAGAGAGAGTTAAAAAAGTTATTGAAAAACTTATATTCTCTAAGAAAATTCCACTTATTGTAGGCGGTACAGGTCTTTATCTAAGAGCAATGACAGAGGGAATTTTTGAAGGAGCTAATGCAGATTGGAATTTAAGAAACGAACTCATGGAGAAGGAAAATGAAAACCCCGGATATCTTTATAAATTACTAAAGAATTTAGATCCTAAAGCAGCATCAAAAATAAATCCAAAAGATTTAAGAAGAATAATAAGGGCTTTGGAAGTTTTCTATAAGGAAAATATGAGCATTAGTGAAATGAGGAAAAAATTTACAAAACCATTGCCTTGGGAATTTTTAAAAGTTGGTATTACAAGAGACAGAAAAGAATTGTATAAAAGAATAGAAAAAAGAGTAGATTTAATGAAGGAATTAGGATTAATAGAAGAGGTCAGAGAAATCCTAACTTTAATCAAAAAAAACTGCCATGACATGAGCCGTCCAATTCCATCTTTACAAGCAATTGGATATAAAGAATTAGCTGCTTATCTTGCAGATCTTATCAGTATTGACGAGGCTATCAGATTAATAAAAAAAAGAACTAAAATGTACGCTAAAAGACAGTTTACGTGGTTTAAGAGAGAGAGAGACATTCTGTGGTTTGATATCACAGGTAGAGAGGATTATGAGGAAATAGCAAGGGAAATTCTAAAAGAAATAATGCCTAAGATTTCATTTAATTTTTAATAAACCATGAATTCAGCATTTTTTCTTTGACAGTTCTAAATCTTCTATAATTTTACCATCTAACATTTTTACAATTCTTTCTGTTCTCTCTGTGAGTTCTATTTCATGAGTGACCATTATTACTGTTTTCCCTTCCATATGCAATTTACAGAAAATATCCATTACAATTGCTGTATTTTTTGAGTCTAAATTTCCTGTAGGTTCATCAGCAATTATTAAAATTGGATCATTTGCCAATGCCCTTGCAATAGCTACTCTCTGTTGCTCTCCTCCTGAGATTTGAAAAGGTTTTCTCTTTTCTTTTCCACCTAATCCTAATTTTTGAAGTAGTAAAGCAGCTTTTTCTTTTGCATCTTCTCTGCTAATTCCAGCTTTTACCATGGGTACCATAACATTTTCAAGAAGGCTAAACTCAGCAATTAAATAGTGGAATTGAAAAACAAAACCAAATTTCAAATTTCTAAAATGAGCTATCTTACTGCTCTCGGTAAATTCGATTTTCTCTCCCTCCACATAGACTTCACCACTACTTGGAATGTCTAATAAACCAAGGATATAAAGAAGAGAACTTTTTCCAGAACCAGAAGGACCAATAATACTTATGAACTCACCTTTTGATATGGATAGATTAATATTTTTCAGTATAGTCTCATCTCTAATTTTCTTACTAATGTCTCTTAACTGAATAACTATACTCAAGCACTGCTCCTGAAGATATCGATAGGATTAAGTTTTGAAGCCTTATAGGAAGGATAAAAAGCTGCAAAGGTGGAAAATACAAAGGCAAATAAAACTCCATAGATAAAGTAAAGAGGATCTCTATCTAAGGCAAAACCTTTTGTCCTTACTAATCCCTCAACACTCACATTAACAGAGGCTAAAAACTCTTGAATGCCATAGCCAAGTAAGCATCCAAATAAAGCACCTAAGAATCCAATAGTAACTCCATGAAATACGAATATTCTTATTATGTCCTTATTTTCATACCCCAAAGCTTTTAGAATAGCTATATCTCTTTTTTTCTCAAGTACAGTCATCATTATAATATTAAATATTCCGAAGGCAGAAACAATCAAAATTGCAAAAACAATCATATAGGTTATGTAATTTTGGATTTTGAAGAGCTGTAAAAAATTTCTGAAAGCTTTTTGCCAACTTTCTGTGTAGTAACCAGTTTCATTTTTTATCTTTTCAGCAATTTCATTTGCTTGATAAACATTTTTTACTCTGAAAATTATTTCATTTACCTCATTAGGTTTGTTAAATATGGTCTGAAGAGTTTTCAAGTTCATGTATATCCTTGTCTGATCAAGCATAGTTATACCTGAATCGAAAAAATCTACTACCTTAAAAAGATGAGTGATCCCATTAGGAGTAGTAATTATTACTTTTTTGCCCATCTCGTCGATCCCTAAATCCCTTGCCAGGAGCTTGCCAATTATGATGCTATCTCTGTCAGAGATAAGAACATCTAACTTTTTATTAGAAATAAATTTATCAATAACTGAGGCTCTTCTCTCTAAGGTAGGATCAATACCAACTAAAGTGGCAGACTTATCAACAGTTCCATAACGCACAATACCCTGTCCTGTAAGATGGGGAGCTATACCTATTATATTAGGATCTTTTTCAAATTTTTTGATTAGGAATTTATAGTCGATTATTTTGTCTTTAAGTTCTTTTGGTTTCGCACCAAATATGCTAAAACTTACTCCTTCACCATATACTTTCCTTAAAATTCTTTCCTTGTCAGGTTCATCTTTTATTTTTAGGGTTACATGAGCATTCAAGTCTAAGGCTTGTTCAATAAAATATTTCTGAAAACCATTCATTAAAGAAGCCATGGCAATAAAAGCTCCAACACCTATGGATACACCTATTATGGCTACTATGGTTTGTCTTTTTCTCTCAAAAAGCAACTTAAGGGTCACAAAAAATATATGATTCATTTTATTATTTCTTGTCCCTCTGTTAAGCCCTCTAAAACAAGAAGATTACCACTATATTTTTCAGGGGAAACTTTAACTTTTATCTTTTTTGGTTTACCACTCTCTAAAACTACTACGTAACCATCTTTATAGGCTGACTGAGGAATAAAAATTCCTTCAATTTCACTGATAATTACATTTGCCTCCACAGTTAATCCAAAAAATATAGGTTTCATATAATTCACTTGAGCCTTTACTTTAACAGTTCTTGTAGTTCTATCAGATTGACTTTCAATAGTTTTAATATTTCCTTCAAAAATCTCTCCTGGATAAGAATCAAGGGTAACATAGACCTTCATTCCCTCTTTTATTCTTGGAATGTATTCCTCATCCACAAAAAGAATTGTTTCGAGGTTTTCCTCATTACCTACAGAAAGCAAAGGAGCATTCTGTTGCATGGGATTTACATAATCACCTTCATTAACAAATCTCCTTAGAATTTTCCCATTTATGGGAGCTTTGATATAGTATTTATTGAGTTCAGAAGATAAAGCTTGTCTTTTAGCTTTAAGGCTCTCAAATTGATAATTTAGATTTGTAATAATGTCTTTGTATTGATTAATTTGTCTTTCATAATCCCTTTTAGCTACTTCATATTCCCTCTTTATATCTTCAAATTTTTCTTTTGATATTAATTCTTCTTCAAAGAGAGCTCTTTTTCTGTTAAAATTTTTCTCTATATTTTCTAATATAGCCTTCTTAATTTCAATATTATTTATTAATTCCTTTCTAAATTCAGACTCAGGTTTTAGTCTCTCTCTCACAGAAGCAAGTTGAGCTTCCACCTCTTTAAGGTTTTCCTTTACAGGAGAATTTGATATGATTAGAAGTAACTGACCTTTCTTAACTGATTGACCTTCCCTTATTAAAATTTTTTCTATTTGTCCTGACACCTCTGGTTTAACTAATACGCTATCAGAAGAATCAATGTAACCAGAGGCATAAACAGAAACTACCATTTTTTTCTTTTCTACTCTGTATTTTTCTATTTTGGAAGGCTTAATAATAAGAAATGATATGGATCCTAAAAAAAGTATCAAAAGAGAGATAAAAAAAATTAATTTCCAACCTTTTAGTTTCACCTTCAAACTTAATTTTAACATAATTCTTTTTTCCAAGTTTAATTGCGAATGTCATAAACCCATAAAGTCTAATATGGAGATAAAAAAATACATACAATAATTTTACCAATAGCATATTACGTAGGATTATTAAAAGAATGAATTCGTGAGTTTTTAAGAAACTAAGATTTCAATAAAATATCTATCAATGGGATTAGAAATTATAAATAAAATCTATTTGACCTCAAACACAGAAATGTTTAAATTTTATATAAAAATTTAAGGGAGGTATTATGAGCAAAGATTACACACCTTTATGGAAAGAGTTAGGATTAGACTTAGTTAAACATGATGGACTTTTATCTGTCCTTTCTGATGCCTACAAAAATATTTATCTTTCTCAGAAAAATAGGCCTGAAGGAATGAAATATTTTGATTTTGTCATATCGGAAGTTCATGGATTAAGAATTGAAGAACTTTATGAGGCAAAAAAAGAAAAGAGAAAAGTTATAGGAACATTCTGTGTTTATGTGCCTGAAGAGCTTGTGCTTGCAGTAGATGGAGTTTATGTGGGATTATGTGCTGGTGCTGAAGTAGGCTTTGAAGAAGCTGAAAAATATGTACCGAGAAACACCTGTGCTTTAATAAAAGCCTTCATGGGATTTAAGCTTTCAGGTTTATGTCCTTATGTAGAACTTACAGACTTAATTGTGGGAGAGACAACCTGTGACGGAAAAAAGAAAGCTTATGAAATTTTTGATGAAATTACAAAAAAGATGTATGTTATGGAAATTCCAAACATGAAAAATGAAGAAGACAGGCAGCTATGGCTCAATGAAGTAAAAAAATTTAAAAATAAACTTGAAGAAATCTCTGGTAAACAAATAACCTTAAGTTTTCTTAAAAAATCCACTGAAATTGTAAATCAGAAAAGGAAAGCTCTTCAGAGGCTAAGTAGCCTTAGAGCCTACGATCCACCGCCTATTTCAGGGCTTGATTCTTTACTGGTAAATCAGATTGCCTTTTATGATGATCCTGTAAGATTTACAATGAAGGTTAATGAACTTTGCGATGAAATTGAAGAGAGAGTGAAAAAAGCTGAGGGAGTTGTTCCAAAGGGAACTCCGAGAATTTTAATCTCTGGAAGTCCTTTTGCAATTCCTAACTGGAAACTTCATGCAATAGTGGAAAACAGTGGTGCCATCGTGGTAGGCGAGGAGTCATGTGTAGGATACAGAAATTTCAGGAATTTAACTGATGAAAACTTTAACTCCATAGATGAAGGTATAGAAAAGATTGCCTCAAGATATATGAGTATTGACTGTGCTTGCTTCACTCCCAATACTGAAAGGATTGATAATGTAACAAAGTTATACAAAGACTTAAAGGCAGATGGAGTAATTCACTACGCCTTACAATTCTGTACTCCCTACATGATTGAAGCCTTTAAAATAGATAGAAAAATTGATTTTCCCTTTTTGCGAATTGAAACAGACTATAGTATGGAAGATTTTGGCCAGCTTAAAACAAGAGTGGAAGCTTTTATTGAGACACTTAAATGAGTGTTCTTGGCATAGACATTGGTTCAAGATACATAAAAGCTGTATTGTTTGAAAAAGGAGAGGTACAAGAATGGATAAAAATTGAAACTTCCTATGATCCACTAAATAGAAGTTTAGAAATATTAAAAAAATACAAGCCTGAAAAAATTGTAGCAACAGGATATGGAAGACACCTTTTGAGCTTTAATGGAAAAATTCCTACCATCACAGAAATCAAAGCCTTTGCAATAGGTGCAAAGGCTTTGATTTCAACTTGTAGAACAATAATTGACATAGGTGGACAAGATACAAAAATAATAACACTTGATGAAAGAGGAAATATAAAGAAATTTGAGATGAATGATAAATGCGCAGCAGGCACTGGAAGATTTCTTGAGATAATGGCATCAGCCTTGGGTTATTCCATTGATGAATTTGGAAATATAGATATAAACCTTGAAACTCCTTTACAGATAAGTAGCATGTGTACTGTTTTTGCTGAATCCGAAGTCATATCTCTTATTACAAAGGGATTGCCTCGGCATGAGATAGCTTTTGCAATCCATAAATCAATTTCAAAGAAGGTAGTCTCTATGCTAAAAAAAGTAGACATTGAGGAAGACATTGTCTTTGCTGGAGGCTGTGCAGAGAATCCTTTACTGAGGAAATTAATTGAAAGACAGATAAATAAAAAAATTATCGTTCCTGAAAAACACGATTACTTAGGCGCCTTAGGTGCTGCCATATACTTAAAAAATAATTGAATCATCATCTAAAGCGCCGCCAATCTCATGCAGTCTTTGCACATCAACTCCAGCTTGTCTGAATAATGCTCCGTCAAGATTAGAGCTTATTCCCTGTAGTAAAAGTTCAGGGATAACAAATGTTGCATTAGGAGTAGCCTGCTCTTCTTTAATTTTCTCTTCAGATACAGTGATTTCATCAAGTTGATAAATTTTTGTAGTATCCTCTGCATAGGATATAGTAAACATGGAAAGTAAGATTAAAAAAATCAAAAAAATCATTTTATCCTCCTCCAATAAAAGATTTTTACCAAGGCATAATCTTTAAGATAGAGATGTTCTCCCTTAAAGCATATGGATTTTAAGAGTTTTTCTTTTTCCCCACAAAAAAGTTCTCTTCGGTGTCTCCACTCCCAATGTTCAAAAACTTCATTAAGGTCATGATACACAAAGGAGCTTTCACAAATATAGGAATACTTAAATATCAATGAGTATTCAGGATAGATAAAATTAATACTTGGAAGGTCTAAATTTTTCTCGGTAATAAGAAAAACTCCTTCAATTTGGGAGTTAAAAAGCTTAAGTAAAGAGCCTTCAAGTCCATCTTCAGTAAGATGTAAGCTATTACAGGCCAAAGCAAGCTGGAAATCTTGAAGCTCAAAATAAGCTAAATCTTCAAATCTTCTTGGATCAATTTTTATATTTATTCCATATTTTATAGAGTTTTCATAGATGTATTTTTGCATGGAATCTGAAGGCTCCAAAGCTACTACATTACAGCCTATCTTCATTAAGTGAAAACTTAGGACACCATCGCCTGCTCCTATATCAAGGACTTTTATGCCCTGAGGTATTAGATTTGAGAGAATAATTTTTATGGGCTCGTGATATGGATTATGCTTGCGCCAAAGCTTATACCATCTTGTATTCTCATTCCAGTAAGAAATCTCTTTTATTTCATTAGCTAACATAATCAAATAAAAAAGCCACGGCTTAAGGCTTCTGCCCAAACCGTGGCCTTCATGACCACTTATAGAATATTTTAAAGCTTAAAATTAATCAGTCTTCTGACTGATAATGAATAATATATTAATGAAATTTCGTTCCTTTGTCAACTCTTTTCATTACTTCTTTGATTACTATGTGAAAATGTTAAACCTATGAAACTCTCCTTCTTAAGGATAGACAATCGGTGGAAGACATTATAAAAAAATTATCTTTTATCTCCGAAAAGAGGATTAAGTTCAGCGTAAGGTGCTATCTAGCACACTAAATCAAAGTATAAGGGTCCTGTATAAGGGCCTTGCTACATTTTTTATGTCATTGCAAGACTGCTTTTACCCTTTGTCATTGCCAAAACCCATAAGGGTGCGAAGCAATCTCCTCCCACCCCTTTTACAGTAAAAGCGTACAAAGGCGAGATTACTTCCCCCTCGCAAAGCTCGGGGTCGCAATGACTGTTTGGTTGAGATTGCTTCGTCGCTTACGCTCCTTGTAATGACAGAATAGAGGGTCATTGCAAGGCTCACTAAGTGAGCCGTGACAACCTCCTTCTCGTCATTGCGAGCAATCCAAAGGACTGCGTGGCAATCCCTTTGTAGGCTTTTTCGGTAAAAAATGTGGAAGATAAGATTGCTTCGGGTGCTAAAGTACCCTCGCAATAACAAGAGAGGCATTGACAATTGAGAAGGTTACAGTGCTACAAAAAATTAGCGTTTTAAAAGAGGGATGAGATTTTTCAGGGATTTTTAAATATCCCTCAAAATGCTTTTTAGTTCATCTACTGTAAGTTCATATTTCTTTTTACAAAAATAACATTCAATTTGTATGGTTTTACCCTCTCTTATCATCTCCTCTATTTCATATTTTCCTAAGGTTATTACTGCCCTTATTACTCTATCTTTTGAGCAAGGACAGTTATAGACTACTTTACTTCTTTGTAATATTTCTATGGGAAGTCCTGTGGCTTCCTCTAACATTTGCAACGGATCTAAGCCTTGAAGAATCATGGAGGAAGAAGAATGACATCTCTGAAGCTTTCTTTCGAGAAAATCTATTATTTCAGATTTAGTTTGAGGCATAGTTTGGATCATAAAACCTCCGGCGGCTTTTACTGAATTATCCTCATCAATATATACACCAAGTGACACAGCTGAAGGTATTTGTTCAGACACGTTCAAATAATAGGCTAAATCTGTTGCAATCTCTCCAGTTTGAAGAGCAACACTACTTTGATAAAACTCCCTTAATCCCAGATCTCTTATTACATTGAGAAATCCCTTGCCTACAGCTCTTCCCACATCAATCTTTTCATCTTTTAGTCCCATATATATATGAGGTCTTTTTACATAGCTACGAACATTGAAAAGCCAATCAGACTCTGCCACTGTCTCCTGTAAAGGGCCATCACCTTTTACTTGAATCATTACTTTTTGTTTTTCTTTCAAGGTTGAAGCAAGAAGGAGAGCTCCTGCAATAACTCTTCCCATTGCTGCTGTCGCCGTTGGCCAAGTATCATGAATTTTACGCGACATCTCTACAGTATCTGTACAATTAACTGCCGCAACTAAGACATTTTCATCTTTAATTAATCCCTTAACAATCTCATCCATTGATGTAAACCTCCACTGGAGTTCCTTTTTTTATGCTTAAGGTTTCAGAAGCATTACCCTTGTATAAAAAAATTTCTACTAAATCATCACTGTTTATCAAGGCAGCTGGCTTATTTGCTGCTTCTGAATAAAAATTTACAAAGGGAAGTGAAAGGCCTTTTAATATAGCTTTTGTTGGTTTTCCCTTTTCTATTCTTATATTTGTTATGAGATTACCAAATTGATCAATGTGAACAACTTGTCCTAAAATTTTGAGTGCCTCCCTCTCTTTTACTATGATTGGCTCAGGGATTGAAAATTTTTTAACTTCTATGAGGGCTTTCCCAAAATCCTCGATTCTTATGCCCTTGGAAAGCAATGCAGCAGCAGGAGCGAATAAATCCCTTCCTTGAAAAGTTGGACTCTTTTTTTTCAAAAGGTATTTTAGATTCTCTATTTCAAACGCCTTAAAGTTATTATCTCTTATTAGATAACTTATTGTGCCATTGTCTGGAGACAAAAAGTAATGATCGTCTATTTGAGCGACTATTGCTTTCCTTTTTGACCCCACTTCAGGGTCAACAACAGCCACATGAATTGTTCCGGAGGGGAAATATTTGTAACTACTATAGAGTACATAAGCAGCTTCTTCAATATTATGCCTTTCAATGTTATGAGTTATATCAACAATTTTAACAGAAGGGTTAATTGATAAGATAACACCTTTCATCTGTCCTACAAAAGGATCACTGTAACCAAAATCCGTAAGTAAGGTTATTATTTTAGTCTGTGACTGTTCCAATAAGGTCATTAATGTCTTTAATTCCCTCAGTGATAAGAAAATTTTCAATTCCTTTTATTACTTCCATGGCAGATAAAGGATTTATAAAGTTTGCTGTTCCTACCGCTACAGCCTTTGCACCAGCAATTAAAAATTGCAAGGCGTCCTCTGCTGTTATTATTCCGCCTATTCCTATAATAGGTATTTGTACTACTTTTGATGCCTCCCAAACCATCCTTAATGCTATGGGTCTAATGGCAGGACCAGAAAGTCCACCTACAGGATTTCCTATAACACTTCTTCTTGTCTTTATATCAATTACCATGGCAGGCACTGTATTTATAAGGGATATGGCATCAGCTCCTTCATCTTCACATATTTTCGCCATCTCTGCAATGTCTGTCACTTGAGGAGAGAGTTTTATTATCAAAGTTTTATCTGTAACTTTTCTTACCTCCCTCACTGCTTCTTTAAGAAGTTCTGGAATTAATCCCATTTTTCTCCAATGGCTATTCTTATTTGGACATGATACATTCATCTCTAAAGCATGAACTCCATCAGTGTCGTTTAGTCTCTCTGCTAATTCTATGTATTCTCGAAGATTTTCACCAAAAAAATTTACGATTATTTTTGTATCAAAACGTTTTAAAAAAGGGAGCTTCTCTTTAACAAAGTAAGAATAACCTATATTTTGAAGTCCAATGGAGTTTAACATTCCACAAGGAGTTTCATATATTCGAGGAGGTGGATTTCCCTCTTTTGGATTTATAGATAAACCTTTTATGACAATCGCTCCTAAGAGGCTTAAATCAAAAAACTGTGAATATTCAAGACCATAGCCAAAAGTTCCTGATGCTGTAACAACAGGATTTTTAAGAATTAATTTGCCTACTTTAACCTCAGTGTTTGGCTTCATAATTTTAATTCATCAATTTTAAAGACAGGTCCTTCAGTGCAAACTCGCTTAAATCCCTCTGTTGTTTCAATAACACATCCTAAACAAGCACCTAAACCACAAGCCATTCTCTCTTCCACAGCCACAAAACATTGTAAGTTACTTTGATTCTCTTCTAATATTTTTCTTAATTCCTTAATCATAATCATAGGTCCGCAAGCATAAATAGGTAAGTTAAGTTTTAATCCTTTTTCTCTAAAAGTCTCTGTTACAACTCCTTTGTATTCACCCCTACCACATTCAGTTGATATGAATACTTCCTTGCATAAATTTTTTAATTCCTCATAAAACAATATTTCACTGAGATTCCTCGCTCCATAGAAAAGATAAGCTCTTTCGGGGAATTTCTTAATCAAATAAAATACAGATGCAATTCCAATCCCACCTGCAATTACAGCAAACTCTCCCTGAGGGAAAGGATACCATCTACCGAAAGGACCTGTAATTTGTATTTCTTCACCCAGTGAAAGTTTGCTCAAAATCTTTGTACCTTTACCTTTAACTCTAAAGAGAAAACTTATTTTATCACCCTCTAAATCAAAAATACTTAGGGGCCTTCCTAATAAAGGGTCATATCTTTCATTCATTTTCAGTAAGAAAAACTGTCCAGGTTTAGCTTCTAAGGGATCTGAAACCTTCAAAGAAAGAAGATGTATTTCATCAGTTAAGGCTTGATTTTTAATGATCTTTAATTTATTTATCTTATTCAAAGCTTATGGAAATTATCTCGTAGTTTAGTGTTTTTGCCGGAGCTTTGATTGTCACTTGATCCCCTACCTTTTTCCCTATAAGAGCTTTACCTACCGGCGAGGTTACAGAAATTTTCCCATTATTTACATCTACTTCCTCGGGACCAACAAGGTGAAATTCTCTTTCTTCTTCTGTATCAAGGTCAAAAACTTTAACCTTTGCACCAAAAACAATTTTATCGTGACTTAGCTTTGAAGGATCTATAACTTGTGCACGGGATAATTTTGCCTGTAATTCTTGTATTCTTCCTTCAATGAAAGATTGCTTTTCCCTTGCTGCATGATACTCTGCATTCTCTGAAAGATCTCCATGAGCTCGGGCTTCAGCAATTGCTTTTATTACTGCTGGCCTTTCTATTTTAATTAGTCTATCTAATTCTTCCTTAAGCTTCTCATAGCCTTCTGGAGTCATAGGAATTCTCTCCATCCCAAATTCCTCCCTAATTCAATTTAATAATATATTTAATTTAGCAAAAAATTCTTATATTTTGCCAATTTATGATTAAGGTCTACCTTTAAAACTCACTTCCTTCTTAACAGGCTTTAGGTTCCTAAGTAGTGAATGAAATGCTATATCAATAGAACCTTAAGGCTTAACTAACAGGAAATTTTTTACCACAAAAGTTCTTTTTTCATTAATTTATCATACAAGTCCCTTGGTAAAAAACACGATTTATGAAGCTCTTCGGTATAAAGTTTTGTAGGAACTTTTATAGGTTTTCTTATTTGGCGTGGATCTAAGGATTTAGATCCAACAGAAAAAGTCCACCAATTCCCTGCATAAGTGGCAATGCTTGCAGTATAGAGATCAACAATTGGGAAAATGAGTTTCATTGAATTTTGTACCTCATAGACAAGGTCTTTATGAAAAATTAAAGACTCTGATAGAGTAACAAACATCCCATTTTCCGTAAGAGCATCTCTTACTGATTTGAAAAATTCTACTGTAAAGAGACTTTTAGCAAAACCTATTATATCTGTAGAGTCTACAAATATTACATCAAGGGAATTCTCCATACCCTTTATAAATTCAGCTCCATCCATGCATCTGATCTCCACTCTGGGATCGTCGATTGAAGAGGATACCGATGGAAAAAATTGCTTCGAGACCTTTATAACCTCTTCATCAATCTCAATAAAATATAATTTACTAACACAATCATGCTTTAAAACCTCCCTTACAGCACCACCATCTCCACCACCTATTACAGCTACTGTTTTTGCCTCTGGATGAGAATGCATTAAAACTTGAGTAAGCATTTCATGATAGATAAATTCATCCCTTTCTGTAAGCTGTACAACATTATCAAGGACAAGAATTTTACCAAAATAAGAATTTTCAAAGACCATTATCTCCTGAAAGGGACTTCTACCTTTGTAGAGAATTTTCTCTACCTCATAGGTATACTGTATAGGTGCATAAGGATCTTTTTCAAAAAATCTAATCATTTTATTCCTCCTATATTAAAAATGTTTTTGGAATGGAAAATCCATTGAATTCTGAAGCATAAGATATGGTATATGCTCCTGCAGAGAGGATAAGTATGAGGCTACCCACATCAGGTTCTGGTAAAATAACACCCTTGTCTATAACATCAAAACTATCACAGCTTGGACCTGCAATTGTCCATTCTTTCTCTTCTCCTCTACTACCAACAATATATTGATATTTAATACCTCCGATACTTTCCATCAATCCATTGAAAACCCCCACATCTATATATAACCAATTTTCATCTCCTCTTTGAGCTTTACCTATTATTTTAGATACAAATACTCCAGCATCTCCTACAACTGCTCTGCCAGGTTCAATAAAGATCTCCGTATCGGGAAAATTTTTCTGCAGTATAGAATCAATTTTACTTTCAATGGTCTCAATGGTAGGTACTTTTTTGAGATATTCTATGGGATAGCCCCCACCAATGTTAAGTATCTTTAAGGGAATATTCTCTTTCTTAGCTAATTCTTTTACCTGTCGAGCCTTATCAATTGCTGTATACCAGTTATAGATATTACTACACTGAGATCCTACATGAAAAGTTATACCAACTGGCTCAAGCCCCTTATTTCTTGCATATACTAATAACTTTACAGCCTCTTCCATTTCTACTCCGAATTTTTTACTTAAAGGCCATTCACTTCCCTCATTGGGAACACTTAGACGCACATATACTTTTTTACCTGAGGCATATTTTGCAAGCTTGTCTACCTCTGCAAAAGAGTCAAAGGCATAATAGTCTATTCCATACTCAATGGCTGCTTTTAAAAATTTGAAGGTTTTGACAGGATTACTTGTAATGATCCTGTCTGGCGATACTTTCAACTCTTTAAGAAGTGCAAGTTCACCCTCAGAGGCTATTTCAAAGCCAATGTTGAATTTTTCAATAAATCTAATAACCTCTATATCTGGATTTGCTTTAACAGCATAAAAAACCTTTGAATTTTTAACTCCTTTACCAATTAAATTTATTTTCTCTTTTAGTACCTCTCTATCAATCAAAAGATAAGGCGGTTCATCATCATGGGAAGCAATCCAATTAAGCACTCTGTCCATCATGTCTTTTCTCAAATCCTTCATGAGATAAATTTTATCACAATTAAGTAGCATTATGATAGAATAAAAAATGGAAAATGATATTTTAAAAAATTTAAGGGAAGAAATAGATGAGATTGACCTAAAAATTCTTGAACTTTTAAATAAAAGAGCTGAAATCGCCTTAAAAATTGGAGAGATCAAAACCGCCAAGAAAATTCCCTTCTATGATCCTGTGAGAGAAAAAAAAATAGTAGATAAACTTATTGAGAAAAATAAGGGTCCATTTTCCTCTGAGACAATTAAAGTCTTATTTAGAGAAATTCTTTCAGCTACTTTAGCCTTACAAGAATCACAAAAAGTTAGTTATTTAGGTCCTGAAGGTACCTTTACACATCTTGCAGCAATAAAATACTTTGGTAGTTTTGTTAACTTAGAACCTTTAGATAACATAAAAAGCGTCTTTGAAGTTGTGGAAAAGGGATTGAGTAAATTTGGAGTTGTTCCCATTGAAAATTCAAATGAAGGAACTGTTACTTTTACTCTTGATATGTTTATGCAATATGAGGTAAAAATTTGGGGTGAGATAATTATCCCTATTTCTCATCATCTTCTCTCTCTTAGTGGAGAAAAAGAAAAGATTAAAAGGATTTTTTCCCATCCACATGCTAAAGCACAATGTAGAGAATGGTTAAGTAAAAATATGCCTAATATTCCTCTTTATGATGTATCATCTACTGCGGAAGCAGCAAAGCAAGCATCACTTCATGAGGAAGTAGCAGCAATAGCCAGTGAATTTGCTGCAACTTTATATGGGCTTAAATTTGTCGCAAAAAATATTGAGGACTACAAGCATAATTATACAAGATTTTTTATCCTTAGCAAATATTTTCCACCTTCCACCGGTTATGATAAAACCTCTATAATGTTTACTCTTCAAGATAAGCCAGGTGCTCTATATAATTCCCTTAAGCCTTTCAAAGATTCAGAGATAAATCTAACAAAAATAGAATCAAGACCTTCAAAGACAAGAAAATGGGAATATGTTTTTTTTGTTGATTTTATAGGACATATAGATGATAAAAAGGTAAAAGAAACTTTAAAAGAAGTAGAAAAATACTGTATTCAGATTGTTCATTTAGGTTCATATCCCATTTTTGAATAAAGGAGGCTAAAATAATGATTAAACCCCTTAGCTATGTAGAAAAAATTCAACCTTACATACCGGGCAAACCTATAAAAGAAGTGGAGAGAGAATTAGGAATTAAGAGAGCCATAAAGCTTGCTTCTAATGAGAATCCTTTAGGCCCTTCTCCAAAAGTTATTCAGGCTATCAAAGATTTACTAAAGGAACCAGAAGAGTTGGCAAGATATCCAGAAGGCAGCGGATATTATCTGAAAAATGCTTTATGTGAGAAATTCTTACAGAAAGGAGTAAAATTATCTCATGACGAGATAATTTTAGGAAACGGCTCCAATGAACTCATAGATATAGCTGTTAAAACTTATTTAGGTCCTGGGGATGAAGCTATTATGGCAAATCCTTCATTCATAGTATACGCCATGAGCGTAACAAGTCAGGGAGGTATCGCAAAAGAAGTACCTCTTAAAGATTGGAGACATGATCTGGAAGGAATGCTCAAAGAGATTACCCAAAAAACTAAAATTATCTTTATTGCAAATCCTAATAATCCTACAGGAACTATAAACTTCAGAGATGAATTCCACAAATTCATGGAAAGCTTACCTGATAATATTCTCTTAATAATGGATGAAGCTTACTATGAGTATGTAAGTAGCGATAAATATCCAGATACGCTTGAGTATTTTCAGCAGGGTAGAGATATTCTGATCCTTCGAACTTTTTCAAAGGCCTATGGACTGGCAAGCTTAAGAATAGGTTATGGTATAGCAAAGGCTGAAATAATAAGAGAAATGAATAGAATACGAGAGCCCTTTAATACGAATACTGTAGCCCAAATTGCTGCTGAGGCTGCTCTCAGTGATGAGGAACATCTTGGGAAAGTAATTCAAATAAACGAAGAGGGTAAAAAATATCTTTACAGAGAGCTTGAAAAAATTGAACATATAAAATTCATTCCTACTGAGGCTAACTTTATATATATAATACTTCCAGAGAATATTTCTTCAAAGAAAGTCTTTGAGTCACTTATAAAATTAGGTGTTATAATTAGACCAGTTGGTCCTCGACAGATTAGAGTAACAATCGGGCTTAAGGAAGAAAATGAAGCTTTCATAGAGTCTTTTAAAAAAATTTTTTAAAAGGGAGGTTAAAGCATGGACATAATCGTATTAAAACCCGAGATAAGTGATGAACAGATTGAAAAAATAGTGAAAAAACTTGAAGCCAAGGGATTAAAACCTCATATTTCAAGAGGAACTGAAAGAACAATTATTGGAGTGATTGGTGATACCTCAAAAGTCACAGAAGATGAAGAGAATGCTATAAGAGCGATACCAGGCGTTGAAGAGGTGGTCAGAATTCTAAAACCTTATAAATTAGCCAGTCGAGACTTCAAAAAAACAGACACCATAATCAATGTTGATGAAATTCAGATAGGCGGCAGAAAAGTGCATGTGGCTGCAGGTCCCTGTGCAGTAGAAAACAGGGTAACTTTACTTGATATAGCTGAAAAAATAAAATCTGCTGGTGCTTCCTTACTTAGAGGAGGTGCTTTCAAACCAAGAACTTCTCCTTATACCTTTCAAGGACTTGGCATAGAAGGCCTTAAATATCTTAAAGAAGCTAAAGAGAGAACAGGACTTCCCATAATTAGCGAAATAATGGATCCCAGAGATATAGATGTAATGATTAATTATGTTGATATTCTGCAAATAGGCACAAGAAATATGCAAAATTTTAAACTTCTCATGGAGGTTGGTTCTGTTGACAAGCCTGTTTTACTAAAAAGAGGCATGTCTGCCACAATTAAAGAACTTTTAATGGCTGCAGAGTATATTCTATCCCGGGGCAATGAAAAGGTTATCTTATGTGAAAGAGGAATAAGAACATTTGAGACAGCAACAAGAAATACTCTTGATTTAAGTGCTGTTCCTTTATTGAAATCTATTAGTCATCTTCCCGTAGCAGTAGATCCCAGTCATGGTGTTGGAAAGAGAGAATTAGTTGAACCAATGGCATTAGCAGCTGTGGCAGCAGGAGCGGATCTCTTGTTAATAGAAGTTCACACAAATCCTGAAGAAGCCCTTTCTGATGGAGAACAATCTCTTACACCAAAAATGTTTGAAGAAACAATGAAAAAATTAAAAGCTGTTGCTGAAGCAATTGGCAGAGAAGTTTAATGAAAGAGTGTAAATTTAACTCTGTTTTAATCATAGGCATAGGCTTAATAGGAGGTTCTTTAGCTTTAGCCTTAAAGGAGAAAAATATAACGAAAACCATAATTGGATTTGGTAGAAATAAAGAAAGATTAATTGAAGCTCAAAGATTAAGTATTATTGACGAATATACACTTTCTTTAAAAGAAGTTAAAAATACAGACCTTGTAGTATTAGCCACTCCCTTACGGATTTTTGAAAAGATTACAAGGGAAATATCTCCTTTTATGAAAACTGGTAGTATACTGATGGATGTTGGTAGTGTAAAACATTGGGTAGTAAAGACCTTAGAGGAATTAATTCCCTCAGGTGTCCATTTCATAGGAACCCATCCAATAGCAGGTTCTGATAAAACCGGATTTGAACATGCTAAGGCAAACCTCTTCAAAGGTGCAAAGGTAATTATTACTCCCACAGATAAGACCCATAAAGAAGCCTTAGATAAAATAACTAAGATGTGGCAGAATGTTGGAGCTATTGTTGAATATATGAGTCCTGAAAAACATGACAGTTTATATGCTCTCATGAGCCATTTACCTCATTTACTATCCTTTTGTCTTGTCAACACTGTGGACAGAATAGAGAGGAATTCTATTAAATATGCTGGCTCTGGCTTTAAGGATACAACGAGAATAGCTAAAAGTTCCCCTGAAATATGGAAAGATATTTTTTTATTAAACAGGGACAATATAATAAATGTGCTCCATGTTTTCCTTGATAATATTGCTGAAATAAAATATTACTTAAAAAATAACGAAGCAGAAGATAAAATAGAGGAATTTATCCTGAGAGCAAAAAAACTAAGAGAGGAGTTAGATTAAAAACTCCCTTATTTTTCAATAAAAGATTTACAAAATTAACCTCTATTAACTTTTATCCTTTTATGCTTTCCCTATGTTTATTCGTTATTTTAACCAGAAGGAAATAATGTTTTATTGGAAGCCTTTCCATAACTTTGCTGTCATTACTTCGGATATCTAAGTCAACATAAGCAATCCTTCCTTTAGTAATTTGTAGAAACTCATTAAAACTTGCTAAAAACTATCATTTCAATTTAAAATTATAAATTAAAAGAAAACATTTTGGAGGAAAAAATGAAAGAAAAAATTCATCCTGAATACAAAGAAGCAAAGGTTATATGCGCCTGTGGAGAGACATTTACTACCCGTTCTACTAAGCCTTTAATAAAGGTAGACATTTGTTCAAAATGTCATCCCTTTTATACTGGTAAACAAAAAATAGTTGATACTGAAGGTAGAGTTGAAAAGTTCATGAAAAAATACGGTAAAAAATAGAGAAATTCAATTTAAATAAAAGGGGTTAGATTATCTGAATTTCTAACCCTTTTTTATTGGCTAACCATGAGAAATCCTAATAAAACAATAGGTGGACAAGCTGTAATTGAAGGTGTAATGATGAAATCATCTAAAGGATGGGCTGTAGCTGTCCGAAATCCTGAAGGTGAAATTATTATTAAAAGGGAGAGATTAAAGGACAAAAGCTTATATACAAAAATTCCCCTTTTAAGAGGTTTTTTCATACTACTTCAAACTCTTTGGATAGGGATGAAAGCCATAGATTTTAGTAGCAAGGTTTTTTTCAAAGATGAAAAATCAAATCCTTGGAGTTTATTTTTTTCACTAATCTTAGCGTTTTTTATCGGATTAATTCTTTTTGTTTTACTTCCATTATACCTTACAAAACTTACAGGTTACTTGTTAAGTGCTGTTCTTACAAATACTTTTATCTTTAATCTTGTAGATGGTATTATGAGAGTTTTAATTTTTATACTTTATGTTTTTTCCATATCACTTTGGCCCCAAATGAATCGCATTTTTGCATATCATGGAGCGGAACATAAAGTAATTAATGCCTTTGAAAAAGAAAATTCCTTAGAAATCTCTACAGCTCAACGACATAAGAGGTTTCATGTAAGATGTGGCACAAGCTTTATATTCATTGTTCTTATAATAAGCATTTTGGTATTCTCTTCAATTCCTTCCTCATGGAATTTTATATTAAAAGTCTTAAGTCGTGTTTTCCTATTACCCCTTATTGCAGGGATATCCTATGAAATTCTCAAAATGTCCTCTCGGCTTGAAAATTCATTAGTTGGTAAAATTATAATTGCACCAGGAATCTTATTTCAAAAAATTACCACAAAAGAACCTGATTTGAAACAATTGGAAGTAGCAGTAGAGGCTTTAAAAAGTGTTTTGACCTTAGAAAAGAATGATAATTTAAATGAGGGAGGACAATATGCTAAATAAATTGATAGAGGTTGAAAATAAATACGAAAAAATTACTGAAGCTCTTTCAGATCCAAACATTTTTTCAAATAGAGAAGAATTTTTAAAACTTTCTAAGGAACAATCTGAATTGGAGCCAATTGTAAGCAAATTTAGGGAATATAAAAAGGTTATTCAAGATATTGAAGAATTAGAAGAGATTTTAAAAGCAGGAGACGGTGATTTAAAGGATTTAGCTGAAGAGGAAATTCAAAATCTAAAAAGACTTAAACCCAAAATAGAACAAGAATTAAAAATTCTACTAATACCTAAAGACCCTCGCGATGAAAAAAATGTAATTTTAGAAATTAGAGCTGGAACAGGCGGAGAGGAAGCAGCTTTATTTGCCTCAGATCTCTTCAGAATGTACTCTAAGTATGCTGAGTCAAAAGGATGGAAAGTAGAGATTATAGACAGTCATCCCACTGGTCTGGGAGGATTCAAGGAAATAATCGCAAATATATCAGGCAAAGGTGCTTTCAGTAGATTAAAATATGAAAGCGGTGTTCATAGAGTTCAAAGAATTCCTCAAACAGAAGCCTCTGGAAGAATTCACACTTCTACTGCTACAGTGGCAGTTTTACCAGAAGCAGAAGAAGTGGATATTAAAATTGAGGAAAAAGATTTAAGAATCGATACTTTTTGTTCATCTGGACCAGGTGGACAATCAGTAAATACTGCTTATTCTGCTGTAAGAATAGTTCACATTCCAACAGGTATAATTATTCAATGCCAAGATGAAAGATCACAATTAAAAAACAGAGAAAAAGCAATGAAGGTCCTTAGAGCTCGCTTGTATGAATTGGAAAGACAAAAAAAAGAAGCAGAGCGAGCAACAGAAAGAAAACAGCAAGTCGGTACAGGTGAAAGAAGTGAAAGAATTAGAACTTACAATTTCCCACAAAATAGAGTTACTGATCACAGGATAGGTTTAACTCTATATAGGTTAGAACAAATTTTAAATGGCGATCTTGATGAAATAATCGATTCTTTAATCGCTCATTACCAAGCAGAAAAGCTAAGAGAAATGTGAAGGCTTTAGATAAACTGCGTGATATTTCAAAAATTCTTAGAGAAAATAAATTTGATTTTCCTGAAAAAGAAGCAGAGGAAATTATTTGTCACATTTTAAAAATTGATAGAATAAAACTTTATACTCTTAATCCATCCCTAAAACAAAAATCCTTAGAGATGATAGATAAATTTGTGCAGAGAAGACTTAGAAGAGAACCTCTTCAATACATTATTGGTGAATGCATTTTTTTCAATCTTCGAATTAAAGTAGGTGAAGGTGTTCTTATTCCCAGACCAGAGACAGAAGTGTTGGTGGAGGAATTTTTGAAAATAGCAAGAGACAATAGAGAAAATGAAATACTTCTTGATCTTTGCACAGGCTCAGGCTGTATTGCTCTTGCTATTGCTAAAAATTTTCCCAGTCTTAAAGTAATAGGCATTGATATTTCAAAAAAAGCATTAAAGTATGCCCATGAAAATAAAAAAATAAATAACATTAAAAATGCATATTTTTTAGCGGGAGATCTATTTTCTCCTCTTAGAAAAAAATCTTTTTTCTGGATAACTGCAAATCCTCCCTATATAAAAACCAGTGAAATAGGAACTCTTCAACCAGAAATAAGAAACTATGAACCTAAGAGAGCCTTAAATGGTGGTGAAAAGGGAATCTTTTACTATGAAAAAATTCTTCAAGATGCCCATGATTATCTAAAGAAAGAAGGATATATCTTTTTTGAAATAGGCCAAAACCAAGCTCCAATAATAAAAGCCTTAGCCTATAAAAAATCTTTCGAGGTGGTAAAAATAGTTAAAGATCTTGCAGGAATTGAAAGAGTTGTGATATTAAAAAGAAGTTAATATGAGAAAAGTACTTTTTATAGCTTTTTTCATTTCATTCATCTTTTCTTTATCACAGGGTTTTGCCTATGAAGTGATAATACCTAATGTTCCCTTTTATATTTCAAATAATAATCAATGTGGACCTTCATCTTTAGCAATGGTTTTAAATTTTTTAGGAATAAGTATTACTCCTCATGAAATTGCAAAAGAGATTTATAGCGAAGGTGCAAAGGGAACCTCTGACTTTGATATGCTCCTTTATGTAAAAAAAATTGGTCTCTATGCACAAAATTATAGAGGCTCTGTAGCCGATCTCCGTAATAAAATAAATAAAGGTTTTCCCCTCATAGTAATGATAGATGAAGGTTTTTGGTTTTATAAAAAATATCATTTCATGGTTGTGGTTGGCTATAATAATGAGGAAGTTATTGTGAATTCAGGACAAAAGGAAAGAGAATACATTAAGTGGGAGAGTTTTTTAAAAAAATGGGAGAGAACTAATTTCTGGACACTTTTTATAAATAGGGAGGGATAAAATGGCACTTCCTAAGGTATTAGCAATGGTTCTTGCAGGTGGTAAAGGCGAGAGACTTTTTCCTCTTACATCCTTTAGATCCAAGCCTTCAGTTCCCTTTGGTGGTAAATACAGAATAGTAGATTTCGTACTTAGTAATTTAGTTAATTCTCAAATTTACTCTATTTATCTTCTTGTACAGTATAAGTCCCAATCTCTTATTGAACATATAAGAAGAAACTGGGGTTTTTTATCGGTAGGTAGAGATCACTTTGTAACAGTAGTTCCTCCACAAATGCGAATGGGTCCTGAATGGTTTCAGGGTACAGCAGATGCTGTCTTCCAAAATTTAGCCTTGATTAAAGAACACAAACCTGATTATGTTTTGATTTTTGGTGCAGACCATATTTACAGAATGGATATAAGGCAAATGATAGAGTTTCACATAGAAAAAAATGCTCAAGTTACAGTAGCTGCTCGGCCTGTTCCTATTAAAGAAGCCTCTTCTTTTGGTGTGATAATTGCAGATACAGACCAAAAAATTATAGGATTTCAAGAAAAGCCTAAAGATCCTACTCCTATGCCTGGTAATCCAGAAATGGCATTTGTGTCTATGGGTAATTACTTGTTTAATTCAGAAATTTTAATAGAAGCATTAATACGAGCTGAAAAACAAAAACAACACGACTTTGGAGCTAATGTAATCCCTGAGCTTGTCCAAAAGGGTTGTATGGTGTATTCCTATGATTTTGCAAAAAATAGCATACCACAAATAAGGGACTATGAAGAAAAAGGATACTGGAGAGATGTGGGAACAATAAGAGCTTATTTTGAGGCCCATATGGATTTGCTGGGAGAGAAACCAGTTTTTGAAATATTTAATTCTCAATGGCCTATTTATCCCTCTAAAAGTGACTCACCTCCTGCAAAAATATTTGATGGAGAGATTAAAAATTCCATCATATCAGATGGGACAATAATATATGGCGGAAAAATAGAAAACTCTATACTTAGAAGAGGAGTGATAATTGAAAAAGGTGCAGAAATCAGAGAATCCCTAATTATGGATAATGTTATAATTAAAAAGAACAGCAAACTTTATAGAGTGATAGTAGACAAAAAAAATGTTATTTATGAAGGAGAAGAAATAGGATTTAATCAGGAAAAAGACAGATTTAAATGCCACATTGATCCTTCTGGAATAAGAGTTATTCCAAGAGCTGGAAGATATAAAGAATGGTTAAAAGAATCTGAGGATGTTTAGGATATTTTTATTCTTCATTTTTTTTATATTTTTGTTTCACTCCTCTAAAGCCTTTTCAGAAAAGCATAATGTATTAATCCTTAACTCATACCATCATGGTTTAAGCTGGACGGACAATATTGTAAAGGGTATAAGGGATTCTTTAAAACCTCTTGAAAAAAATATCGAATATTATATTGAATATATGGACACTAAAAGATTTCCATTTCCAACAAATGAAGAGAGAATTTTTAACTTATTGAAAAATAAGTATAAAAATTATAAATTTAAGCTTATTTTTGTTTCTGACAATGACGCCTTAATTTTTATTTTGAAATATTACGAAAAATTATTTAAAGATACACCTGTTGTTTTTTGTGGCATCAATAATTTTAATGAAAAATTAATTGAAAAATATAAAAAATGGTTTACAGGTGTTGCAGAAGAGACTGATATTTTAGGTACTATTGAAATAGCTCTTAAACTCCATCCCGATACTAATCAAATTTATGTGATAAATGACATCACAACTACCGGTTTAGCAATGAAAAGAGAGTTTCTCAAAGTATCTTCCAATTTCTTCCACAAAGCTAACTTTATAATGATTGAAAATCCTGATATGAGAGAACTAAAAGAGGAAGTTGAAAAAATTCCTCCTAAAAGTATTGTTCTGCTGCTTCTTGTAAATAGAGACAAAACAGGTAATTTCTTTGCTTATGAAGAAAGTCTTGATTTATTATATCCCCATATTAAATCTCCCATTTACAGTGTATGGGATTTTTATTTAGGAAGAGGTATAGTAGGCGGTAAATTAACAAGTGCTTTTTTACAGGGTAAAAAAGCAGGAGAGATTGGTTTTGAGATACTAAAAGGTAAAAAACCAGATGAAATTCCTATAATAAAAGAAAGTCCCAATGAGTTTATGTTTGACTATAAAGAACTTCAAAGATTCAGAGTATCTCTTAGTAAATTACCTAAGGAAAGTAAAATAATTAATTTACCCGAAACGTTCTTCGTAAAATATAAGAAAACTATATTTACCTTAGTATTGATTTTTGCTATTTCTTTTGGAGTCATTGTAATTCTTACCATCAATATCTCAAAGAGAAAGAAAATTGAAAAACAACTTAGAATGTCGGAAGAAAAATATAAAGATCTTTATGATAATGCTCCAGATATGTATCATTCTGTTGACAAAAATGGAATTATAATTGAGTGTAATGAAACAGAAGCAAAAATGTTGGGTTATAAAAAAGAAGAGATAATTGGAAGACCTATCATTGACTTTATGACTGAGGAATCGAAAAAAGCTCAATTAGAATTTTTCCCTCACTTAAACAAATATAGCCATGTTCAAATAGAGAGAGATTTTGTAAGAAAAGATGGTTCTGTATTTACTGCTGCGCTTAATGTATTTGTGGAAGTAGATGAAAAAGGAAATCTCCTCAGAACCAAAACCATCGCAAGAGACATAACCTATCGTAAAAAAATCGAAGAAGAACTGAGAAAATCAAAAGAAGCATTAAGAAAACTCTCTTTATACTTACAAAATTTAAGAGAAAATGAAAGAAAAGAAATCTCAAAGGAAATTCACGATGAATTAGGTCAATCCCTTACAGCCTTAAAACTTAATATATCTTGGATAAAAAGAAGAATTTCTGATTCTGTAATTTTGGAAAAAATTGAAGATTGTATTAGTATTATTAATGCTATTATAAGACAAATTCAGAATATATCAAATAAACTTCGTCCATCATTAATAGATCATCTAACTTTGCAAGATGCATTAAGGTGGCAAGCAAAGGAATTTGCAAAAAATACACAAATCAATTGCAATGTTGATATAGCTAATGAAAATCTTAATATTCAAAAAGAAGTATCTTTGATTATTTTTAGAATTTTCCAAGAAGCTCTTATAAACATAGCAAGGCATGCCAATGCTACAGAGGTGTATATAAAACTCCATAGGGTGGACGGAAGTCTTTTGCTTATAGTGAAAGACAACGGTATTGGTATTGAGGAAAGTAAGATAAAAAGTCCTGAGTCTTTTGGTCTAATGGCGATGAAAGAAAGAGCATACTCTATAAATGCTACCATTGATATAAAAAAAGCTGAGGGAGGAGGAACAGAGGTGATTTTGTCTGTTCCCATAAAAAATGAGTAAAATAAAAGTTTTAATAGTAGATGATCATACTCTTTTTAGAAAAGGATTGAAGGAAATTTTGCTTGATTTACCTTTAATTGGTGAATGTAAGGAAGCTAATAACGGATTTGAAGCAATAAAAATGGTACAGACTGATAACTTTGATCTAATTTTTCTTGATATTGCCATGCCTCAAATAAACGGTTTAGAAACATTTAAGAGAATAAAAACTATTAAGCCTGATACAAAAATTCTATTTCTCAGCATGTATCCAGAGGAGCAATATGCTATAAGAGCCATGAAAATGGGAGCTAATGGTTATCTTACAAAGTCAGCTGATCCTGAGGAATTAACAAAAGCAATTAATAAGATAATAAAAGGAGGTAAATACTTACCTGATAGTTTTTCTGATAAACTTATCTCTTATATTCAAAAACCTAAAGATATTCAACCCCATGAAAAACTCTCTGAAAGAGAATTCCAAGTATTTCTAATGATAGCTCAAGGGAAAAGTTTAATAGAGATATCAAAGGAATTAGCAATAAGTATAAAA
>CALDSV010000022.1 GCA_937924475.1 uncultured bacterium
TATTAATTATCTGTCACATTTCATTAGAGGAACAACAGTAGGTTTATAAGAAGTTGACATTATAACGGTTTAATTGGTTATAATTTCTAATCACAGGCGCGTAGCTCAGTGGGAGAGCGCTTCCTTGACGCGGAAGAGGTCGTGGGTTCGATCCCCTCCGCGCCTATTAATTAAAAGAAAAATTTCATGAAAGCTCTATAAGATACTTCAAAAAATCATTGAATTTTCCCTAATACTTTCTTGTTGATTACTAAATTTTAATCCCTAAGGAAAATTTAAATACCTAAACTCATGGGAGAATATTTTTAAATTAAATAGAATTTATGCAGGCCTTGATTTTACTTGGTGGGCGATGAGGGATTTGAACCCACGACCTCTTCCGTGTGAAGGAAGCGCTCTCCCCCTGAGCTAATCGCCCATTTATGAATTATAATTTTTTTGTACTTTTCTTTGTCAATATTACCATAAGGCTGGAGCATGAATTACATAGCATCTTAAAGTATTTCTCATGGCTTTTAATCCGTGAAGTTCCTTGTTTCCAACAACAATTATATCTCCTGCTTTTGCGGATATCCATTCATTATTCATAAAAATTTCACCTTCACCTTCCAATATAAAAATTGAATCTATTTCTTTTTCATGAGTATGTAAGGGAATTTGAATATTTGGTGCAATTTCAAGGATTGTGATACTCAATTCAGGATGCTGCTTTTTTGTGACTATAAATCCAATTTTTACTCCATCGAATTTCGGATGATTCTCCATTTTGACATCATTCAAGTTAATTTTAAAAGACATTTTTTCCTCCTTTTTATTCAAGAATCATTAATGCCACGTTTTCAATGTGATATGTCTGAGGGAACATATCAATAGGTTGAACTTCTATTAGTTTATATCCCTTTTCATTTAAATATTTCAGGTCTCTTGCAAGGGTAGAAGGTTCACAGGATACGTATACGATCTTTTTTATTCTTTTTTCTGATATAGCATCAAGAACTGTCTTTGCCACACCAATTCTTGGAGGATCAATGACTATGGCATGAGCATTTATATCTTTTCTGTAGAGAGCTTCCTCTGTTTTTTCGCATAAATATGTTATATTATCGAAGTCTTTGAGATTTACTTGAGCATCTTTGTAAGAGGAACGACTCTCTTCAATAGCTATTACTCGGTCTGCTCTCTGAGCAATAAAGGCTGTAAAAGTACCTACGCCTGCATAAGCATCTATTATTGTTTTATCATCTTTTGTAAGAAATTTGAGTACACTTTCTATTAACTTTTCTGCTTGATAGGTGTTAACTTGAAAGAAAGAAGGTGCGGATATTTTAAATTCTCTGCCTAATAATTTTTCATAGTAGTAATTTTGACCAGTCTCAATTATTTCAGTTTCAAAAGCTGGTTGAACAAGAGAGGTATCTGTATTTACTCCATATCTTATTGTTACATTATGAGTTTTTCTTTTTGGATTTTTCCCTTGCAAATGTGCGAGAATTTCGTTAATTTTTCTGTGCATTATATAACAATATGTTACATGAATAAATTTGTGGGTTCCTTTCATTTTAAATCCTAACAATTTTTCTCTGTTAATTGAAAAATCAGCTCTATTTCTGTAGTTGTATGGATTTTCAGCTTTAATTGTCAAATTAGTAAAATCCTCAGGGTTTTCAAATTTTCCTATTCTTTTAAGTTGTTCAATAAGGACTATTTCTTTGAGTTTTGTCTGATAAATGTAAGCTACATGTTGAAAACTACATCCGCCACAAATGCCAAAAAGTTTGCAAGGAGGAATCTCTCTAAAAAAAGATGGTTCAATTATTTCAACAATTTTCCCCCTCAGGTAATCACCTTCATCTTTGAGTATTTGGACTTTAACTGTTTCTCCTGGAATACCAAAGGGAACAAATACTATTTTACCATCATATTTACCTATAACCTCACCAAGATGAGCAATTCCGGTGAGAGTGACCTCTATCTCTTTCATAGAAGAGCCTCAAAACATGGTATGCATAGGACTTTTCCATTGAGAAGTCTTAATTTTACTTCTGCGGTTTTTTCTCCACAATTTTCACATTTTATGCTTCTGAATATTCTTGCCTCCTTTGGAGGCTCAAAGGAAGGATAGGAAATTTTGAGGATTTCCTCCTTAGTTGCGTCAAGAATTCTTTTTGTTTTTTGAGCTTTTCTTTTATTTATGAATTCAATGACTTCTGCACTTCTATCTCCCTCTGTAAATCTTTGCCATATTCTTTTTTCTTCTTCGGTCTCTTTGGATTGGAAATCAACTGAGATTCTAATTGCTTTCCCTCCTTTTCTATCAAAAAAAGTATATACTTGTTTCCCGTAGTCCTTGAATACTAAATTTCCTTTGCCAAAGGTGCAACCTGTAATTACTTGAATTGCATCAACAGCACAGGAGTTATTTTCCACTATACATACTAATTCTTCATCTTGTGCATGTTCTATGTTTAACTCTTCCAAGGCAGCCAAAGCTACTCTGTAACCTAATGCAAGACCTGGACAGCTATGTCCATGAAATTTCACAACATCTTCAAAATTTTTAAATTTCATCTCTTAAACCTCCGTCATAACTAATAATTAAAACTCTGTAACCTTCCTGAGCCATGTTTTTTGCTATTTTGTAAGCTTCATTATAATCATTAAATTTCCCTACACGGACTCTGTATAAAGTCTCTCCCTTTAGGGTCACTTCTCTTATGTAAACATTTCTGTATTTTAGATTGAGAGCTTGCTTTAATTTATAGGCATTTTCTCTATCTTTGAAAGCTCCCACTTGTATTGTTACTAAACCTCTTATGGGAGTGTACTTTACTTCACGCACATACCGGTAGTCCCTTCCAATTGGTTCAATTAATACTTCTGTTGTCCCTGGTCCAATAAGTCCAATTTGTTTTGCTGACTCATAAGAAAGATCAATATCTCTTCCTGGGATAAAAGGACCTCTGTCATTTACAGTACATATTACTTCTTTGCTATTTTTCAAATTAATAACTCTTAATTTTGTTCCAAAAGGATACTCTCTATGGGCACAGGTGTAATCATACATGTTGTATATTTCTCCAGAAGCAGTAGGTTTTCCGTGAAATTCTGAGCCATACCAAGAAGCAATGCCTCTTTGAACTCCTTCAGGAACATATTCTAATGACTGATATTTTTTAGGTGCACAAGATAAAAGTATGAACATAGAAAAAGTTAAAGCTAAGAAAAAAATATTATGTCCATTATAATATGTATCTACTGAGATCTTCACTTTTTACTATTTCACTTAGTTTTTCTCTTACGAATTTGGCATCTATAATTATTTTTTGTCCTTGAAGGTCTGGAGCATTAAAGGATATGTCTTCAAGAAGTTTCTCCATTACTGTATGAAGTCTTCTGGCTCCAATATTTTCTGTTTTTTCATTAACTTCTTGAGCTATAGTAGCAATTTCTTCTATCCCTTCTTTTGTGAATTCAAGATAGACTCCTTCTGTACTTAACAAAGCCACATATTGTTTTATTAGAGCATTGTCTGGTTCAGTGAGAATTCTTATAAATTCATCTTTACCTAAGGAATTAAGTTCTACTCTTATTGGAAATCTACCCTGTAGTTCAGGTATTAAATCTGAAGGCTTTGAGAGATGAAAAGCTCCAGCTGCAATAAACAAAATATGATCCGTTTTTACAGGGCCGTATTTTGTCGTAACAGTTGAACCTTCTACAATAGGAAGTAAATCTCTTTGAACACCTTCTCGGGAGACATCAGGGCCGTAGGAGCTACCTCGAGTTGCAATTTTGTCAATTTCATCTATAAATACTATACCTGTTTGTTCAACCCTTTCTATAGCTTCCTTTGTCACTTTTTCTATATCTATTAATTTATTTGCTTCTTCTTGAGTTATTATTTTAAGAGCTTCTGATACTTTAACCTTTTTTCTTTTCACTTTTTCAGGTAGAAAACTTCCAAGCATTTCTTTAAGATTTATCTCTATCTCTTCCATTGCCACATTTGAGATAACACCAAAAGGGATAACTTTCTCTTTTAAGTCAATTTCGATGTATCTTTCATCAAGAACTCCCTCTTTCAATTGTTTTCTTAGTTTTTCTCTTGTCTCATTATATCTTGTCTTTTCATCAAATTCATTCAGTTCTTTTGAGAAGCGAGGCTGAGGTAGAAGAATATCAAGAATTTTTTCTTCTGCCATTTGCTTTGCCTTTTCTTGGACTCTTAGAGTATGTTCTTGCTTAACCATGTTCATAGCTACTTCTGTTAAATCTCTAATTATGGATTCCACATCTCTGCCTACATATCCAACTTCTGTAAATTTTGATGCTTCTACTTTCACAAAAGGAGCATTAACAAGTTTTGCTAATCTTCTTGCAATTTCAGTTTTTCCAACTCCTGTAGGACCTATCATGAGTATGTTTTTAGGAAGCACTTCATCTCTTAATTCTTTCGGAAGAAGTTGTCTTCTAAATCTGTTTCTTAAGGCAATTGCCACAGCTTTTTTTGCTGCATTTTGTCCAATTATAAATTTATCAAGCTCTTCTACTATTTTTTTTGGTGTAAGGTCTTCCATTAATCCAGTTCCTCCATTGATATGATTGTATTTGTATATATACATATTTTAGATGCTATTTGTAATGCTTTTGAGGCAATTTCCTTGGCAGTAAGGTTTGTATTTTCATAAAGTGCCTTTGCTGCAGCATATGCATAAGGACCTCCGGAGCCAATGGCAGCAATTTGGTCTTCCGGCTCAATAACATCTCCATTGCCTGAGATAATTAAGATGTGCTCTTTGTCAGCTACTATTAAAAGAGCTTCGAGTCTTCTTAAAATTTTGTCTGTTCGCCAATCTTTAGCAAGCTCTACCGCTGCTCTCAAGAGATTCCCTTTATAGGTCTCAAGTTTTCCCTCAAATTTTTCAAACAAAGTAAAGGCATCTGCTGTTGATCCTGCAAAGCCTGTAAGAACTTTGCCGTTGAATAGCCTTCTGATTTTTTTAGCATTATGTTTTAAAACAGTATTACCAAAAGTAACTTGTCCATCAGAGGCTATAACAACTGAGTTTTCTCTCTTTACGCATAAAACTGTTGTACCGTAAAAATCCATTTACTTGTCCTCCTTTGTGAGGGGATGGGTTTTGTCATAAATTTCTATTAAATGTCTGAAATCTATGTGAGTATAGATTTGGGTAGTTGAAAGAGATGAATGACCAAGTAATTCTTGGATGACTCTCAGATCAGCTCCTTCCATTAGTAGATGACTGGCAAAAGTATGTCTAAGAGTGTGAGGTCCTATTTTTTCTAATATTCCTATAGCTTTTGCATATTTATCCACAATGCGCCTTACTTGACGATCAGAAAGTCTTTTCCCTCTATTATTTATAAAAAGATAAATTTCTTGAAAATGTAATTTTTTTATTTTTAAAAGTTGTCTTAAAGCGAGATATTTTTTTAATGCTTCCTTAGCTTTTTTACCAATTGGAATTATTCTCTCTTTATTTCCTTTACCCTTCACCTTTATGAGATCTTCTCTTAAGTCAATATCTTCTATTGTTAACCCACAGAGTTCACTAACTCTTATTCCGCACCCATAGAGAAGCTCAAGAATTGTTTTATTTCTTTGCACAATAAAATTTTCCTCTTGCGGTGCTTCCATTAGTTTAGAGGCATCATCTACTGTTAAAAATTTTGGTAAAGATCTCTTCACTTTTAATGAAAGAATTCCACGTGCAGGGTTTCTTTTAACTATTCCTTCAGAATAAAGGTAGGCAAAAAAAGATCTAATAGTAGAAAGCTTTCTTGCTACTGTTGTTTTTGCTTTACCCTTTAAGATCTGATCGGAAACATATCCTCTTATTACTAAGGAGTCTATTTTTTCTATTTCAAGTTTTGCAAAGTTAAAAAAGTCTTCTAAATCTTTTTTATATGCCCTGAGGGTATGTGGAGAATCGCTATTTTTAATTTTTATATAATTCAGAAAATTATTTATATGTTCTGATGTGGAATTCATGGTCAAAAGATATTGTAAAATCCAATGCTTAATTAAATCAATATGTTAAAGCTTGACATAAAGACATTTATTAGTTTATAAAATTTTGTTTTAGCATTTTTCAAACCAAAAACAAATTATGAGGAGACCTTTATGAGAAAAATAAAGCTTGCAATTGTAGGAATCGGAAACTGTGCCAGTGCTTTAATTCAAGGAATTGAGTATTATAAAAAGCATCTACATGAAAGACAAATACCAGGATTGATGCATTTTAATCTGGGTGGCTATCTACCCGGAGACATTGAAATTGTAGCAGCTTTTGACATAGATAAGAGAAAAGTTAATAAACCTCTCAAAGAAGCTATCTTTGCAAAACCTAATTGTACTAAAATTTTCTATGCTGATTTACCCGAATACTCTGTAAAAGTTTCAATGGGACCTATTCTTGATGGTGTTGCTGAACATATGAAGGATTATTCTGAAGATAAAACATTCATTCCAGCCAATGAAGAGCCTGTAGATGTGGTTAAGGTTTTAAAGGAATCAGGGGCAGAAATCTTAGTGAGCTATCTTCCTGTAGGTTCAGAGGAAGCAACTAAATACTATGCTCAGTGTGCCCTTGATGCAGGTGTTGCTTTCATAAATTGCATCCCTGTTTTTATTGCATCAAATGATGAATGGATAAAAAAATTTGAAGAGAAAAAAATTCCATTAATTGGTGATGATATAAAAAGCCAGATTGGAGCTACAATCGTCCACAGAGTTTTGAGTAAATTGTGCATGGACAGAGGTGTAAGAATTAAAAATACTTATCAATTAAACGTAGGTGGTAATACAGACTTTCTTAACATGCTAAATAGAAGCAGATTAACCTCTAAAAAGATATCCAAAACAGAGGCAGTAACAAGTCAGATTAAACATGAAATATCCTTAGAAAATGTTCATATTGGACCTTCGGACTATATTCCATGGTTAAATGACAATAAAATATGTTTTTTAAGAATTGAAGGAGAGATTTTTGGTAATGTACCGATAAATTTAGAGCTTCGATTAAGTGTAGAAGACTCACCAAACAGTGCTGGAGTTGTCATTGATGCCATAAGGTGCTGTAAGTTAGCCCTTGATAGAGGTATAGGTGGTCTACTAATATCACCATCTGCCTATTTTATGAAGCATCCCAAGATTCAGTATCCTGATGATGTAGCAAAAAATATGGTGGAGGAGTTTATAGCAGGTAAGAGGGAAAGATAGATTGTTAAGTGAAAAGTTTAGTCATTTTTTAGATAAACCATTAACACCTTTAGCAAAAGCTATTCCGATTAATCCCAATATAGTTACCTTTATTGGCATGCTTATAACCTCGTTATCAGGTTTTATAATTCCCTTTAATTTATTTTGGGGAGGTATTTTTATTCTTTTAGGAAGTACTTTCGATCTTTTAGATGGCGTCCTTGCCAGAGTGAACGGAAGAGCAAGTCGATTTGGAGCTCTTTTTGATTCAACCCTTGATAGGATTGGTGATGGCTTTATATTTCTTGGAGTAGCTTGGTATTTTTACAGATACAACCACACAGAAGCTTTTATTTTTACTATTTTATGTATGATTTCTTCCTATTTAATCTCTTATGTAAGAGCAAGAGCAGAAGGATTAGGAGTGTCTTGCAATGTAGGGATTATAGAGAGACCTGAAAGGCTTATTTTTCTTGCTTTCGGATGTCTTTCTACTTACTTATATTTTACCGTCTTCATTCTTAACTTATTAAGTTGGGTTACTGTTTTGCAGAGAGTCTATCACGTTAGAAAAAAATTAATAAATTTGCCACATTAATACTTAAAATGTTATCCTTTTAGTAAAGGAGGTTTTATGAGCGAAACATGGATAATTATCTTAAGCATTGGATATTTTCTGGCTACCTTAAGTCTTATTGCAGCTCTTATATTTCTTACTATAGTTGCCATTGAATTAAGAAGGGGCATAAATGCTTTCAAGGAATTTTTAATAACTACAAAAACAAAATTAGATCCCACCATTCAGGAAACAGAAAGAGTTATTGAGGGTATAAAGACCTCTGTAGAGGATGTAAATGAAGTAACTTACAAAATTAAACAATTATCAATCACAGTAGAAAAACTAAGTCTTATTATATCTGAATTAGTATTAACAGTAGAGAGATTGAAAAATTCGCTAAAATTTAAAAGCAATGCATTAAAATCTGCAATTCAGGTTGCTGCCAGTGTTTTCTTAGAAAATATAAAAAAAGGAGGTAAGTAAAATGGAAGAGGAAAGAGGCTTTAGCGCAAAATCTATACTTATGTCTTTTTTATTAGGTGGTCTTGTGGGAGCTGGATTGGCTTTACTTTTAGCTCCACAAGCCGGTAGAGAAACAAGGACAAAGATAAAAGAGACCGCAGAGGAAGTGAAAGAAAAAGCAGAAGCTTATATTAAGGAAGCAAAAGAAAAAATCTCCTCTACTCTTGATAAAGCAAAAGAAGCGTTAGATGAAAAAAAATCTGCAATAACAAAAGCTGTTGAAGCAGGGAAAGAGGCCTATGAAAAAGAAATAAGTCGTGAAAAGGAGCAAGAAAGCTGATGCATGAGGCATCAATTGCCAATGAACTGCTCAGTCTTGCAATAAAAGAGTGTAAAAATAATGGTTACAATAGGATAGAATCAATAAAAATTAATGTAGGCAGGGCAACTGGAATAATGACAGATGCCCTGCTTTTTGCTTTTAATGTTTTAAAAGAGGGAAGTATTGCTGATAAAGCTATTTTAATTATAGAAGAGATTCCAGTGAGCGGGATTTGTAAAGATTGTGGAAATAGATTTGAAAGCAATGAAAATTACTTAATATTTGAATGTCCTAATTGTGGAAGTTTCTCCACAGAATTAGTCTCAGGTAAAGAACTTAATATAACAGAAATGGAGGTAAGCGATGAAAATCAAAGTTACCACAAAGATACTTGATGCTAATGACAGAATAGCAGAGGAAAACAGAAAAATATTTGAAGAGGCAGGGGTTTATGTAGTAAACCTAATGAGTTCTCCTGGTGCAGGTAAAACTTCTCTACTGGAGAAAACAATTGAGAGTATAAAAGATAAAGTGAAGGTGGGAGTTATAGAAGGTGATATTACCGGAACAAATGATGCTGAAAGAATCGATAAATTAGGAGTACCTGTAGTTCAGATTAATACAGAGGGAGCTTGTCATCTTGATGCAAATATGATTGCTGAGGCAGCAAAAGAATTACCCTTAAAAGATTTAGATATTCTTTTCATAGAAAATGTTGGTAATCTTGTATGTCCTGCTGAATTCAAAGTAGGAGAAGACATTAAAGTAATGGTTCTTAGTTTAACAGAAGGAGATGATAAACCTCTTAAATATCCTCTCATGTTTCAAGAATCCTCTGTTTTACTTATAAATAAAATAGATCTGAAAGACTTACTTGATGTAAGTATAGAAAAAATTAAAAAGGATGCCCAATTTCTAAATCCAAAGATTAAAATTTTTGAAATTTCATGTAAAACAGGACAGGGTATTGAAGAGTGGACCAACTGGCTTCTGACGAATATTTCATGAAAGAAGCCTTAGAAGAAGCAAAAAAAGCTTATAAAAAAGGGGAAATTCCGGTAGGTGCAGTTGTTGTTATTAATGATAGAATTATAGCAAAAGCTCATAATCAAAAGGAGACAACTTTTGATCCTACTGCCCATGCTGAGATTTTGGCTTTAAGACAGGCATCGGAGAGGATAGGGTCATGGCGACTAAAGGATGCGGTTTTGTATGTTACAAAGGAACCTTGTATCATGTGTGCCGGAGCTATTGTAAATGCAAGAATAAAGAGAGTTGTTTTTGGATGTGAAGATCCAAAGGGTGGTGGAGTAGTAAGTCTTTATAGAATCTTACAGGATAGTAGATTGAATCATAAAGTAGAAATAAAAAAGGGCATTCTTGAAAGAGAATGCCGCCACATTTTAAAAGAATTCTTTAAAGAACTGAGAAAAGATCAATAAATAGGAAACTTTTTACAGAGAGTTTGGACTTTTTTGCTCATATCTTTTATAACTGAGTCATTTGATATATTTTTAATTACTCTGCTGATAATCTCTGCAATCTCTTCCATTTCTTCTTCTCCCATTCCCCGAGTAGTCACACAGGGAGTCCCGATTCTAATACCTGATGTAACAGTGGGAGGTTTTGTATCAAAAGGAATTGTGTTTTTGTTAACAGTTATTCCTGCTTTATCAAGAGCTTCTTCAGCTTCTTTGCCTGTGATATTGAAGTTAGTTAAATCAACAAGCATGAGATGATTATCGGTTCCATTTGAAACCAGTTTAAAACCTCTTCTTTTCAGACTTTCAGCAAGAGCTTTCGCATTTTTTACAACTCTTTGTTGATAATCCTTAAACTCTGGTGTTAAAGCTTCTTTAAAAGCTACTGCTTTTGCTGCTATAACATGAACAAGGGGTCCGCCTTGAATACCAGGAAAAACAGCCTTATCTATTGCTTTTGCATATTCCTCTTTACACATTATTACCCCACCTCTTGGACCTCTTAAGGTTTTATGAGTTGTGGTTGTTATAAAATCTGCATAAGGTACAGGAGAAGGATGAACACCAGCTGCAATTAATCCTGCTATATGAGCAATATCAGCCATTAAGTATGCTCCGATTTCTTTAGCTATGTCATAGAAAGCTTTAAAATCAATAGTTCTTGGATAGGCACTTGCTCCGGTTATTATTATTTTTGGTTTGTATTCTAAGGCGAGTCTTCTCACCTCATCCATATCTATGTATCCTGTTTCTTTATCAACTCCGTAGAAAACAGTCTTATAAAGCTTTCCGGTAAAATTTACACTGGAACCATGCGATAAATGGCCTCCATGTGTAAGACTCATCCCCATTATTGTATCCCCTGGTTGTAAATAAGCAAAATAAACAGCCATATTTGCTTGCGTTCCTGAGTGAGGTTGAACATTTACATGGTCTACACCGAAGAGTTCTTTGGCTCTATTTTGAGCGAGTCTCTCTATTTCGTCAGCATACTGACATCCACCATAGTATCTTCTACCAGGATAACCTTCTGCATATTTATTTGTAAAAAGAGAGCCTTGGGCTTCCATAACTGCTTTACTTGCATAATTTTCCGAAGCAATCATAAGAATTTTACCTGTCTCTCTTTTCTTTTCCATTTTAATTAGCTTATAAATTTCTACGTCTACTTCCTTTAATGACTTCATTTTCACTCTTTAATAACCTTCCTTTCTATGAGATTTATTTTATCAAGTCTTCTTACATGTCTTTCACCTTCAAAAGGAGTATTAATCCAGGTTTTTACGATCTCTTCCGCTACTCCTATGCCAATAACTCTTGCTCCTATACATAAAATATTTGCATTATTATGAAGTCGAGACATTTTAGCAGTAAAAATATCATTACATAAAGCAGCTCTTATATTTTTAAATTTATTTGCTACAATTGACATCCCGATTCCTGTGCCACAAATTAAAATTCCTCTCTCATAGAGTCCTTCAGAAATTGCCTTTGCAACAGCCTCTGCGTAATCAGGATAATCAACAGAACAAGAGGAATCAGTTCCCATATCTATCACCTTATGTCCCATTTCAAATAGGACATTTTTTATGAAATTTTTCATCTCATATCCTGCATGATCTGATGCAATTGCAATATTCATGTTGAGTATTATAAAAGATTAATAAATTTTTAGTAAATCCTTGATTTAATGTTGACCAATTATTCGAAATATTTCCCTTATTCCCTTCTCAGCTAAGGATAAGAGTTGAAATAAGTTCTCTTTTGAAAAAGGTAAAATTTCAGCAGTACCTTGTATTTCTATGAATTTACCTTCTCCAGTCATAACTACATTCATATCTACTTCTGCTTGAGAATCCTCTGCATAACATAGGTCAAGCCTTGGTTCTCCACCTATGATTCCAACACTTACAGCAGCAACACAATCTTTTAGAGGATTTTCTATTAACATTCCTGTATTCATTGCCTTTTTTATAGCTTCTTGTAAAGCCACATATCCACCAGTTATAGCTGCAGTTCTTGTGCCTCCATCAGCTTCAATAACATCACAGTCAATCCAAATAGTTCTTTCGCCAAGTTTTTCAAGATCAACAACGGCTCGTAGAGATCTTCCGATTAATCTCTGAATTTCATGGGTTCTACCTCCCACTCTTCCTGCAGTAGACTCTCTAAGCATTCTCACAGGTGTTGATCGAGGTAGCATTCCATATTCTGCAGTAATCCAACCTTTTTTCTGATCTTTTAAAAAAGGTGGAACTTT
This sequence comes from uncultured bacterium, assembly GCA_937924475.1. GTDB lineage: Bacteria > Nitrospirota > Thermodesulfovibrionia > Thermodesulfovibrionales > Thermodesulfovibrionaceae > Thermodesulfovibrio. The sequence goes on from CALDSV010000022.1 coordinate 12,307, forward strand.
ATTTTCAATTGAGGCTGTACAGATTACTCTTGTATTTCCAAATTCAATTAACGCAGATCCTTCAGCATTTTTTATGAAATTTCTCTCAATTTTTACTGGTCTTAGCTCGTCGTTTCTTCTACCATCTGGTCTCACTTTATATTTACCTCCTCTTCCAATAAAATTTTACTCATATTTTCAATATTGAAATTTAAGAACATCTCACCAATTTTCTTAAATCTCTCTGGAGAATCAGTAACATAAAATATTTTTTTACCTTCTGCTTTTTGGCTATTTAGAAGACCTTTTTCTTTTAATAATTTTTTCACATCTCGAGCCACAGCTTCTGCTGAGTCTACTAAATTTATTTCATTAAGATATTTTTTTATGGCTTTCTTGAGGAGGGGATAATGAGTACAACCAAGAATTAAAGTATCAATTTTTGTCTCTTTAATTTCTTTTAGATATCTCTCTATTACAAGATCAGCAATATTACCTTCTGTAATTCCCTCTTCTACAAGTGGCACAAAAAGAGGACATGCTTTCGATATTACCATTACCTGAGGATTAAATGATTTTATAATCTTTGGATAGGCACCGCTTTGAACTGTTGCTTCTGTGCCAATAATGCCAATTCTGTTGTTTTTAGTTACTTTTAATGCACTTTTAGCACCTGGTTCTATGACACCGATAATAGGGATATGAAAATTTTTCTTTAAAGTATCAAGACTTATGGATGATGAAGTATTGCAGGCTACTATCAATAATTTTATACCTTTTTTATATAAAAATTCTGCACATTGTAGAGAATATTTTATAACTGTTTCAGGAGAACGAATGCCATAAGGTACTCTTGCTGTATCGCCTAAATATATTAAGTCTTCATGAGGTAAGATTTTGTTAACCTCTTTCAGAACTGTTAAGCCACCTATACCAGAATCAAAAATTCCAATAGGTTTGTTTTCCATTAATTTTCCTCCACTGCTTCTTTAAGAGAATTAATCAAGACATGCCCAGAGAGAGTTTCTTTTTCTGAGCTTCCTATTAATAGTTTAACATCTGATATCCAATTAAAGTTACTTTTTAATGTTAAATATAGAGATTTTAAGAGATAAAACTCCTCCTTGGCATCCATAGGCAGAGCTAAATTTGTGGAAAAATCTAAGTATATTTTATTTTCTCTATCTCTGAAAAGACCTAGTAGTTTTACTTGATGAAAGGGTTCTTCTAAATTAGAAATATAACTTTCTATGATTTTTTCCATTTTTTTTAATTCATTA
>CALDSV010000023.1 GCA_937924475.1 uncultured bacterium
ACTCTCCCTAAATGGAACCTTTTCCCATGTATTCTGTCACATTCTGTATAAGGCTTTGCTTGTTATGTCAATGGGAGCGGTACTTTACAGAACAGGCAAAATAAAATGCACTGACTTGGGAGGACTTTACAAGAGCATGCCCCTTACAGCAATATTTTGCATAATAGGTGCTGCCTCCATATCTGCTTTCCCGCTTTTCAGTGGCTTTGTAAGTAAATCAATGGTTGTCGAAGCCTCTGCCATAGGGGGTTTAATCCCCATATGGTTCATGCTTACCTTTGCTTCAGTTGGTGTTCTTGAACATGCAGGTATAAAAGTTCCTTATCACGCTTTCTTCTCCCATGATTCAGGGATTAGAACAAAGGAATCCCCTCCCCATATGCTTATTGCCATGGGACTTACAGCATTTCTATGTATCTTCATTGGAGTTCTTCCAGGACCTCTTTATAGTCTACTTCCCTATCCTGTTGATTTTGAACCCTATACTGCATCCCATATTGTCACCACAACTCAGTTACTACTTTTTGGAATTCTTGCCTATGTGTTTCTTATGAGAGCAGGGATTTTCCCCGCTGAGATGAGAGCAACAAATCTTGATCTTGACTGGTTCTATAGAAAAGGAGCCCAAGCTTTCATGTGGTTCATTAACAAGCCTGGCTCAGCAGTTGTGCAGGCGATAAATAAGCTGGTCTTTGATAAAATTCCAACTTTCCTTGGTTGGTTAACAAGAAATCCCGTATTGGCATTAAAAATCGTAAGAGACTCCTTTTTGCTTGTATTTTCTATACCAGAAAAGAGAGATGAAATCAGGGCTCGTCTGAATAAGGAAAAGGAACTTTATCCAGGTGATTCTTATGCTCCAATGCCTATTGGCATACTTGTTCTTTGGTCAATATTTTTCCTATTACTTTATTTAATAATATACTATGCAATGACTTAATTTTTAAAAGCATCATATTAATTAAGTAAAGTTGATGGCATAACTAATTTTTTTGATAGAAATTTTTTATATATTTCTGATATAATAATAGATTTATGTCTTTAAACAGATTTTTTAAACAATATCTACCCGAGGAAGAGTTTATAAGTTTTTCCTCTGAAAAGTTATTGGAGTTTGGTTTTAATCGCGATAACACTATAGCTGGAGTCTGTCTTTGTAGGGATGAAATATGCCAAAGTGTTCTTTTTCACATAAGAAATCAATGGGGAAATATATTTAACTTTGCCAGCTTAGGAGGTTTTTATAATCTTGGGAAAGTTGGTTTAGAGATTTTTATAAGTCATGCTCCTCAAAAAGAAGAAAATAGAAAATGCCTTATTTACGTCTTTACACACATTGGCATTGATGAAGATGGAAATTTGGGAGTTTGTAGTAGAAAGGGAATAAGAGAATCAACTGCCTGTGGTGCTCTTATATTGCTCCACAAAGAGATATCTACAGGATTAATAAATACAAGGGAGAGAAATTTTGAAATAGACGCTATTAGAAATAGACTGGAAAGAGAATTGTCTGATAAAATTCCAAGCCTTCTGGATATCACAAAGTTAACTCTCAGAGCAACCTGTGAAGATATAGAAAAAATAATGGAAAATAGCTGCTCTCAATCAGGCAATCTCAGTTATGGACTAATATCAGGGATTCAAGTGCATTATAGAGGAAATAATTATATTGCACCTGAAATTGCATATGTATCATTAAATACTCAAAAAATCAATCTTATCATGCTATGATAGAAAAGCCTTTTAGCAAAATACTTCTACCCGTAGATAAAAGCGAAAACTCCAATCGACCAATTAGATTCGTAAGCTTTCTTTTAAGGTCTTATGAAGAACAAGAGGTGGAGATAACACTACTAAATCAGGGTAATGTCAAAATTTAAAAAGATAATTCTTGGGAGTATTTCAGAAAAAATACTCTATGAACTTTTAAATCAAAAAAAATATATATAATTGGTCAGAAAATTTGCTAGGAGAGATTCAGAAAGGGAAATATGATCTAATCCTAATGGGACAAAAAGGACGATCTGCAATTAATAATCTTTTCCTTGGAAGTGTAAGCTCAACAGTTATTAATAATTGTTTTGATCAAACTATAGCCATAATAAACTTATAGTGAAAGATTTCATCTCAGGGTGGGCAGGCTTTAAAGAATCTCTACTTGATATCCCGGAATATTGGCAATTTATTATTCCCTTTGTCGATCTTGATGAGACGGAAATTTTAAACTTTTTTAGATATAAAGGAGAAGAAACTATAATCTGTGTACACCAAAAGCTTCTTTCGTTGCCCTTTCTCCACATTTTTCATAAAATTGTCTTTAATCTCTGATAAGCTATCTCATTTTCTGAAAATCTCTAAAGACTATACAGCATATCCTGAAACCTCCTACTGTAAAACCCCCTTACTCTACTAAATATAGGATATGCCATTGCAAAATGATCCATTACCTCTTAATAGGAGATATGTATCTTAATTATGTATTTTAATTTTTTCATAAATAAAGAAGATTAAAAGGGGGTTGTTAAGCTAATTAACTAATCCTGCCTCCCTGACCATTATTAATTACCCCTGTCAGTGTAAGAATTGCTAAAATTTTGAGATACTTTATTCTCTTGTAAACAACCCTCCTTCTGTCTTTCACTGTTACTAAAGCAGCTTCCTCCGAAAGCACTGAGCAATGAAAACTACGCTTTTTTTATCCCTAAAATAATATTGCTTATTAGGCTTAAAAATGCCCTTTACAGTTAAAAATCCTTTAAGAGTATTTAACTCCAAAAGAAAGGAAGGGAGTAAAGGTCTATAACTAAATCAAGAAAATGAAAAAAAGTTTTCTAATATTTCTATGCCTGACACTTTAGAACTTTTATATGAGTTAAATGAGAGCTTTGATCAAAGACAAGCTGAAAGTCTTGCTCGAATAATGGGCAAGATTTACAAGGAATTAGCAAATACTGTCACAAAAGTAGAGTTTGAGGAGCTAAGGAAAACAGTAAGCAAATTAGCGGCAAATGTAAAAGAATTATCAGAGGCTCAAAAAAAACTGAGGAAAGAGTAAATGAACTTGCAGAAGCTCAGAGGAAGACAGAGGAATCTATAAGGACTCTCACTGAAGAAGTAAGAAACATGAAGAAACAAGTAGGAGGGCTTTCCCATACAGGGGGTTATACCCTTGAAAAGGAAGTTTACAAGGCACTACCTATTTTGCTTAAAAGAGATTATCAAATTGAAGTAATTGGTAAATTAAAAGTGGTTACTTAAGAGACATGAAAGGTCAAGCAATAGAGGTAAAACTAATAGGAGAGGCAAAGAGAGATGGTATGAAGGTATTTATAGTAGCAGAAAGCAAAGTAAAGCTTTCAAAGAATGATGTAAGGAGATTCATAGAAAGAATGATAATGATTATGTTTATCTCATAGTTTCTTTTTCGCAGTAGATTTATTTTAATTATGATAAAATAATTAAAAAAGCGGAGAAATTGATTATGAAAGATGAATTTTTCATGAGAAGAGCTTTATGTTTAGCTAAAAAGGCAAATTATAAAACATCTCCAAATCCTATGGTAGGTGCAGTAATCGTAAAGGATGGCAAGATAATCTCCGAGGGATATCATAAAAAAGCAGGAATGCCTCATGCAGAAGCTGAAGCAATAAGTAAATCATCTTATGAGTTAAAGGATGCCACTTTATATGTCACCTTAGAACCTTGTTGTCATAGAAATAAGAAAACACCACCATGCACTGAAGCTATCTTAACTTCAGGCATTAAAAGAGTTGTAGTTGCAATGCGTGATCCCAATCCTGAAGTAAATGGTAAGGGGATTGAAATCCTCAGAGCTCACGGCATAGAGGTAATAGAGGGAGTTCTTGAGTCTAAGGCAAAAAAATTAAATGAATTTTACATTAAGTACATAACAACGAAAATGCCTTTTGTAATTCTTAAGATTGCCATGACCTTAGATGGTAAAATTGCCACTCCTGAAGGTGAATCAAAATGGATAACTTCTGAAGAGTCTCGAAAATTAGTTCATAAACTGCGCTCTCAAGTAGATGCCCTCATTACAGCTTCTGGAACTGTTCTGGCAGATAATCCTCAACTTACATCACGAATCAAGGGGGGTAAAGATCCAGTAAGGGTAATAATTGACCCTGAATTAAAAATTCCTTCTAATTACAATGTCTATAAACCTCCGCCCAAAACTATTGCCGTAGTAAAAGCTGGTTTGGCAAACTCTTATAAAGCAAAGATTCTTCTAAGTCAAGGAGTTGAAATTCTGGAGAATAATTCAGAAAGAATTGATCTTTACTGGCTAATGAAAGAACTTGGTAATAGAGGCATAATATCAGTAATGATAGAAGGTGGTTCTTCTCTGAATGCATATGCTCTTAAAGACAAAATAGTTGATAAACTAATGATTTTTATTGCTCCTAAGATAATTGGGGGAAAAGACTCCTTTCCCTGTGTAGGCGGTAATTTTTACAGAAAATTGAATGAAGCATATCAAATCGAAAATTTAACCGTAAAAAAGTTAAGAGAAGATATTTTAATTTCCGGCTATATAAAAAAGTAATTAATCCTATCAATTTAAAATTTAAACCCCTTTTATTTTCTTGATGTTTGGTTTAAATTTTCAAAATTGAATTAATCTCATGAGGTTAAAGAAGCCTTAGTTTGTAAAGGTGTGCTAATATCTGAGAAAGATTCTTAAATAGTTTAAAACCATTGCTTCTGTTCCATGGAAACTCAAGACCTGTTGCTAAAATCCCTTCTTCCGCAGCCTTTTGAAGTATTTGAGGAGAATCATCAACAACGATGTTGCAACTACAAAGCAGAACTGTTTTATCAAAACTCAGATGCAGCTCATCAAAGCTTAGATTATTCCTGTTAAGCCAATTAATAGTTGGGATTCTGCTTTCTTCTTCTCTATGGCTTGCAATGATGATTTTATAGCCTGATTTTTTTATTTCACTAAGAAATAACTTTGCATCAGGATAAACTCCGAAGATATCTTGTTTTTTATGAATTTTGGATATTATTTCATAAAAAGTTTTTGGATCAAGGTAATCTATCCAAAAATCCCATTTATACCAATCATTTGGATGAGGTATATTAGGATTAATTTTTATGAGCTCATCATAGAGAACTGAAGCAAAATCCCAGAGGGTATTATCAATATCAATAACAGCGATTTTCTGCATATAAAAGAATTCTACAATATTTATCTGTTTTTAAACCAGCATCTATTTTTATCCATTTCTATCAGTAATTTAAGGTTTTATCAAAAACTAATGGCAAAAAGAGCTAACTATGTTTGTGTATTTAAATATATTATCGTAAAACCCTGCCAGAAGATGCATCTATATATACTCTTTTTCCATTAACATCTTTATCCTTGCCAAAAACATCCCACCATATACTACATCGGGGAGATGCTTTATCAACTTCTTTTGGAGTAAAAACAAAAGATACATCTCTTAAATACATATGCATTGAAAGAACTTTATCTATTCCCTCTTTTTTAGCAATCTCTATTGCTTTATTGCTATCTATTTGCCAGCTATTGGTCCAGTCAGAAGCATCATAGGAGAATTTGCCTCCAGCTCCTTCAGGATAGAAATAAGGATTACCTTTTCTAAAGCTATAAACTCTTATTTCTTTTTTAGACGGAGAAGTAAACCAGAATCTCCAACTTGAGCTTTTACCATCATCTGTTAAATCTGTATTACTACCTTTTCGACTATCACCACCAGATATTTTAAATGCTTTGGCATCAGTTTGCCATTTCTTTGCTTCAGGGAGTAATCGATTATAAGCTTCTTTAGCTGTTAAAAGGTCTCCTTCTTTAGATTGTGAAGAACTTTGACTTGTTTCAGTTTTTTTGCACTGAACTAAAAAAGAAGAAAGAGCTAATAGTGATAAAATGCTTAAAATAACTAACCAATTTTTTTTCATAGCTTTTCTCATTGTCTAATTTTTTTAATTCATTTCAATTTTATAAAAATACAAAAATCATTTCAATATTTAATTTTGCTCTATCTTTAAATCTATAAATATTTTGAGGTGGGTAAGAGAGTAAAGATTTACAGCAAATGTTTTAAGGATGTTCCTGTCACAAACTGTATCCCACTTATGCTTGCTATTTTATAATTCTGACAAAAGATATTTACCCACGGAAGGAAAAAACACAAAATAATAAGACCTAATAATCCAGGAGAAAGAATTCTTCTAATCATAATAAATCCTCCATGTATTTTTTTTTAATTATATTTATAATTGACCGTCAACAGGGAATTTTTTTATTTAGTATCAAAAGCATTCCCCTTTATGCATACTATTATTCTTAAGGCGGCTTCATAACTAAACTAAATTTTTTCATAGATAAATACCATGAGCATTGACAAAAGTAAGAATATTTTTTATTTTATATTCTTAATGGTACCAAGCTTTGATTCTTTAATACTTCTTATTGGTACAAATCCCTTACCAAATTATGTTGTGACTCAGTATTTCCTTCAAAAGGTCCCAAATCTGAAGAAAATTTTTCTTATCCATTCTGAGACAACAAAATTTCAAAAAGGCACTGAAAACTATGCTAAAAGAATAAGTGAATTATTGAAATCAAAAAATCAAAATTCAAACTTGAACTTCCACTATATTCCTTTATCTGATGTTAGCAATGCTTCAATTATAATTAGTGATCTACAAAAACAGCTCTATGAAAATCTTAAAAACTCCCATAAAATCCATCTAAATTATACAGGCGGAACAAAATCCATGGGAATAAATGTTTATAAGTTTCTCCTTAAAAATTTCCCTGATAAAACAACCTTTTCCTATCTTGATGCAAGAACTTTTCAGATTGTTTTTGATGATGAGGGACGTCTAAGCGATGATTTAAGAAAAGATATCAGTGTCTCCTTAGAGGAAATACTTTTTTTGCACGATTATGAGAGAACTAACCAACCTGATAAAAATTTTGAAATATTTCAGGGTGCCATTAGAAAGTTTCATGAAATTATAGAAGCGGGCAAAATAAGAGATTATTTTGATTCTTATAAGAGAGATAAATTTACAAAAAATAACAAGCTCATTGAAAGTGTAAGGGATTTAACTAATAATCTAAAAGATTATAAGGCGGAAGAGCCTCTTTTAAGTATTGTACAGCTTTTACCTGAAGAATACAGAATTTTTAATTCTGATGGTTCTTATAGAGAACCAAACTCAAAAAGAATTGCAAAAAGTATTGTTAGATTTCTTGATGGAGAGTGGCTTGAATATTATGTTTACTCCTTATTGAAGGAGCATTTTGCAGATAAAAAAATAGAGATTGAAATAGATATTGAGATAAAAAGAAGAGATTGGCCAATAGGCAATCTTAATTTTCAGATTGACCTTCTTCTCATTAATGGTTATCAATTAGTAGGCATATCTTGCACTACTTCTGATAGAAAAGATTTATGTAAAGGTAAAGGATTTGAGATATTTTTAAGAACAAGACAGATAGGAGGTGAGGAAGCAAAAGCCATTTTAATTACAAGAGTTCCTGAGGAAAGCAGAGAAAAATTAGAAGCTGAACTAAGGATTGATACAGGCGGAAGTGACAACATAATTGTCATAGGAGAGGAGGGATTAAAATCAGATGAATTAATAAATAGAATCAATGATTTTATAAAATAAAAATCTTTTAGGAGGCTTCTATGCCCTATGCGGTGTTATTAGATACAGTATCTATTCAAAAATTCATCTACAGTACTAATAATCTAAAGGAAAATTTAGGAGCTTCAACAATTGTTGAATGGATATTTCAAGAACCCCTAATTGAAGCAATCCAATCTATTTATCCAGAATTTTCAAAAGATATATACGAAAGTTGGCATGAGAATCCCCAAAAAATCCTTACAGAAAACGGTGCAAAGGTTGAGATTGGCTACATAGGTGGTGGAAATGCCATGATAATTTTCAAGGAGCAATCTGCAGCAGAAGATTTTGTGAAAATATGGAGTAGAAATTTGCTTATAAAAGCTCCTTCAATAATTCCAGCAGCTGCCATAGGAGAGATCAACCTAAACAATAACTTCTCAAATACGTTACTTAGGCTTTTTGATAAATTAACAAAAAATAAATCTGAATTCCTGCCTATTACAAATATTCCAAGACATGGGATAACTGCAGAATGCTCAAGAACAGGGCTTTCAAGGGAAGTATGGTCTTCCAATTTATTACCTGAAGCAGATTACATAAGTTCTGTAGCTTTTGCTAAACTTTACAATGCTGAGAGAGCAAAAAGGAAACATGAAAAAATTTTAGAAGAGTTGGGGTATTCATCTTATTATTGTTTCACAAGCCAACTTGATCGTCTTGGTCAGAAAAAAGGAGTTGAAAGTCACATAGCCATAGTTCACATAGATGGAAATGATATGAGTAAAAGAATTAGAGAGACGAGATCTCTTTATGACCTAAGAAAACTTTCAAAAGCTCTAATAACAGCAACTAAGGATAGTCTCAAAGATATGTTAAAAACTCTCATAGATAAAATGCCTGAAATACAGAGTAGCGAACTTTTCTTAATACAGCAAGAGGAGGGAAGAAAAATCCTACCTATAAGACCTATTGTTATAGGTGGAGATGATATCACCTTTGTTTGCGACGGTAGACTTGGTATTTGGCTTGCTAAAGTATACCTTGAAGCTTTTAGTAAAAAAATAGTCCCCGATAAACTCCCACTTAGTGCGTGTGCCGGTGTATCTATTACAAAAACAAAATATCCTTTTTACAGAGGTTATCAAATTTCCGAAGAGTTATTAAGGAATGCAAAAAAAGTGAGAAAAGAAAAAAAAGACAGAGGCTGTTGGATTGATTTTCATATCTCCTATGGTGGCATATCAGGAAGTCTTGAACAAATTAGGGAAAATCAATACGAAACTCCTGACTGCCATCTTCTTCTCAGACCTTACAGATTAGAAGACCTTAATGAAATGATAAGGGCTCTAAGGATATTTACTGAAAAAGACAAAAATGGAAAACCCAAATTCCCAAAATCAAAACTACACAAAATAAAAGAGGCTCTCTATTCAAGTAGCATTTATCAGGAAAAGCTTTTGGAAGATTTTAAATCAAAGGATATTTCTTTACCTCCTTACGGAGAAGATTTCCCGGGCAATAGACTTGTTTACGGTAAAAAAACGCCTTATTTTGATATGATTGAACTTTTAGAATTTTATCCAGAATTTGCCTTAAAGGAGGATGTAGATGAAAAAGTTTAAACTGAAGATTTCTCTTCTATCTTCCTGTATAATAGGCTCTGGTGAGGGCTTTGGAGCGTTAATTGATTCTGATATAGTCTTTGACTCCTATGGAATTCCATACATTCCATCTAAAAGAATAAAAGGTTGTTTAAGAGACTCAGCCACAGAAGTATGTGAAATCCTCAGCTTATCGGGAATAGAAATTTTCGATCTTAGTAAAGAAAATAATTCATTCAGAATAGTAAATTCTCTCTTTGGAAAACCAGGGCAAACAAATCCGTCTCCTATTAGGATTTCAAATCTTTATATTACAGAGTATGACAACCTTACCCAATGGTTAGGCTATCTATTTGATAAATATAACAAATTTTTCTATACTGAGGCAGTTAGAAACTACTTCACTAAAATTAAACATCAAACAGCCATTGATGAAAATGGGTTAGCAAAAGAGGGTTCCTTAAGAACAATAAGAGTAGCTGTGAAAGGCTTGGAATTCATAGGAGAGATTGAATTATTAAATGAAGATCAGGATTTTATAAAGCTTCTTTTTTTCGCTTCTAAAAATTTAAGGCGTTTTGGAACAAAGCGAACAAGAGGTTTTGGTGAAATCGAATGCCACCTCTTTGAGGATAATAAGGAGTTAAGCTTTATGGACGAACTGGAGGTAGGCCTATGCAAGCAATAAAATGCCGCATTAAAACTTTAGCTCCCCTTATATTTACATCAAAAAGCGGTGATCCCAATATGGTTTCTACTCTGGATTACATACCTGGCAAACAAATTTGGGGGCTTTTTGCAAATGAGTATATTAATAAAAACAACCTTTTTGGTAATGCTGAAGAGGATCCCAAATTTCTCAGCTGGTTCATTGATGGAAAAATCAAATTCTCAAATTTCTACATCACAGACATAGAGGGGAAAAAAGCCAAGACCTATTTCCCTTTACCTCTGTGTCTGCAAAAGGAAAAGTATGGTAACTATGCCTATGACATTTTTCAAATAGATCCCTCAAGCAAAATAGACACAAAACCCATTGATTCCTATGGAATTATAGAGGATTCAGTTATATATACAAAAAAAGTTAATAAATCTCTGAACTTTCACCATAAAAGAGACAGAAAGAGGGGAGTTTCAGAGGAAGGAATTATATTCAATTACGAATCCATAAATCAAAACCAGATCTTTGAAGGATTAATAACGGGACAGAGAGATGACTTAAGGGAATTTACTAAGCTTTTTCATGATAACATTTACTTTATAGGTCGGTCACGGCATAATCAATACGGAATGATAAAGTATGAAATTCTCAATAGTGAACCCTTTGAATTAGAGTCAGAAATGAAAATATCCTTAGAAGAAGATGAATTTATTCTTTATCTTATCTCTGACACAATCATACTGAATGAAAAGGGATTTTCCACCGTAAACATAGAAGATTTTGAAAGACTCACAGGGCTTAAAGTGAAAAATAGCCTCATAACAGCCTCTAATGTAGAGAGTTACATATCAGTTTGGAAAGCTAAAACTCCCTCAGATGTATGCTTTAAAGCTGGCTCATGCTTCCTAATTGAGATTAGAAGGGATGATTTTGAGAGAATAAGAAAGCTCCTTATTGAAGGAATAGGTGAGATGACTCATCTTGGTTATGGTAGATTTAGGTTATTCCGTAGCCTTCATGAAAAATACGATGTTCTTCAGGAGTGGAAAAAAGAAATATCAAGTGTACCTAAAAATATTTCAGATACAACAAAAAAGCTAATTCTTAGCCTTGTTGAAGAAAATCTTAAAATATTCACAGAAAAAAAAGCTATGTCCGACGCTACTAATTTTGAGAAAATTCCATCCACATCTCTTCTTTCAAAACTTGAAAAAGCAGCAAAAGAGAGAAAATTAGAAGAAGTTCTAAAGAATATGGAAGACAAACAGGCAAAACATAAACTTGAAGAATGCAATAATGGAAAAGTAACTCTTTATAGTTTCCTTCTTGAACCAAAATTGCAAGCCCAGAATATTTTAAGAGAAATAGAAGATTTGAATAAACTTTTAGAGGAAATTCAAAGTGATTTTGAAATTTCTAAATATGATGATAAGCTTAAAGAGGTATATTTTGTTACCCTTCTATCCACACTGAGGAAAAAAGCTAAGGAGAAAAAGAGGAGGTAAAAATGCTTAAGGGGAAAATAATTGCCAAAGGTAAAATAAAACTTTTATCTCCTTCCATGATAGGCTCAGGTGAATCAGAAGCATCGGACATGGATGTTTTGAGAGATGAAAATGATATACCCTACATACCTGCCACATCTTTTGCAGGAGTTTTAAGACATATAACATTGACAAACCTCCCTCAATACCGTGATAGACTTGAAGAATTCTGGGGACCTACTGGCGAATCAGAAAATCCAAGACAAAGTAGTATTTTTATTAGTGACATGCTCCCTGAAGGAAACCCAAAATTAGATATTCGTGATGGCGTAAGGATTAATAGAAAAACACAAACAGCTGAGGAAGGAGCCAAATTCGATTACGAAATTATTGATAGAGGAGCAATCTTTAATTTTTCCCTTGAAATTAACCTAAATGGTGAAAACGATGATTTTAAAAAATCCATGCTTTCCACAATAATAAAACTTCTTCAAGAACAAAGAATTCGCATCGGAGGAAGGACAAACAATGGTTTCGGTAAAATTAAACTTGAAGATATAAAAATCCACGAATTCGATTTTACAAACCGTAGCCATGTGCTTAATTGGTTCAAATTTCTTAAAGAAAAAAAACTCGAAAATCCTACAG
>CALDSV010000024.1 GCA_937924475.1 uncultured bacterium
GAAAGTAGAAGATAACATCATAGAAATATTAAAATTTCTCGAAATTAGAAAGTCCGCCTTATTTCACGAGATTTTTGAGCAAAAAAAGGAAAAGCCTAAGGCGAAAATTGAAATTATAGTCACATTTTTGGCTATTTTAGAATTAATGAGACTAAAAAAAATCAAAGCTTATCAAGAAAAACCCTTTGGGAAAATAATTATAACTTTGGAGGAAATAAATGCTGGTAGGAATAATTTCTGATACCCATGATCATATGGATAACATAAGAAAAGCATTAAAAATACTAAAAGAACAAGGAGTTAAAGTTTTACTTCATGCAGGAGATTTCGTTTCTCCTTTTACATGGCGAGTGTTTAAGGATTTTGACGGAGAAATTTTCGGAGTCTTCGGAAATAATGACGGTGATAGAGTACTTCTAAAAAAAATGTACGGTGAGAGAATTCAAAAGCAAATAAGAACTTTTGAAATAGAAGGCAAGAAAATAGCTCTCATGCATGAACCCCAAATGATCGAAGAATTAGCCCTCTCAGGTAATTTTGATTTAATTGTTTATGGACACATGCATGAAGTAGATATAAGAACTATCAATAATACACTTATTGTAAATCCTGGTGAGGCTTGTGGATGGCTTTATGGAAAAGCAACTTTTGTAATAGTTGATCTTCAAAATTTAAATTCCCAAATAATAATGCTTTGAATATAAAAGACAGTCAATCCTTTTAAATCCTAATTTAAGTGCTTTATTTAAGGCAGATTGAAAATCTTCTTTTGTAATTCTTCTATTTATTTCTACATATTCATCAGCCTGCCAACAAGGTCTATATTGATCCATTATGTTAATGTAAGTGTTTTGCGATATTTCAGAGGCAATAAAATTAAGAATCTCCTCTGTTCCAGCTATATTATTGGGTAGAACGAGATGTCTCACTAATAAACCTCTTAATGCCAAATCATTCTCAATAATTAAATCTCCTACCTGACAATGCATTTCTTTCAGAGCTAACTTAGCAATTTGAGGATATTGTCTTACTTTTGAGTATTTCTCTGCTAATTTTTCATCCCAATACTTAAAATCTGGCATATATATGTCAATTATTCCATTAAGTATTCTTAGAGTTTCCAATGCTTCATAACCACCGCAATTATAAACAATAGGTAATCTTAAACCTTTTTTTCTTGCCAGATAAAGGGCTTTTAAAATTTGAGGTACCTGATGAGTAGGAGAGACAAGATTAATATTATGACAGCCAATATTTTGTAAATAAATCATCAATGCTGCTAACTCTTCAAAGGATATCTCCTCTCCTTCTCCCAAATGGCTTATACTCCAGTTTTGACAATAAACACAGGCTAAGTTACAATAAGTAAAAAAAATTGTCCCAGAACCATAATAGCCCACTAAAGGTTTTTCCTCTCCGAAGTGAGGGCCCCAACTGGAAACAATTGGTTTATCAAGAGTTCTACAGAATCCCTTCTGTCCTTCCAGCCTATTTGTTTTGCAATTTCTTGGACAAAGAGTGCATTCTCTTAAAATTTCAAAGGCTTTCTCCACTTTCTCCCTAAATTCTTTATCTGAAATGTTCAAATATAAAGGCGAAAAAGACATGTATTATGATAACAAATTTATCTTAGTTTATTAACTCTTCCTTATTTCATTTGAAAATTCTTACTTAATGAGATAATAATCTCTAATTATTTTTACATGAACAAGAGCATATTAATTTTTCTATAATGTTTAAAGCTTCAGAGAAAACAGAATTTTTTGAACTATTGCTCATTAACTCCCTTATAAAAAGGTTTTTTTGATATTTTAAAAAATCCACCGGCTCTTCAATATAACCTCTGCAAAATAGTTCATTAATTAATTCCTCTGTGAGAGGCAATTCAAGAATACCAGATTTAGATAGCAGAAATTTTGAGAAGTTAATACTTTTATTAGAGGCTTTAAAAATCTTTTCCATAATGTCTCTTTGAGACATGAGCCCTTTAAGAAGTTGTTCAAAATCAAACCTTAAAGACTCCTCTAAAAAAAAGCCTTTCCAAATTAAAGGAGTGTTTACCATGAAACCTTTACATTTCTTGAAGGCTGATTTTCTTCTCTCTTTAATTACGATATCTTGATATTTCTCAGGGAAAGTAACGGAAAAAGGAATAATTTTACATTGTAGTGGTTTTGTTTTTCCATGAAGGACACAGAGAGAATTTTTAAGATACCTACATTTTTTATTGAATCTGTTGCCTGCAATAAAATCTCCAATAATATAGAAGTCTCCGTATTTAAAAGTAATATCTTTTATGTAGTTTTCATGATAAGAATCAAGGGGATAAACTTTCTGAAAGGCTAAAGTTATAGGAAAAAATCTATAAAAATTTTTCAGTTCTGGAAGAGTTACAACTGTAGCTCCGCCACAGCAAAGATAGGAACATTCTATTTGACATTGGAAATGAATTTTTTCTGTCAACTTCTGTACAGTGCCATAACTTCATCTCTCAAAACAACAGCTTCCACATCTGAGGGGAAACCACATTCCTTTAGAAATCTTATAATATTATCCCTTCCACCCTCTTGTCTGTCTACAAGAACCACCACTTTTTTCACAAAAATTCCTGCTTCTTTAAGTCTACTTATTGCTTGAACTGTGGAGCTCCCTGTAGTAATAACATCATCCACCACTACAACACTGTCACCCTTCCTTAGATTGCCTTCAATCCATTGCATTGTACCATGATCTTTGGCTTTTTTCCTCACTACGAAAGCCTCTATTGCCTTTCCTTTTAAATAAGAAGTATAAGCAACAGCACAAGCAATGGGGTCTGCTCCAAGAGTCAGACCCCCTATACCCTTTACATCTAAATGACTAATCATATCGTAAATAATATTACCTATGAGATATATGCCTTCAGGAGAGAGTGTAACTGTTTTACAATTAAAATAGTAATTACTTAGCCCACCTGATGTAAGCCTAAAAACAGGTTCCTCAGAATATTTAAAGGCTTTTTCATAAATTAATTTGATAAGGTTATCTTTCATTTCCGAAATTGATAAATTAATAAGTTCTTTCTTGTTTTTCTGATTCACAAATCTCCTTTACAGTATCCTTAATAAGCTTACCGTTTTCCCATACTTTTTCTGAAACTTTTCTACATTTTGTTTGAGGATCCTTGTAGTAATAATCACTTGCAGGCTCGGCTCTATAATAACCTCTTCCATCTTCTGTTCTATACTCAACAGGTTTACCTGTTTGATAAGCTTCTCTGGATCCTCTTGTTGAAATATCTGCAATAGTTGCACCAAATACAGCGCCTAATCCTGCCCCAATAACACCGCCTCGCCAGGGATTTTTACTATCTAATAAAGCTCCAGCCACACCTCCCACAACTGCTCCGATTCCAGCACCTTCATAATGTTGTTGACTAAGTTGTCCACAACCAATACTTAATAGGAAAACAAACAACATTAAAAAAGATAAAACTTTCATTTAATACCTCCTCGTGATTATTTTCTCCTTTATTATACTAAAAAGGGTAGAAAATAACACAATTTCTTCCACTTTCTTTGGCTCTGTAAAGAGCCATGTCTGCCTTCTGAATTAACTCATCCATAGTGACCAAATTTTCACCGTTAAAGGTAGTAATGCCAATGCTAATAGTTAAAGTGATCTTTCCCCCAGAGTGAGTATGGAATTGGTTTTTACTTACTTTTATCCTTAATTCATCACATATCATAAGTGCATCTTTTTCTCCTGTGTTAGGCATAAGTATGAAAAACTCTTCACCACCATATCTTCCTAAGATAAAGGAGTTTGGTAAGGATTCTGTAACCAAGGAGACAAATTCCTTTAAAATTCTATCTCCTGTTAAGTGCCCATAGCTATCGTTTATCTTTTTAAAGTAATCTATATCAATTAAGGCAATACTGAGAGGTTCTCTGTAAGTAAAACTCCATGTAA
Organism: uncultured bacterium; assembly: GCA_937924475.1. Lineage (GTDB taxonomy): Bacteria > Nitrospirota > Thermodesulfovibrionia > Thermodesulfovibrionales > Thermodesulfovibrionaceae > Thermodesulfovibrio. The sequence continues at coordinate 3,952 of CALDSV010000024.1, forward strand.
TTTCCTCCCTTATTCTTTCCATCAAAAAACTTCTATTATAAGCACCAGTAAGAGGATCTTTTGTAAGAAGTTGTTTTAGCTCTTTGTTTATTTCACTAATTTTTTGTGCTCTATGGATTTTCGTAATCAAATCACATTTCAAGATTTTTTCTATTAAATAATCAAAAATTTCATACTCACAAATTTTCTTAATGAAAGACTTATTTTTTCGTGGCAGTATCACTATTAAAGGTATTTCTCTCAGTGAAGGTGCAGAAGTTAACTTTGTTATAAATTTCCATTTTTTGTTACCCTTTTCATAAAGGTCGAAAATAATAATATCAGGATTTATCAGGTAGATTTTTTCTAAGAGTTCATCTCTTATTGGTAATACTTCGAAAGAGTCCACTTCATTTTTTAAAAAAGAAAAGAGGTTTTCATAGAGAGATCTTCGGTTTGTGCAAAGCACTGCTTTCATTTTACATACAGTAGATAATATAACATAAAAATCTCTCTATTTAAAGAGGTTTAGAATAACTTTATGAGGATCCTTTGATAAGGTTATGGCTCTACCTATTACGAGGTAATCTGCTCCTTTAGATAAAGCCTCTTTTGGTGATAGTGTTCTCTTTTGATCATCATATAATATTTCTGTAAGTCTTATTCCCGGAGTAACTACTAAAAAATCTTTACCACAACTCTCTTTTATTATCTCTATCTCCTGAGCAGATGCTACTACTCCATGAAGACCTGCCTTTTTTGCCATATTAGCAAGATTTTTCACAAGAGTTGAAATTTCTAATTCAATTCCATAAATTTCTTTGAGCATCTCTTTGTCAATGCTTGTAAGAATAGTTACTCCTAAAAGTTTTGTAGACACTCCTAATTTGTCCTTCTCTTCTTCTAAAGCTTCTTTTACTCTTTTCATCATCTCATATCCACCTGTAGTATGAAAAGTTAACATGTCTATCTCATATACTAAAGCCCTCTTTACTGCTTTATAAACGGTATTGGGAATATCGTGAAATTTGAGATCAAGAAATATTTTTTTATCTCTTTTCTTGAGAGTATTTAGAATTTTAGGGCCCTCGCTAAGGAAAAGTTCAAAGCCTATTTTATAGAAATTAATTGAATCTTCAAGGAGATCGACTATTCTTAAAGCCTCTTGCTCTTGAGGAAAATCAAGGGCAACTATTACTCTGTCTAAGCTCATACTTTTGGTAAAACTATGCCCTGCTGAGCTTGATATTTGCCCTTTCTGTCAGCGTAAGAAATTTCACATTCTTCCTCTGCTTTTAAAAATATAAGCTGTGCAATTCCTTCATTTGCGTATATTTTGGCTGGAAGAGGTGTAGTGTTTGAAATTTCTATTGTTATGAAACCTTCCCACATAGGTTCAAGGGGAGTTACATTCACTATAATTCCACATCTTGCATAAGTAGATTTACCAATGCAAAGTACAAGAACATCTCTTGGAATTCTAAAGTATTCTACAGAACGAGCAAGAGCAAAAGAATTCGGAGGAATTATGCAGGCTTGTCCTTTGAATTCTACAAAACTTTTAGGATCAAAATTCTTTGGATCTACTATTGTATTATTTATATTTGTAAAAATCTTAAATTCATCTGCTACCCTCATATCATAACCGTAGGAACTTACTCCATAAGATATAACACCTTCTCTTACAAGTTTTTCTTCAAAGGGCTCAATCATTCCCTTCCGAGCCATTTCTTTAATCCACCTATCATTTCTTACCATATCTATAACTCCTTTTAAATGAATTGAGTTCTAATCTTAAGTAAAATTTCCTCTGGCAGACAGCTTTTTTCTACTGAAACAGTGTCTTTAAAGTCTAAAGGATAACCGCTCATTATTATAATTTTTGCCTCTGGATTGATATTTTTAATCTGTCTCATTACCTCTAAGCCACCTAAGCCTGGCATAACAAGGTCTAAAAGACATAAATCTATCTCATGAGGGTTTTTTCTATATATCTCAATAGCTTCTTTCCCCTCCTTAGCTTCATATACTTTATATCCGAATTCTTTAAGTAAAGATATTAAATATTGTCTTATCTGCGGGTCATCATCAACAATGAGGATTTTTTCATTACCTTTTAGAGATTCCTTGTCAATTGGCAGGTTAGATTGGTATTGTTGAGGTAAATATATTTTAAAAGTGGTACCTCTTCCTACTTCACTATATACATGAATATGACCTTCATAGTTTTTTACTAAACCATAAACAGTAGCTAAACCTAAGCCTGTTCCTTTTCCTTTAGGTTTGGTAGTGAAAAAGGGTTCAAAGATTCTTTCTTTAGTCCTTTCATCCATTCCTATTCCTGTATCTGTCATGCATAAAACTACATATTTACCAGGTTTAACTAAGGGATGACTATAACTATATTCCATGTCTAGGCAAACTTCCTTTAATCCTACAGTAATTTTTCCCCCCTCTGGCATGGCATCTTTTGCATTGGTAAAGAGATTCATAAGAATTACTTCCATATGGGATTCGTCTATTTTATAAAAAATTTCTCTCTCTGGAATTTCAAGATTAACAATTATCTCGCTACCTATTAAAGTTTTTATAAATTCTGAAAATTGGAGAAGATATTTATTTAAGTTTATATTTTGAGCTTCTTTTACTTCCTCTCTTCTGCTAAAGATTAGAAGTTTTTCTGCAAGAGACTTTGCTCTTTCAGTAATTTCGAGTATTCTCTTGAGGTGATCCTTTAATTTTTCATCCTCTATTTTTGAGAGCAAAACAGATGAAAATCCATATATGCCAGAGAGTATATTTTTGAATTCATGGACAATTTTACCTGAAAGAGAACCTAAGGAATCCATTTTTTGATAATGAATAATCTGTTGTTGTATTTTTTTCTTTCAGAAATATCAATTACAGAAGCTACTGATTTATTGGTATAGGGAATCATTCCAACATTAATTAAAACATCTATTTTTCTGCCGCTTCTGTGCTTAATTTTACTTTCATACTGTCTTGGAGCTAAAGATGGATGTATTCTCCTTAATTTATGATACTCTATCATTTGTTTGAGCATTTCCTCTGCCAAAAAATCTATCCATTTCATTTTCCCTTCCACTTCCTTTTTAGAGTAGCCAGTAAGTCTCTCAAACTCTTCATTTATAAATTCCACTGTCATGTCTTCCTCACTAATTAGAATAGCTACACCAATGTGTGATAAAATTTCTTTCTCTTGTTTGTGTAAGATCTCTATTTCTTTATATTGCTGCTTTATTTTGCTTATATAATCCAAAAATCTCTCTTTTTGATGATTTATAAGCTTACCAAGCATTCTTACTATCTCAATAGGAGAGTCTTCTGAGGCTGTGGCTGAAAAGTCACCTTCCTGAAGTCTTCTTAATACATCAAAATGTTCGCATATTCCAATGGCTAACTCATGATTTAAATCTATTAGTTCTTCAAGACTTCTTGATTGATTATTTAAGGAATCGATAAGTCTTTGAACAGCATATCTTTTAACTTTAACTTCAATTTTATCTGATGTATCACCTTTAGCTAATTTTTCTATAACATTTGAGCAGTGATGTAATATTTCCGATAATTTTTGACCATATTCACAAAAAATATTATTACATTCAAGAAAGCCTCCGTAGGGACAAAAATTACCTGCCATATTAAATCCTTATTTTTACCGTGATTTTGTATCCTTGTTTTTCAATGTGCAAAATAGTTTTTCCAAGCCTCTTACACCAGGCTTGAATATCTTTTTCAAAGGTAGGGCAGTCCCCTATGACCTCTATTATTTCACCCTTTTTAAAGTTAGGATATTGGGCACTTAACTTTAAGATTGGATAGGGACATTTTAATCCACTGTAATCTAAGAGTCTGTCTGCCAATTCCTTTCCTTTTCCTCCATATCTTTAAATATTTTTTCAAAAATCTTCAATGCCTCCTCTGCTTCCTGAGGTTCCATTTTGTTTATTGCAAAGCCTGCATGGACAAGTACATAATCTCCAATTTTTGGTTCTTCTGGCAAAAGCATAAGACTAATCTCCTTTCTTAAGCCCATAACATCAACTGTTGCCATTACTCCATCTATTTCTATTATTTTTGATGGAACCGCAAGACACATTTTATCCCCCATTTACTGAGAATTTTTATAACTTCATCTGTCAATTCATTTAGTTTACCAGCCAAAGTAGAGGTTAGGTCAAGTCCAAGATCAATGGACTCTGGTTGAATCCCAACAAGCACTAATTCCTCTGGTAGAAAATTCATGAGTCGAGCTACTTCTAATAAATCTTGAACTCCTACATGATGGACAGAAAGTTTTGTCCTAAGATATGGTGGTATTTCATCTCCCTTTAAAACTTTGATAAATCCTGCTTCTTTTCCAAAATCAACAACATCAACTATGATAATTTTTTTATATTTCTCAATGTAAGGTAGTAGATCAAGTCCTAAGGTCCCTCCATCAATTATTTCAATTTCAGGCTCAAAAGTATATTCCTTTCTTAAAAGTTCTACTACCTTAGGACCGACACCTTCATCTTGCATTAGGATATTGCCAACTCCAATAATACATACTTCCATATTTTCCTCCAAACTAAAAGCCCTCCTTCGGTAAGGAGGGCTTTTAGTTTAATTAATTTATATTTCTCTTTATTCTTCCCTAACCTCTACAATGTGCATTCCACATGCCATGCATGGGTCAAAGGAATGGATAGTTCTTAGTAACTCCAGTGGTTGTTTTGAGTCTGCCACGGGTGTTCCTACAAGTGCCTCCTCCACTGGACCTCTTACTCCCTTATGGTCTCTCGGTGAAAGATTCCATGTGGAAGGAACAACCATCTGGTAGTTTTCAATCTTTTTGTTCTTTATTACAATATAATGTGAAAGAGCACCACGAGGTGCATCATGCCATCCCATACCCTTTGCTTCTGCAGGCCAAGTTTTAGGATCCCATTTTTCTGTGTTTGCAATTTTGAGATCACCATTTTTTATGTTTGTAGCTAACTCATTAATAAAGTCTTTTATTTTGTAAGCTGTTACAAGAGTAATTATTCCTCTTGCAGCAGTCCTTCCCAAAGTAGAGAATAAAGCATCAGCGCCTATTCCCAGTTTTTTCATTACCATATCTGTTACTTCTTTAATTTCCTTATGACCTGAAGCATAGGCTACTAATACTCTTGCAAGAGGACCTACTTCCATAGGTAGCTCTTCATATCTTGGTGCTTTACCCCAACTATACTTTCCATCAACATTTAGATATTCATAAGGTGGTTTTGGACCTGTATAGTTTGGTGTTGTCTCACCATCCCATGGATGGAGTCCCGCTTTTTCGCCCTTAGAATAAGTGTAGTAAGAACGAGTTATATATTCCATTATTTTCTTATGATCAACAGGATATACTTCCTTGAGATTTTTATTCTTTATTACTCCTGCTGGTAACCAAAGTTTTCCATTTGCTTCTGGATATTCACCACAGGCTAAGAAATTTGAATTTCCTCCGTATTTAGTCCAATCCTTATAAAAAGAAGCCACTGCCAGAAGATCTGGTATGTAAACCTTTTCTACAAATTCTATTCCCATATCAGCATATTTATTAAGAGCTGCAATTGTGCCTGCATTAATTGCATTTTGACTTTCAGGATCAATAGGAATTGCCATTCCACCAACGAGAAATGTCTGAGGATGAGGATTCTTAGCTCCAAGTATTGCCATCATCTTTATTACTTCTTTTTGCCAATCAAGAGCTTCAAGATAATGAGCTACCGCTAAGAGATTAGCCTCGGGGGGGAGTTTATATGCCGGATGTCCCCAATAGCCATTACTGAAAATTCCAAGTTGTCCTCTTTCAACAAAAGCTTTTAGTTTATCCTGGACAGCCTTGAAATAAGTTACTGAATTATTAGGCCATGAGGAAATGCTTTTTGCTAATTCTGAAGTTTTTGCTGGGTCTGCCTTAAGGGCTGATACAACATCAACCCAGTCAAGAGCATGAAGATGATAAAAATGAATTACATGGTCTTGAACACATTGATTTCCCATTATAAGGTTTCTTATAAGGTCTGCATTTCTCGGAACCTTTATTTTTAATGCATCTTCCACTGCCCTTACAGATGCTATAGCATGGACAGTTGTACAAACACCGCAAAGTCTCTGAACAAAAACCCATGCTTCTCTTGGGTCTCTACCTTTCATTATTACTTCTATTCCACGCCACATGGTACAGGAAGAGTAAGCATCTTTAACCTTTCCATTAGAAACTACTGCTTCACATCTTAAATGACCTTCTATTCTTGTTACTGGATCAATTACTAGTCTTGCCATACATGCCCCCTTTATTTATTACTTGTTTTCTCTTTTTGTTAAACCGGCTACTGCTATAGCACCAAGTCCAATCTTGGTTGCCTTTGCAAAGAAGCTATCTCTACTGCCTGAGTCAGCAAAATAAAATGGAGCATAATCATCCCAGAATTTTGGCTCTGAACAGGCTACACAGGGATGTCCTGCCATTACTGGCCAGCTTGTTCCATCGTTCCATCTTATAGTAGGACAGTTGTGATAAGCAAATGGACCTTTGCAACCAAGTTCATACAGGCACCAGCCAAGTCTGTGTTCTTTATCTCCCCAGGATTTTGCAAATTCACCAGTATCAAAGTGCCCTCTTCTTTCACAATTGTCATGAATAAGTATACCGTGAGCAAAGAGAGGTCTACCGAGATTATCTGTTTTAGGTAGCTTACCAAAAGTAAGGAAATAAACTACTGTAGCGGTGAAGTTTTCTACATTAAGTGGACATCCCGGCAAATTAATTACCGGTTTATCTTTAATAATGTCTCTTACTCCCACAGCACCTGTTGGATTTGGTTTTGCTGCTGGAATTCCGCCATATGTAGCGCATGTTCCAATGGCAATTATAGCAGCAGCATCCTTTGCTACTTCCTTAAGAATATCAAGAGCTGATCTTCCACCAATACAGCAATAAAGTCCTCCATCTTTTGTTGGTATAGCTCCTTCAACAACTACAAGATACTTACCTTTGTACTTATGAATAGCATCATGTAGAGATTTTTCCGCTTGATGACCTGCTGCTGCCATGATAGTTTCATGGTATTCCAAAGATACTACATCAAGAACAATTTGACCAATCGTTGGTTTTGTTGCCCTTAATACACTTTCACTGCATCCTGTACAGTCTTGAAAGTGTAACCAAACAACAACAGGTTTCTCTTTTTTCTCCATTGCTTCTGCAATCTTCGGAACATAGGAGGAGGAAAGTCCTAAAACAGCTGCTGTTGTAGCGCAGAATTTAAGGAAGTCTCTTCTTGAAACACCCCTACGCACTAAACCTTCATAGATGGTTTCTTTTTCCATACTTGCCCCCTAATAATAATTTTTAAGAATTAACTTCTAACAAGTTTAAAAAATTTTTTATGATTTGTCAAGATGGTTTCTTAGAAAGTATAATAAATAACTTATGAAAAAAGTGAGTGTAGCTATAATAGGAGCAGGACCAGCAGGTATTGCAGCAGGGATTGAATGCAAAGCCTTAGGTATTGAAAATATTTTCCTCTTTGAAAAAGGAACAAACTTTTGTTCTACAATAAGAAGACTTTATCCATCAGGTAAGAGAGTAGACAGAGATTACAAGGGAATTATAGCTACCAGTGAGGGAATTTGTTCTTTTCATACAGAAACAAAGGAAGATTTCCTTAAAAGAATGGGTAATTATATTGATAAATACTGTCTGCCAATTGACTATGAAATTGAGATTAATGGAATTGAAAGAAGAGAAGATTTATATATTTTAAAAGCCGGAACTTTTCAGGTAGCTGAGGCTTATGTTGTAATAATAGCCACAGGCGTTTTTGATAGACCTAAGAGACCCTCCTATCCGATTCCAGAGGCAGTTAAAGACAAGGTTTTTTTTGAACTACCTAAAGAAATTCCTAAGGATGAAAAAATCTTGGTAGTGGGAGGTGGCAATACAGCAGCAGAGCTTGCCTGCTTACTGGCAGGAAAATGTGAAGTATATATCTCTTACAGAAGACCTCAATTTTTTAGAATAAACGAGGAGAATTTGAAGGAACTTGAAAAGAGAAAAGATGATATAAAATTCTTCCTTGGCACTGAAATAAAAGCCTTAGAGGCTTTCAAAGAAAACGTAAAAGTCATATTTCATGATGGACACCAAGAGGTTTTCTCAAAAATCTTTTACTGTCTTGGAGGAAGCACTCCCAAGAATTTTTTACAAAAAATGGGCATTGAAATCTTAGATAATAAGCCAGTTATTGATGAATTTGGAGAGAGTAATCTTGAGAGAATTTTTTTAATTGGCGATATTGCTACAAAAAAGGGATCTATTATGCATGCTTTTAATTCTGCCCATCGAGCAGTAAAGAGAATTATTGATAAATATCCTAAAGTTAAATCTCTCTAACATCCTTAGAGGGTATATAAATTTTTACTTCTGTTCCTTCTCCTAACTGACTTTCAATATGAAAATTCCATCCATGAGCTTTAACAAGATGTTTTACTATAGCTAATCCAAGTCCTGTACCGCCCAATTCTCTTGAACGAGCTTTATCAACTCTGTAAAATCTCTCTCCAATTCTTGGAAGGTGATCCTTAGGAATTCCTATACCTGTATCCTTCACTGATAAGATAAAACCGTCATTTTCTTTGTAGAACATAACTTTTACAAATCCTTTCTCTGTAAACTTTATGGCATTATCAATAAGATTTATCAACATTTGAACTAATCTTTTCCGATCTCCATTAATTGAGGCTTTTATTGATATTTCCTCATCCAACTTAATTCCTTTTTTTTGAGCTTTAGGATTAAATATCTCAATGACGGACTGAACCAAATCAGGGACTGAGACATTCTCCCTCTCTATAACTATATCTCCTAATTCTATGCGTGATAGTGTAAGAAGATCCTCTGTAAGGTCAGAAAGTCTGTCTGCCTGTTTTTTTATTATCTCAATAAATTTTATTGCATTATCTCTCTCATCAATTGCTCCGTCAAGAAGAGCTTCTGCGTATCCTTTTATTGCCGTCACAGGAGTCTTAAGCTCATGGGATAGATTTGCTACAAAATCTTGCCTAACTTTTTCAAGTTTTTTAAGTTTAGTTATATCCTGGAGAAGCACAATTAAAAAATCTATTTCACCTTCTTTACCTATGTGAGGAATAACCTTGATATAGAGAAAAGTTTCTATCCCGCTTTTTCTAATTACTATTTCCTTGTCTACTGCTTCCATTTTATTCATGGCAGAGCGCACCAGATCAAGTAAATCTATATTTCTTATCACCTCCATGAAATGTTTACCTTCCACATGGTCATCAACTTTTAAAAGAGCTTTGAAACTTTTGTTTGAAAATATAATATTTCCTCGCCGGTCAAGAATGATTATTCCATCGGTAATTGCTTTGAGTATAGCCTCAAAATTTTGAAGATTGGTTATTTTTATTTGATTGTCTTCTTTGATAGCCTTTTTTAAAGATGTTTCATCTGAAGATAAACTTCTTATTTTACCAGCCATTATTAAGATTATGATTAAAAGAGAAAAAATGATTAAGTATAAAATTTCCATCTTAGTCTTCTAAAAAGTAACCAATTCCCCTCATTGTTTTTATATACTCTGGATTTTCAGGATCCTTTTCAATTTTCATTCTTAATCTTCTGATATGAACGTCAACTGTTCGTGGTTCTACATATATATCTTGTCCCCATACAGCATCAAGTAGATGCTCTCTGCTAAATATTTTATTAGGTCTTTCAGCAAGATATAAAAGAATCTTAAATTCGGTAGCGGAAAGTTTTATGGGTTCACCTCTAATGGTTACTAAATATTTCTCTTTATCAATGACAAGATCTCTTATATTTATAATATTTTCTTCTTTTTCTGCATTGATTCTTCTTAGAAGAGCTTTAACCCTGGCGATCAATTCTCTCGGGCTAAAGGGCTTTGTTACATAATCATCTGCTCCCATTTCAAGACCGAACACTCGATCAAATTCTTCTGCCTTTGCTGTTACTATTATGATTCCTGTTTTCTTTATAGAGGGATTACTTCTTACTAATCTACATATTTCAAGTCCTTGTATGTGGGGAAGCATAAGATCAAGAATTAAAAGATCATATTGATTCTCTCGTAGTTTCTTTAAAGCTTCATTTCCGTCACTTGCAATATCAACGTGAAAACTCTCCTTTTTTAGAGTATAGGCAATCAAATCTGCTATTTCCCTCTCATCTTCCACAACAAGTATTCTTTTACTCATCTATAGCTCTCCGAAGGTCTTCTTCACTAATTTCAAGATTAATTTTCATTTTCCCAACACTTTCAGGTATTACCATTCTTATTTTACCCTGTATGTTTTTCTTATCAAGAAGAACATGTTTAATGACTTCTGCTTTGTCAAAAATAGCTGGCATATGTATTGGTAAACCAAAATCTTTTAAAATCCTTTTAATTCTCTCAAAATCCTCTTTATCCAGGAAACCAAGTATTTGAGCTAATTTTGCTTCATATACCATTCCAATGGATATAGCTTCTCCGTGTAAATAAGCACTGTAATTTGTAAGAGTTTCTAAGGCATGACCAATGGAATGTCCATAGTTTAAAATGGCTCTAAGAAAACTTTCTCTTTCATCTTTAGATACAACCTCTGATTTAATCTCGCAAGAACGCTTAATGATCTTTATTAGAACTTCTCTATCACGATTGAGAATTTTATTTCTATTTTTCTCAAGAAATTCAAAAAACTCCCTGTCCCAGATTATTCCATATTTAATAACTTCAGCCATTCCAGAGAGAAACTCCCTATCAGGAAGGCTTTCTAAAGTAGCTACATCTATCCATACAAGTGATGGTTGCCAAAAGGTACCTATCATATTTTTACCCAATGGATGGTTTACAGCAGTTTTGCCCCCTACAGAACTGTCTACCTGAGCAAGCAAAGTTGTGGGAACTTGAACATAGTTTATACCCCTCATAAATAGAGAAGCAACAAAACCTGTTATATCACCTATGACGCCTCCTCCTAAAGCAATAAGACAAGATTTTCTATCAAAACCAAACTCAAGAAGCTTTGTAAGGATATGATAAGCCCAAAAGTAATCCTTATATATTTCTCCCTCTGGAATTAATATTAAATATGATTCAAATCCCTCCTTAGTAAGAGAACTGATAATTCTTTGAGAATAAAGTTCTGAAACCGTTGGATTAGTTACTAAAGCAATTTTCTTTCCTACAGAAAAACGAAGTAATCTCTCACCTAAAAGATGAAGGCAATCGCTATCAATTAGAATTTCATAACTACGCTCACCGAGCTCTACTCTTGTTTTGTCCATTTTTTAACCCCTAAAAATTTCAATTATTTCCTTTGCAACCTCTTGAGGATTTTTATTATCAGTAATTACCTTGTAATCCGCCTTTTCATAAAGAGGCATTCTCTCATTCATAAGCTCTCTAATTTTTTCTAAGGGATTTTCTACCATTAATAAAGGCCTATCTTTGCAATTTTTTAATCTTTCATAGATAGTCTGTTCTGAGGCAACTAAACAGAAAATTTTACCTGATTTTTTAAAATTTGTAAGATTTTCCTCTCTCAAAATAGCTCCACCACCAGCTGAAATGACTTGTCCTTTGCTATTGGTAACTATTTTTATTATTTCAGTCTCTAAATCTCTAAAAAGCCTTTCTCCAAATTTATTAAAAATTTGAAAAATTTTCATACCTACGGTCTTCTCAATAAGTTCATCAATATCGATAAATTTCATACGTAACTTCTTTGATAGAATTTTACCTACTGTAGTTTTACCTGTTCCCATAAAACCAACTAATATTAAATTGGGTGTTCTGTTCATATTGTAATTATAATACAGTTTCTCCTGCCATTTCCTTATAAAATGACAGAGCAATAATAATCCACCAATTGATATAGTAAAATAATATGGCAATGAGATTTATAAAAAGGACTACCTGTATTTTTCTAATCTTAACTTTATCCTTAAGTCTATATTTTTGTGAAAAACAAGAAAATACAACATACAAAGTAGTAGAAATAAATGATGGCGATACAGTGACCGTAGTAATGGAAAAATTTTTAGGACTAATTATTAAAACTGAAAGGGTAAGACTAATTGGCATTGATGCTCCGGAATTGGATCAACAACCCTGGGGTAGAAGAGCTAAGCATTATTTACGAAATATTATAAAGGAAAGTGACTGGCAAGTTAGAATTGAGCTTGATGTGCAGCATAGAGATAAATATGGAAGAATACTTGCCTATCTTTGGGATAAAAAGGGAAATATGATCAATTATCTAATGGTAAGAAATGGCTATGCTTTGGTATATACAGTTCCTCCAAATGTGAAGTATACGCATCTACTCATAGAGGCTCAGAGACTGGCTCAAGAGGAAAGACGTGGTATTTGGGGAAAAGAAGGACTCAAAGAGAGTCCTTCTGATTGGCGAAAAAAACTCCGAGGTATTAAATAATAATTCTCTTTTTTTTCAAATAATTTTTCACCTCTTCACCTTCACTCTCAAATCCTCTTTTCCCAAGGGCCCCATATGTAAGTCTTTTACCCAATTCTACGCCTGGTTGATTGAAGGGATTTATGCTGTAAAGAAAACCAGCCATGGCAGTTGTAACTTGAAGAAACTGAAAAATTTGCCCCAATGTATAAGCATCTATTTTAGGCATTACTATTTTCAAATTAGCCTTTTTATTAAGAGATAAGGCCATTTCTGTGGCTATCTGTTCAGTATGCATTAATCCTTCAAGAGTATGTCCTCCTAAAAAACGTAATCCCTCTATATGGTAAAATTCTTCAGGAATTTCCTCTTGAACATTGTGACTTTCAATAGAAACAAAAAGGATTACTTTATCTTCAGGACCTTCCATCCATAGTTGGAGTTGAGAGTGTTGGTCTGTTGTTCCTAAGGACGGATAGGGAGTTGTACCTTTCCCTTCTTTACCAAGGCTTTCAGCCCAAAGTTGACAAAACCATTCCGACAGACTCCTAAGCCGGTCAGAGTAAGGAAGAAATACAATTATTTTCTTGTCCTTGGAAACATCCATCAAATAAAGACTTGAAGCCAGATAAGCCATGGGATTTTCATCAAGATTATTTGCTGTAGCTTTTTCTGTTATTTCCCTTGCACCTTCAAGGAGGTCCCCGCTATTTATACCTATTGCTTCAGCTAAAAAGAGTCCCACAGGAGACAATACAGAATATCTTCCTCCCACCTTTTTTGGAATTTCAAGTGTAGGGATATCATATTCGTCAGAAATTATTCTAAGATTACCTTTTTCAGGATCTGTTGTAAAGACAAAATGTTCTCTCACTTCCATTTTCTTGTCTCTAATCATTCTCCAAAAAATTAAAAAGGAAGCCAAAGTCTCTGAGGTACTTCCTGACTTAGAAATAACATTTATGAGGGTCTTCTTTAAATCAATAAGCTCTATTAAATTTCTAAGTGTATAAGGATCTACATTGTCAAATATAAAGACCTTTGGTTTTTTTTGGAAATTATGAAAAGGGCTCAAACTCTCTAAAATAACCTTTGGACCTAACGCACTGCCTCCAATTCCAAGTAAAATAAAATATTCATAATCTCTTGCCTTTTGCCCAATTTCTTTAATTTTTTTTAAATCTTGATAGGGAAGATTTAAAAAATCCAGATCCTCATTTTTTCTCTCTTTTAGGATACTTACTGCATTTTCTGCCCTCATCTTTATTTCATCAAAATCAAGACCACTCTGTCCTATCTCTTCCTTCAAAATATTCGTTAAATCAAGCTTTATCACCTTTTTTGCCTCCTTTCTTCGAAAAATAAGCCATTAAAAAAACAATAACTACCAACAAAAAAATTATAATGGCAAGAATCTTTGTAATCTTGAAGGCCATAATTACAAGAAGAGCTAAAGCTAAAAGAAAATATATCTGCCAGCTCAAGATTCTACTCCTTATTTATCTTCTCTTTCATTCTGACTCTGTGTTGATAAATTTTCTAATTTCTGCTTTTTTATGTAAGCATAAGCCTCCTTTACTGATACTATAAGTGTTGCTATAAAGCCAATTAACAATCCTTTAATATTAAACAATCCCTTTATAGCTATAAACCATAAAAACAAAAAAATAGCTCCTAATTTTAAATAACTTAGTCCTATTACAGTAAGTTGAAACATTGGTTTCCCAAAAAATTTCTTCACAGCCCAAGCAAGCTCCCTTAAGCTCAACCAACTTATAAATCCCCCAAGTATAACATTAAATGCTACAATTTCATCCTGCCAAAACAAATAACTTCCTACCGCCAAGATAGGAATTAAGATAATTGCCCCTTTATTTATTTTCTTGATTGTCTCTTTGTCCATCTGTCTTATTAACCTTTCTTATAAATCTAAAAATTTCTTTAACTCCTGCGGCAAAGCCTGCCAAGAGAAAAATTATAGATAAAAGAGGGAATGTATTAAAAGCTTTATCAAGCAAATATCCTAAAACAATACCAATAACGACACATAAAACAAAGTTTATGCCAAGAGCTGATGCTTCGAGGATTACCTTGAAAATTGATTTTTTTGTACCTTCGTCAGTCATACTATTCCCTCACTCTCTGATAATACAAACTCTTTCAACGAAGTTGCAACCTCTTTATAGAAATCTGTTCTTGCCTTTTCATATAAAGTGTCGCAAAACAAAGGTATCCATTCTCTCAGTCTTTTTAAAAATTCTATCTGTAATTCTAAAAGATTTTGCTCTACCAGATAACTCATGAAGATAAGTTCCATTGATACATGGTCTGGTGGCAAGTCAAATTCTTCCTCAATAGCTACTCCAGCAGCCCAGTAGAAATGCTGAACATGGAGCAAATCTGCTTCAATGGGAAGTTCTTTGTAGATAAGCTCTCTATAATAACTTTCATAATTTGGTACCTGGCCTTCATTAAATAAATTAATAAAGTCCTCACATATATCTTCATAACTATCTGCCATTGAGAATCCATTGAAAATTTCAAATTCTTCTATAAGCTCAAATTCAGGGATATTAAGCAAGAGTAAACCAAAAAGTCTGTATGTTTCAGCTCTTTCTTGTTGTTCTAAAGGATCAAAAAGGCTCATAGTTCTTTAAAGGTCTTATAAGCAGCTTCTATGGTTTTTTCTATGTCCTTTATATTATGACTAAGAGAGATAAAGCCTGCTTCAAATTGGGACGGTGCTATATATATACCTTTTTGGAGCATTCCCCAGAAAAATTTCTTAAACTTTTCTGTATCTGAAGTTTTAGCAGTTTTTGCATCTATTACTTCAATATCTGTAAAATAAGTACAAAACATCGTACCAGCCCTATAAAACTTAACCTTTATCCCAGCCCTTTTAGCAGCCTCTCTTAAGCCTTCTTCAAGATGAGCCATAGTTTTTTCAAGTCTTTTATAAGTTGAAGACTTTTTTAGTATTTTCAATGTCTCAATTCCTGCTGTCATTGCAAGAGGATTCCCTGATAAAGTTCCTGCTTGATAAACTGCGCCTTCAGGCGCAACCATCTGCATTATTTCTCTTTTACCTCCGTAGGCACCAACAGGTAATCCTCCTCCAATTACCTTACCAAGGCATGTAAGATCAGGCTTTACGCCGTAGTAAGACTGAGCTCCACCAAAGGAGACTCTAAAGCCTGTCATAACTTCATCAAAAATCAAAAGGATGCCATATTTTTCTGTCTCTTCCCTAAGGGCAATTAAAAAATCTTCTTTTGGTAAAATACAACCCATATTTCCAACTATAGGCTCTATAATAACACAGGCAATATCACGCCAATGCTCTTTCACTGTAGATTTAAAAGCCTCTTTATCATTGAATGGAAGAACTATTGTCTCAGCTGCATAGGAATTAGGAACTCCTAAACTATCTGGAATTCCCAAAGTAGCTCCTCCTGAACCAGCTGAAACAAGAAGACCATCTACATGGCCATGATAACAACCTTCAAACTTTATAACTTTTGAACGATTTGTAAAACCTCTTGCAACCCTTATGGCAGACATGGTAGCCTCAGTCCCAGAATTTACCATGCGAATTTTCTCCATTGAAGGAAAAGCAGCCTTGACAAGCTCAGCAAGTTCTATTTCAAGCCTTGTAGGAGCACCGTAGCTTGTTCCTTTCTCAATGGCCTTACTTAAAGCCTTAACTACTGATGGATAGGCATGTCCTAAAATAAGAGGTCCCCAAGACAATACATAATCTATGTATTGGTTGCCATCAACATCGTATAGCTTAGAACCCTTCGCCCTTTCTATAAAAATAGGATTACCACCCACTGCCTTAAAAGCCCTAACGGGACTGTTAACTCCGCCAGGCATGCTTTTTAATGCTTTTTTATAGAGCTTTTGAGATTTTTTTATTTTCACCTTAAACCTCCTATAGTTTTTCTTTTTGAATTTTATAAAAATAACAAAAAAATTAGTAAAATCTCAAATCTCTTAAATATTTTTCCTACGAAAAAGTAATCCTGCTTTCGAGAAGGATTATAATAAAGATTTTAAGAGATGAAAGGTGAAAATAAAAATTTTTAATAAAAAATGCCTGGCGGCGACCTACTTTCCCATGACCTCGCGGTCATAGTATCATCGGCCCTGGCGGGCTTAACTTCCGTGTTCGGAATGGGAACGGGTGTTTCCCCGCCGGTATAACCACCAGACATTTTTATGCTAACACAATCTCTTAAAAAATTGCAAGCATAAAATTTGCCCGTTGGTTAGTATTTTAAAATTTCAAGTTTTTTATAATTTCCTTCTTAAGTAAAAACATTTCTCAAAAAGTAGACTATATAGAAAAGATAAATTTTTTTACCCTAAAAAAGGGGGAAGATTGCTCCATCGTTTAAGCTCCTTCGATGACAGTTAAGGTTTCATTGGAGGCTTACTAAATGAGCCATGACAATCCGACTTTGCGAGGACAACCCAAGTATGACCGATGGGGAAATAGAAAATCCTGTCTAAAAACTTTTTCCATAAAAACGGACAAGCAGAAAGAGGAATTATTTTCAATAAGTGATAGATTGAGATTTTTAACTTTCTCTTCAAATTAGGTCCTCTATTTGCTTAATAAAGATTAAGAATTAATATACTTCTGCCTAATATAACGTAGAATATCATCATAAACTGATGGAACCACAAGAAATATCTCAATGTCATTAGGTAAGGATAGCTTAATTCTGTCTTGATCTTTAAGAATAAGTATTCCAGACTCTCCTTCTTGAAGGGAATCATTTATTTTTGTGGAAATTTCAGAAAGTCGTTTTTGATAGACTTCATTAAAATGATTGAATATTTCCTCCATTACAGAAACTGTTTTTACAATTCTTAGACAATTACCCCAGTCTATGTATACCCCGAAAGTTTCCGGATTTTCTATCCCTATCAACTCTGCTCCTTCAGTCACTTTTTTCTCTATCAATAAAGAGAGGAAAGGATTCGTCTCTTTAATAACATTCAATGCTTCTTGTCCTTCTATAAAAATTGACTCAACAAAAATTTTAGTAACAAAACCTAATTTTTCAAGCTTTTCTATATGTGAAATAGCCTCATTCCAATACTTTTCTATCAGATTTTCTAAGATTTCATCTTGAGAATCGGGAGTAAAAATATTTGGTACACAGAAAAGTCTTCTTTTTCCTCTAAACTCACTAACACTCAACCTTTGAATTTTCCCTAATTCAGCCATCTTTGTTTCCTTTAAAATTTTTGTTACTTTATTATAAGGAATTTGAAAGTTTGATTAATTTTTCTAATTTCCTGTAAGCGTTGCCACTGTCAATGCTAACCTTTGCCATTTCGAAGCCCTCCATAAAATCTTTAGCCTTTCCTGCAACAGTAAGGGCAACTGCAGCGTTCATAAGCACCATATCTCTTATTTCGTTTTTCTGACCTTGCAATAGCGAAAGAATAATTCTTGCATTATTTTTCTTGTCTCCCCCTTTAATTTTATCAATATATGCCCTTTTTAATCCAAAATCTTCTGGGGATAAGGTTAACCATTCAAATTTATTGTTGTGATATCTAATTAAAAAACTCTTACCCGTAATTGATATTTCATCTAAGCCGTCTTCACTGTGAACTACAGCTACCTCCTCACATTCAAGGAGAGCAAGCACTTTTGAGATAGGTTCCATATAATCCTTTGAAAAGACTCCAATGAGTTGTCTCTTTACAGAGGCTGGATTCAGCATAGGACCTAAAATATTAAAGATAGTTCTAATCTTCAGCTCTTTTCTTATTGGTACCACTCTTTTCATGGCAGGATGATAAAGGGGTGCAAATAGTATGGTTATGCCACACTCAAAAAGACATTTTTCTGCCACATCTGGTGACATATCTACCTTTATGCCTAATTCTTCTAAAACATCTATGCTTCCGCATTGGCTTGAAGCAGAACGATTTCCATGCTTTGCCACAGGCACTCCAGCGCCAGCTACTACAAAACTTGTAGCTGTTGATACATTAAAAGTACCAGCCATGTCTCCACCTGTGCCAACTATATCAATTGTTCCAGGAGGACATTTTATTTTTATTGCGTGATCTCTAAATACTTGAACAGTAGCTAAAATTTCCTCTAAGGTTTCTCCTTTAACTGATAAACCCATGAGAAATGCGGAAATTTGTATTTCTGAAGCTTTTCCTTCTATTATTTCTATAAAGCTCTTTTTTATTAAGTCAGAAGAAAGGTTTCTTTTTAACGATAATTGTTTAATTGCTTCTTCAATCATAGTTTTAGAAAGTTTCTTAATATATCTTTACCTACCTTTGTTAATATACTCTCAGGATGAAATTGTACTCCCTCAACAATGTATTCCTTATGTCTTACTCCCATAATAATTCCCCTTGATGTCCAGGCTGAAATTTCAAGACATTCAGGCAAACTCTCCTTTTCTATTATAAGGGAATGATATCTTGTTGCTTCAAAAGGATTTTGAATATCTTTAAAAATTGTTTTATTATCATGATATATTAAGGAAGTTTTGCCATGCATAATTTCAGGAGATTTAATTACTTTACCTCCAAAGGCTACTCCTATTGATTGATGACCTAAACATACACCAAGTATGGGTATCATACCAGCAAAGTGTCTTATCACATCTATAGAAATACCTGCTTGTTGAGGAGTACAAGGCCCAGGAGAAATTATTATCTTTTCAGGGTTCATTTCTTCAATTTCTGAGATTGTTAATTTATCATTTCTATAAACTTTCACCTCTCTATGAATCTCGCCAATATATTGATAGAGATTATAGGTAAAGGAATCATAATTGTCTATTATTAAAATCATAATTTTTTAACCCTCTAAAAAATTAACAGATTTTAGCATTGCCA
This sequence comes from uncultured bacterium, assembly GCA_937924475.1. Classification (GTDB taxonomy): domain Bacteria; phylum Nitrospirota; class Thermodesulfovibrionia; order Thermodesulfovibrionales; family Thermodesulfovibrionaceae; genus Thermodesulfovibrio. Next base: position 23,302 of record CALDSV010000024.1, read on the forward strand.
TAGCTTTGTTTACTGTTTCTTGATATTCATTTTCTGGTATTGAGTCAGCCACTACTCCAGCACCTGCTTGAACATAAACTTTTTTTCCCTTTACTGTAAGCATTCTTATTCCTATACACATGTCCATATTGTTATTAAAACCAAAATAACCAACAGCTCCAGCATAGGGCCCTCTTTGGGTAGGTTCCAATTCCTCAATTATTTGCATAGCTCTGACTTTTGGAGCACCTGTTACTGTGCCTGCTGGAAAACAGGATAGAAAAACATCAAACATATCTAAACCTTTCTTAAGTTTGCCTTCTACATTACTTACAATATGCATTACATGACTGTACCTTTCCACAGCCATTAATTCTGTTAGATTTACCGAACCTATTTCTGCAACCCTGCCCACATCATTTCTGCCAAGATCTACAAGCATTATGTGTTCTGCGATTTCTTTTCCATCACTTAAAAGTTCCTTTTCAAGAGCTAAATCTTCTTCATCCGTTTTCCCTCTCCTTCTTGTACCTGCTATAGGTCTTACAGTAATCTTTTCATCTTCTAATCTCACAAGAATTTCTGGAGAAGAACCTATGAGCTGGAGGTCTTCAGTATTAATGTAAAACATATATGGAGAGGGATTTATTATTCTTAAAGCTCTATAAATGTCAAGGGACTTACAATTTTTCTCTGTCTCAAATCTTTGAGATATTACTACCTGCACAACATCACCAGAGACAACATACTCTTTTGCTTTCTTGACAGCCTGAAGAAAACCTTCTTTTGTGAAATTAGAAGTGAATTTATCTATAAAAATGTCTTTTTGAGATGGTATTAGAAAGTAATTAACTGCTCTATTCCTTTTTGATCCTTTAAGAGATTTTATAATACTCTCTATTCTTTTTTTGGCTCTTTCATAAACTTCTTTGTAATCTCCTTCCACAAAAGCATTATAGACAATTCTAACACTTTGCTTTAAATTATCAAAAATAAGGAGAATTTCAGGAATCATAAGAAAAATATCAGGAACATTGAAAGTTTTTTTATTTAAATTTGGAACTTTTTCATATAATTTCACAATATCATAAGATATATAACCTACCATTCCTCCAAAAAATCTCGGTAATTGAGGATCTATGTAAGCATTATACTTTCTAAAAAAATCTCTCAAGAATTCAAAGGGTTTATCATGCATAAATTGTTGGTTTTTGGAGTTTTCCTTTGTTTTAATTTGGTTTTTATGAAATGTTATTGTAATTTTGGGATCAATTCCCACAAAAGAATATCTGCCCCATTTCTCACCTCCTAAAACGCTTTCAAGAAGGAAAGAAGGCTTTTTATTTAGTTTCGCGTATACTCCGATAGGTGTATCAAAATCAGCTACTAATTCCTTATAGAGGGGTATAACATTATATGTTTTTGCAATTTCTATAAAGTTTTCTAAAGTTAAATTCATTAGTTTATTTTATAAGATTTACTAAAAAAAGGCAAAATTATAGTTTTGCTCTCTTAGATGAAAAAGATATATTATTTTTTAGATTCAAAAAGAAATTATAGAGATTGCTTCGGCTGCTAAAAAACCCTTGCAATAACCGATAAGAGCAAGAGCAAGAAATAAAATATTATTTTGAAAAATATTTAAAAATTATTTAAAATTCTATATTGGGAGTGTATGGGGTTCTGGTGTCCCCCTTGGACTTCAAATCCAATGTTGCCTGTGAGAAGCAGGCATGGTGGGTTCGATTCCCACACGCTCCCGCCAAACAGAAGGAGGTAACTATGAAGATTACCCATTATTCTTTTGGTAAAATAACTGTTGATGAAAAAGAATATACCTCAGATCTTATCGTATTTCCTGACAGTCTTTTACCTTCTTGGTGGAGAAAAGAAGGTCACTCCCTCTGTATGGAAGATTTAACTGAAGTGTTAAAGAGAGACATAAAATATCTTCTGATAGGAACAGGAGCATATGGAAGAATGATAGTACCTGAAAGTCTTATTAGACAGTTGAAGTCTAAGGGCATAGAAGTATATGTTATGGATACAGACAAAGCAGTTTCTCTATTTAATAAAATGTATTTAGAAGGTAAGAAAGTTGCTGGAGCCTTTCATTTAACATGTTAAAAAGGAGAGAAATATGAGCGAAGACAGAAAACCAGATCCAATGAGGATAGCGATTGTTAAAATGCTACCGAAGGACATTAAAGAAAAATTAACCATTGAAGAAATGAACTCATTACTTTTTGATGAGGTTTTACCTGATTCTTTGATGGAAAAATTAAAAGATTATTTATCAGATCTGGACAATCCAACAGAATAAAAAACTTTTAAAAAGGAGTTTTCAATGCTACCTCCTGCGGGGAAATACCCTGATTGGTTAATTGCGCAAGAAGCTGAAAAGAGAATGAAATCAATATATGAGCTTGCTGAGGAAGCAGGGATAAAAAAAGAAGAACTTATTCCCTTTGGAAATTATATAGGAAAAATTGATTATAGAAAAATCTATGAAAGGATAAAAGACAATAAGCAGGGTAAATATGTAGTTGTAACAGCTCTAACTCCAACTCCCTTTGGTGAGGGAAAAACAACTGCCACTATTGGAATCGTTCTAGGATTAGCAAAAAGAGGCAAAAAGGTTGGTTGCGCTATAAGGCAACCCTCAGCAGGTCCCCTAATGAATGTTAAAGGTACAGCTGCTGGAGGAGGTCTATCCCAATGTATTCCAAGAACGGAATTCTCATTAGGCTTCACAGGTGATATAAACGCTGTAATGAATGCTCATAATCTTGGAATGGTTGCTCTTACATCCAGAATCCTTCATGAGTCTAATTATTCTGATGATATTTTAAGTAAAAAAGGGCTTAAAAGGCTTGACATAGATGTAAAAAACACTCAAATGGGTTGGGTCATGGATTTTTGTGCCCAAGCATTAAGAAAAATAATTATTGGCTTGGGAACTAAAAAAGATGGCATTCCTATGGAATCTCGTTTTGATATAGCAACCTCTTCTGAAATAATGGCTATCTTGAGTTTAGTAAAGAATGCAAGAGAATTAAGAGATAGAATAGGTAAGATTGTTGTCGCTTATTCTAAAAAAGGAATTCCTATTACCACAGAAGACTTGGAAGTAGCTGGTGCAATGACTGCCTTTGTGCTACCTGCTATAAACCCCAATCTAATTCAAACCATTGAAGGACAACCTGTATTCGTTCATGGTGCACCCTTTGCTAATATTGCTATAGGTCAATCATCAGTTATTGCTGATCTTATAGCAACTAAGCTTTTTGATTATCATATTACAGAAAGTGGATTCGGTGCTGACATAGGCTTTGAAAAATTTTGGAACATAAAATGCAGACATTCAGAACTCAAACCCCATTCAGCTGTTGTTGTAACCACATTGAGAGCTTTAAAATATCATGGAGCTGATGAAACTGCCCCAAAGATTATTACCGGAAATGCTATCCCAAAGGAGTATTATGAAAAAAATAATAAATGGCTTGAAAAAGGAATGGAAAATCTTCTTCATCATGTTGAAATAATTAGAAAATCTGGAATAACTCCCGTTGTCTGTATAAACAGATTCACATATGATAATGAAGAAGAATTAATTTTAGTACAAAAATTATGTGAGGAGCAAGGAATTTTAGCTTCTGTATCAGAACATTGGAGTAAAGGGGGAGAAGGTGCCTTAGATCTGGCTGATAAAATTATAGAAGCCAGCAATAGACAATCGAATTTTCAATATTTATATGATATGGAACTTCCTCTTTTATCGAAGATTGAAATCATTGCAAGAAATATATATGGTGCCGATTCAGTTGAATTTTCATCTGTTGCCCTTGAAAAGCTTAATAAAATTAACTCTAAGGAGGAATTCTCAGATTTCTACCTTTGTATTGCCAAAACTCATCAAAGTTTGTCTGATAACCCTCAATTAAGAGGTGTACCTAAAGGATGGCAACTTTGTGTAAAAGACATATTGATTTTTCATGGGGCAAAAATTATAGTCCCTGTTGCTGGTGATATTAGTTTAATGCCTGGAACTGCTTCAAACCCTAATTTCAGGAACATAGATATAGATTTGGAAACTCTTAAAGTTAAAGGTATTTAAAAATATATTGACAAAGTTATGTTTTTTTTCATATTTTATTAAACCAATAGCCTAAAAGAGGAGGAGAATATGCCTAAAAGAATAGAATCAGAGAGAAAGATTCTTTCTATATCTCTCTATCGAAAGTTTTTAATTGTTTTTAATGCCTCTGTAATATTGTCAACCATAATTCTTTTAGCTGGCTTAATCTTGACAGGATACAATATTTATGGTGAAGAATTTATAACAAAAAGAATAGGGATATTAAACACTTTAATTAAATTCGCTCCTACTATAATAATTTTTGCATTAGCTTTAATCGGAATCTCTACAGCAAATGTGCTTTGGTTTAGAAAACAAATTATATTGCCTATATCCATAATTCAAGAAGTATTAGAGTCAATTAAAGAAGGTGACTTTGACAAAAGAATTAACTTAAAAACTGGTGATGAATTCCAAAAAATAGCTCAAGCCTTTAATGAGATGATGGATAAACTTTCAAAACTCATTCAAACGGAAGAAGAAAAAAGAGAAATGCAAAAAAATATAATAAACTTCTTACAAATCATGACAGCTGCATCAGAGGGTGACCTTACAAAAAGAGCAGAAGTAACCCCTGATGTCTTTGGTTCCTTAGCTGATGCCTTTAATCTTATGGCAGATGGACTCAGTCAGTTAGTAGAAGAAGTTCAGTCCTCTGCGGATGAGGTAGGACAAAAAACATTAATCATAAATGACATTATAAATAAATTGAAAGAAGGTGCTCAAATACAGAGAAAGGAAATAGATAAAATAGCTGCTTTAATTGCTGAATCCTCAGAAATTGCCACATCTACTTCTGAAAAAACAATGATCGCCACAGATGTTTCTAAGGATGCTTTAAATGCTATCAACAGAGGTAATGAGATAATTACTGATACTATGAGCAGTATACAGCTTATAAGAGCAGCTGTTCAAGTGATAAACAGAAGAATGAAATTACTATCTGAAAAACTCATGGAAATTGGTACCATATCAACTATCATAAGTGAAATAGCTAATAGAACAAATTTACTTGCTTTAAACGCCTCCTTGGAGGCTGCAAGAGCTGGAGAGGAGGGAAAAGGATTCATTGTCATTGCTGAAGAAATAAGAACTTTGGCAGACAAAACAGCTAAATCATCGAAGAATATATCTGAAATCATCTCATCTATTCAGGAAGAGGCAAGTTTAGTAACAAAACACCTTGAGGAAGAGACTAATTATGTTGAAGAGGGAACAAGGATGGTTAATGAAACTACCTCTGTATTCGAAAAAATAGATGCAGTAATTAGAAAAATAGGAGATATAATCATAGAAATCAACGAATTTGCTAAAAAACAGAAAGAGATCACCTTAGGAGAGGTGGAATCCATAAATGAAGTCAAAGAAGTTACTGAAAATGTAACTAAAATAACAGAAGAACTTACCGATGTTTCTAAAACACTATCTAAAACTTCGGAAGAACTTGTGGAGATAACTGGAAGATTTAAGGTTTAGAAGATTCTATTTTCTATAATATTAAATCTCTCTAATAATTCCGTTATTGTTTTTTCATCAAAAGGTTTAACTAAAAAACCATCAGCACCTAAGTCAATAGCCTTTTCTTGATGCTTTTTAGTCCCTCGAGATGTTAACACAACGATGGGCAAATCATTAAATCTCGTATCTTTTCTTATTCGATTAATAAACTCGTATCCATGCATAACTGGCATTTCAAGATCTGTAATTATCAAGTCTACATTTTTCTCTTCAAGAATACTTAATGCTTCTAAACCATCCTTAGCAGTATAGACTTTTAAATTTTTTGCCTCCAATAATGCTTGTAGAGACTTCCTAACGCTTATTGAATCGTCTACTATAAGAACTCTACCACTATATACAACATTTTCACGATAAAGATGAACAGGAAGATTAAAGCTAAAGTCTTCTTCAAATATTTTTACAGGATCAATAACAAAACGAGGATTACCCTGTGATGAGATAACATAACCTAAATATTGGTTTAATCCTTCTAAAAATTTTCCAAGTGAATATATAGTAGCTTCTTCCTGTCCTAAAATATCATCTACCAATAAAGCCTTACGAATACCTGAAAAATTGAAAATTATAAGATATCCTTTCTCTAAGGGTTTACCATTGGAGGAGAGATATATTTCAGAAAAAATCTTAACAGGTATCACTCTATTTTTATGATTTATTACTCTTTCATGTTTTACATTGGGATAATCCTCGATAGTTAAAATTTCTTCTATATAGTTTATTGGAACTGCAAATTCTAAACTGGAGGACATAAAAATTAAAAGATTTGTAATACTAAGAGATTGGGGTATTTTTATTATAAATGTGGTATTTTTATGAATTTCTGAATATACTTCTATTGTACCTTTGAGCTTAGCAATAACTGTTTTAACAATATCAAGCCCCATACCTCTACCACTTTGAAAGTCTACATCTTCTGAAGTAGAAAATCCTGGTACAAATATATAGGACAAAATTTCGTCCTTTGACATATGAAGGGCTTGCTGGGGATTTAATAAGCCCTTTTCTATGGCTCTTTGTTTAACCTTTTCAGTGTCTATGCCTCTTCCATCGTCAGTAATTGATATTACTACATATTTACCTTCTTTTTTTGCAATTAGTTTTATGTTACCTTTTTGTGTTTTTCCAAGTGCTAATCTTTCCTGAGGTGTCTCTATTCCATGATCTATGGCATTTCTTAGAATGTGAATCAATGGTTCATATAGTAGATCTAAAACAGGTTTATCAATTTTTATATCACCACCTTTTATTTCAATACTTACATCTTTACCTAAATTATTAGCAATATCTTTTATTGCCTCAGAAATCTTACTAAGTAGCCTACCTATTGGTAACATTCTCAAAGACAATAAATTATCTTTGAGATTTGTTATTTCCTTGCTTAAAGTCTTAAAATTAGACGAAAGATTCTCAGAGAATGATATTAATTCACTTAAACCTTCGTTTATATCGTTTGTTATTTCACTTATTTTTCTTGTGAATATATGATATTCATCGTATCTGTCGAATTCTAAATCACTAAAATCAGTAAAAAATGTATCTAAAACTTTAGATTTGTCACTCATTGGTGTAAGCCAATATCTCTCTGAAAAAGATACGATCTCATTAAATAGTTTTTTGCCACCTTCCAAAATTACTTCTACCAAATTTGTTAGTTCCTTTTCCCTGTCAATTAATATATTTTTTTGTACTATTATCTCTGACAAAATGCCAAGAATACTATCAATTAAATGAAGATCCACTCTCACAGAGTTAATTGTAGGCAAAGGAGCATAAGTCTCTGAAACTTCTTCTTCCACCTTTGCAAGTGTCTTTTTGTTTACTATCTCGTCAATCAATTCAAGAAGTTTTTTATCAAGATCTGACTTTTCTTCATTATATTGAACGATTTCATTTATGAGGCTAATAATTATATTAACAACCTTCCTTATAACATTAATTAATGACAGATCCTCAGGAATTTCTTTTTTTATTAAAGCTTCGAAGAGGTCTTCTAATTTATGGGCTAGACTTGCTATTTTGTTGAATTTAACTATAGAGGCAGAACCTTTAAGAGTATGAGTTGTCCGGTATAAAACTTCTAATGTTTCATAATTAAACCCCTTGTTTTCTAATTCTTCAATTCCTTCAATTAAGGTATTTACATAATCTTCGGACTCTAAAAGGAAATACTTTATAAGTTCAGCTTGTTCTATCATCCTTAAAGTATGTTTTCATTATTTTTATTGGTGGAGGGTTGTTTTACCTTTAATTCTTCATAAAGTTTTTTAGGATCAAGATAATCCTCTACAACAATCTCTTTGTCAAAACTTACAAAAAAGGGAGTAATATCTGACAAAATTCCTATTTTTTCATCATCTACCTCTATAACTAAAAGCTTATTTTCTGAATAATTTATTCTCTCAATATTGTATACCTTAGCAAGATCAATAGCAGGAACAATTTTCCCTCTTACAGGCAATGCTCCAACTATATAATCTGGAGAACCGGGAATTGGAAATATCTTTGTTATATCTAATATCTGAACTACAGATTCCTTAGGTATAAGAAACTCTCTTTCTCCAACTCCGAAAACACAAAAATGTCTCTCTTCTCTTATTTCTTCATCCATTTTTTAATCACCGCTAAAAGATCAATAGGGTCAAAGGGTTTAGTTATATATTCGTCAGCACCTTGCATTTTACCCCAATACTTATCTGCTTCCTCCTTTTTAGAGGTAACCAGAACAACTGGTATATGTTTTGTTTTATCATTTTTTTTTATTTCTCTACAAAGCTGGAAACCATTTTTTTTAGGCATTACTACATCAAGAAGTATTAAATCAAAATTCTCTGAATTAATTAAAGCCTCTGCTTCTTCTCCATCTTTAGCAAAAAAAAGTTCATATCCTTTGCCCTCTAATATAGATTCAATGTATTTAGAATCTGTAATAGAATCCTCAGCAATCAGTATTTTTGCCATTTAATACTCCCCATATAATTAAGCAATAACTTTTAGTGTATTATAGTTTTTAAACTTTTATTAAGTCAATATTTACCTAATCAAATTCCTTTATAAGTTCATTAATATCATAACGAGGCAGAGTATCCAAATAGGTTTCTGACTTCAACCTCTCTTCAAGAATAAAATTATCAATTTTAGATTTCATTAACAAATGAAGACTTTGAATTGTAAAATTTTTTATCTCTTCAGAAGTAAAATCTTTCAAAAATTTGTTACCAAACTCTAATTTTAGCGAACTTGCAATACCATAAACAATTTTACCTTCAATAAATAGACATTCAAAAATAAGTTCATTACTAAATAAGTTTAAAAATCCTGTTAATTTTGATTTAACTATAAATTCTAATAAAATCTTCCCATCAAAATTAAAAGATTTTCCTTTTAAAATTATTCTGTCCTCAGGTATCATGCCAAATTTTTTTAAGGCTCCCTCTAAGGTCATTGATAATGAATTACTTATCTTACTGTAAAAATCTTGAAGCTTATCCTCTATTATTTTCTCTATAGCCTCTAATTTTAATTCTGATAACTCTTCCCTCATAGGATAGGGCTCATGGACATGAGGTTCTTCCAAGGGAAACTTTAGTTCCTCTTCCTTACTGGCATAAAGAATTTCCTCAGGAATACTCATCAGCTCTTCTTTTTTGTCTTCTAATATTGGTTCTTGAGGAATTTCAATTTCTTCTTCCCTCTCAGGAACTGATATTTCTTGTTTTTCCTTAGAGAGTTCCTCTGGTTTTGTCTCAGCAATCTCTTCAATTTCTTCTAAAGGAGGAAACTTAATAGATTCTTCCTCATGTATTTGTAGTGAAGTCTCTTCGGAGGAAAATTTAATTATTTCTTGTGCCTCTTCTGGTAAAACTATCTCATCCTCTGAAGTTAATTTCATTTCCTCTTCTTTTATTTCTGGAATTTCCTCTTCAATAAAAGATTCCATGGTAAACTCTTCTGCCTTTTGCTCTGGCTTGACTTTTTCAAGTATATATTCAATTTTCTCAATTAGATCTTCAGATTTAAAGGGTTTTGTAAAATAATCCATAACTCCATATTTTTCAATAAAGGCTTGACCTACAGCTTCTCCTTTTCCTGTTATTAAAATGATAGGGATATCTTTCAATTTTTCATTCTCTTTTAGCAATAAACAAAATTGAGAACCTGTCATTTTAGGCATTATAAAATCCACTAATATTAAATCAGGCAATTCTTTCTCTGCGATTTTTAACCCATCTTCTCCATTGTCCGCAGTAAAAACCTCATAACCTGATTCTTGTAAGGAAACTTCTGCCAGTTTTCTTACAAGAGGGCTGTCATCAATTACTAAAATTTTACCTTTTGACATTTTTTACTCCTATTCAAGCAATTTTTTCATTGTTATTCTCATTCTTTCAATGGATTTAGCGAGTATGGCTATTTCACCCCTTGCATTTTTAATATTAACCTTTTCTCCAGTTTTTCCCATAGAAATATCGTCGGCAACTTTAGTTAGGGCTATAATTGGATCAATAACATATTTATGCATTCCATAGCCTATTAGTAAAGATATTAAAATAAGAATTACAACATATGCTAAAATGTTAACTCCGAGAATTTTTATTATTGCTAAATTGGATAGAATTCTCTCTTTAGTAATATATATATAGCCTAAAATTTTCCCTGTATGAGTTTGAATAGGCACATAAATTACATAATAATCACCTTCATTAGTTGATGTTTCATGTAAATAATACCTATCTTTTGCTTGATTAATTTTAGTGATAGATTTTTCCGATATAAATTGCTTAGGGTCCTTACCAGTATAATAAATTGAAACCCATTTTCCGAAGGTATTATTTGTTACAGTTTGGGAAATATTCGCAGGCAATATTTCTCTATTAGTTATAAATCCCACATCAGAATTAATTGCTTTTTTAAGTTTATTTAAAATTTTTTCTAAATCTGAATAACGCTCAAAAAAATTGTACATCTCGTTACTATTCATAAGTTCTTGAGATAAAGGTGAAATATCCCATAATACATTTGTAGTATTTATAGCAAATTGAACCTCTCTTATTTCCTGTTCCTTCATGACATTTACTTGTGAGAAATAATTGAAGATAACTAATATACTCATTCCAACTATCAAAGTTGCAAGTAGCGGTAAAGCAATACCTGCTCTTAAGCCTAATTGTATTTTCATTTATAAACCTCCTGAATGTATTGTTCTAATTCTTTTTGAAACTCCCTTTTACCCTCAGTATCTTCAATTTCCTCTGCAAGTAATCCAATTAATTTAATCAAATCTTCTTTTGTATTAGATATAGTAGCATTCCATTTTTCTTTAATAACTCTGTCAATAACCTTACTCCCTATAGGTCCTATTTGTTTTATTAGAGCTAAGGTTATTTTTTCTTTTATCTTTTTGAATTCAAAGGGAGAAGAATTTAATTGCTCTAAAGGAAGATGTAAATTTAATTTTTTAACTTCTTCTATGATTTCTTTGGTATTGGGAAGGCCTTTATTTTCAATGTCAATTGTTACATCGGGAATAAAATTAATCATTTTTATTTCTTTTTCAGATAACTCCTGTAAGCTCTCCATCCCCTTTTTTATTTTATAAGAAATGTGGTAGATTTCGCCTTCTTTAAAATAAAATTTAAATAAATTTTTTTCAGAAGCCAAAATTATGTTAAGAATACCTGTTTTTTTATTTATATGTAATTGTTCCAAATAATTCTCTAAAGATGATTTCATCATTTCTTAAATTTATCAAAAATTTTTATAAACTTTTCTATATTGCCCTCTACATCACCTGATAAAATACCCGAGGAAAGCGCTATATGTCTACAACCACATTCTATTATCTTTTCGATGTTTTCCAAATTAATGCCTCCTATGGCAAATACAGGTATTTGGATTTTTTTTTGTATCAAAGATAACATATTGCAACCTCTGGGTTCAAGAGCATCTTTTTTTGTTAAAGTTCTGAATATGGGACCAAATCCTATATAGTGAGCCCCCTCCTTTTGAGCTTTTAATGCCTCCTGTAAATTATGAGTTGAAATTCCTATTATTGCAGGAAAAATTTTTTTTGCCGCCTCCAATGGTAAATCATCTTGACCTAAATGAACTCCATCAGCTTGGCAGGCCATTGCAATGTCTAAGTAATCATTTATTGTCAGAAGAGCATTATACTGAAAGGTTAAATCTCTTAATTTTAAGGCAAAGTAAAAAATTTCTTTTCTTGACAATTCTTTTTCCCGAAATTGGATCCATTTTATACCAGATTTTAAAGCTATCTCAACTTTACTGAAAAATTCATTGGAAGAAACTATTAGGCAAATAGAGGGAAGTCTATTGGACTTCATTACTGTTAATTATTTGAACAAAATCTGTATAATACTTACCCTTAATGAAATCAGAATGCTGTAAAACTTTTAATAAAAAAGGAACATTCGTTTTAATTCCTCTTACTACAAGTTCTTCCAGAGCTCTTTTCATCCTATCAATAGCCTCTTGTCTGTTTGCTCCTTTGGCAATTATCTTAGCGATGAGAGAGTCATAATAGGGCGAAACTTTACACCCTTGATAAAGATAACTATCAACTCTTATGCCCGGCCCTCCTGGAAAATGGAGAAAATCAATAATTCCTGGAGACGGAGTAAATTTTTCAGGATCTTCCGCATTTACTCTGCACTCAATGGCATGTCCTTTAAGTTTAACCTGAGATTGTTTAATAGACAAAGGATAACCTTTTGCAACCTTAATTTGCTCTTTAATTATATCAATATCAGAAATTTCTTCAGTTACTGGATGTTCTACTTGTATCCTTGTGTTTATCTCTATAAAATAGGGGTTTAGTTCATTGTCTAAGATAAATTCAAAAGTTCCTGCATTCTTATACTTTAAAGCCTTTGCAGCTTTAATAGCATATTCACCTATTTTTTTCCTTAACTTTTCAGTAAGCACTGGAGATGGAGCTTCTTCAATTATTTTCTGATGCCTTCTTTGTACAGTACAGTCTCTTTCTCCAAGATGAACTATATTTCCCTGTTTATCAGCAATTATTTGTATTTCTATATGCCTTATTTTCGGAAAGAATTTCTCAATATATAATTCTCCATTTCCAAAAGCAGCTAAGGCTTCTCTTTGAGCCATAAAAAAAGTTTGTTCTATTTCTTTTTCATCATAAACAATTCTCATGCCTCTTCCACCACCACCAGCAGAAGCCTTAAAAATAACCGGCAGTCCGATCTTTTTAATTACCTTTATAACTGCTTCCTCTGAGTTTACTGGACCATCACTTCCTGGAACTACAGGTATTCCTTTTCTTTTTAAAATTTGTCTTGCCTTTGCTTTGTCTCCTCCAATTCGAATATTCTCGGGACTTGGTCCTATAAAGGTTATTCCTGAATTTATGCAGGCTTCAGCAAATTGTGCATTTTCAGATAGAAAACCATATCCAGGATGAATCGCTTCAGAGTCAGTTATATCAGCAGCAGATAAAATTGCAGTAATATTTAGATAACTTTGAGTTGGATTTGATGGGCCAATACATATGGCCTCGTCAGCAAGTCTTACATGAAGAGAATCTTTATCAGCTTCTGAATAAACCGCAACTGTTTTTATTCCTAGCTCTTTGCAGGCACGAATTATTCTTACAGCTATCTCCCCTCTGTTGGCAATTAAAATTTTCTTGAAAAGCTCCATTTATGAAACCTCAATTAGAAATAAAGGTTCTCCGTATTCTACAGGTTGACCATTTTCAACTAAAACTTTTTTTACAACTCCAGAAACATCACTCTCTATTTCGTTCATTATTTTCATAGCTTCAATTATACATAAGACCTGTCCCTTTTCCACCCTCGTACCAACCTCAACAAAGGGAGGAGAATCAGGTGAAGGGCTTCTGTAGAATGTGCCCACCAGGGGTGAAGTAATTGTATGAACAGTCTCTTCTTCTTTTAAAGGCTCCACCACAGGAGAGATTTTTTCTATTTCTGCTTCCCTTTTTACAGTTTTGGTTATTTCAATTGGTCCATAGATGTAACCTCTTTTTATTTTTATTTTAAAACCTTCTCTTTCAATATTTAATTCTGTGACATCTGTATCCTTCAGAAAGGATATAATATCTTTTATTTCCTCAAGTTCCATTGGTTACTCCTTTACTTTTTCAATGTACTCACCAGTTCTTGTGTCAATTTTCAATAGATCACCAATCTGTATATGAAAAGGTACCTTTACCACAAGGCCTGTTTCAAGTTTTGCAGGTTTTGTACCTCCAGAAGCTGTATCTCCTCGAAAGGCAGGATCTGTCTCTGTAACTGTTAATTCAACAAACATGGGTGGTTGAATAAGAAGGGGTTCTCCTTTGTAGTAAAGAACATCCACTAACATTTCCTCTTTTATGTAATAGATAGCATCTCCTATTCTGTCTTTCTGAATTGAAATTTGGTCGTAAGTTTCCATGTCCATAAAAACATATGAGTCTCCTTGAGAGTATAAAAACTGCATTTGTTTTTCCTCAAGTTGAGGTTTTTCAAATTTTTCTCCAGCAGGAAAATTCTCTTCAAGCACTCTGCCTGTCTTTAGATTTTTTATCTTTGTTCTGACTATAGGAGCCCTTTGTTGCATTTTTACGTGTTGAAAATCAATAATTTCATATGGTTCTCCTTTGTATTCAATTTTCAATCCCTTTTTGAAGTCTGTTGTTGATATCAATTGAACACCTCCTATAAAATTTCTAAATCTCTTGAAAGATGAGTAATCACTTCAAAGGAATCATCCTTTATTAAGACCATATCTTCTAACCTTACTCCTCCAAACCCTTCAATATAAACTCCCGGTTCCACAGTAAATACCATACCATTTTTGATAATTTCCTCTCCATCAGGACCTATTTTAGGTATTTCATGAATATCCATTCCAACTCCATGACCTGTGGCATGCCCAAAATTTTCTCCATAATCCCATTGTTTTATCAAATTTCTTGCCTTTCCGTCAATTTCTTTAGATATGATTCCCGCTCTAATAATCTCTATGGCGGCTTGGCGTGCTTTATTTACTATATTGTAAATCTCAACTTGCTTTTCTGTGGGCTTTCCCACTATAAAAGTTCTTGTCATATCAGAAAAATATCCATTACATTCTGCTCCCCAATCAATTATAACAAAATCTCCCTTTTGCAATTTTCGATTTGAATTTTTCCAATGGGGCATAGAGGAATTAGGCCCAGAAGCTACAATAACAGGAAATGGTAATTGCACCGCCCCTTGTTTTTTTATTTCATACTCAAGCATTAAAGTAATGTCTCTTTCAGTGGTTCCCTCTTTTATAAAGGGTTTTATTTTTAGAAATGCCTCTTCTGCTCTTCTTATAGCTTCTCTGATATTTTTTATCTCTTCTTCATCTTTTATAGCTCTCATATTTTCAATAATATTATATTGAGGTATGAGCTTGATTTCTAAATTTTTACCTAATATTGAATAATTTTCAAAGGATAAAGTTGATTCAAAACCGAGTGTTTTAATTTTTTTTTCTATTAAAATATCTTTCAAAGTTTTATACCACTTCTCTGCTACTTCCACTATTTCTATCTGTACTTCCCTTTTTGCCTGTTGTAAATAACGAAAATCAATAAGTAAAAAACTTTTTTCTTCTGTACACAATAGAACCGCAGAACTACCAGAAAATCCTGTTAAGTATCTAATATTTTTAATATTTGTAACTAAGAAGGCTTCTGAATCTTTGGAGATAATGTCCATTAATTTTTTAATTCTTTTAGATAAATTAACCTTCAATAATTAGCTCCTTTATTTTTGAGAGTATATAATTGGCAATTTCTTCTTTATGCAACAGAGGAGTTTTTTCTTCTATAAATTTACCCTCTTTTTTGTAAATCATCACAACTTGGTTATAATCAGAGCCCATCTTACTTTGCTCAACACTTATATCATTCAGAACTATCATTTTAAGGTCTTTTTCTTTAAATTTTTTCTTCGCTCTGTCTATGTTTAAACCCCATTCAGCTGAAAAACCTACTTTAAAAGTTTTTGAAGGTATTTTAGAAATTTCTTTAAGAATATCAGGACAAAGTTTCAATTGAATTGATTTTATTGAATTTTTAGGAAGCTTTCTGTTAAAAGTTTCTACCGGCTCAAAATCCAAGGGTGCTGATGCCATAATTAAAATGCTTGCAGAATTCAAATTATCCATTACAGCCTTTAACATCTCTTCAGTTGTCTCTACCTTGATTAATTCATCTACCAAAGGAGGATTAATATTTACAGGTCCACTTATAAGTTTTACCTGGGCTCCTCTTCTACTCGCCATTTTTGCAAGAGCATATCCCATTTTACCAGATGATTTATTGGTAATAAATCTAATAGGATCTAAATACTGTCTTGTTGGTCCAGCTGTTATCAGAATCCTCTCATCTTTCAAATCTTTTTCTGTCAAAGCATTAATAGCCATTTCAAAAATTTTATTAGATTCAGCAAGCCTTCCTTTGCCTTCTTCACCACAAGCCAACGAACCTTTTTCAGGACCGACAAATATAACTCCTATACTTCTAAGATACTCAATACTTTTTTGCACTTGAGGAGATTCATACATTCTCCAATTCATGGCAGGAGCAATAATAAAAGGTCCTCTGTAAGCAAGTGCTGCTGTTGTTAGAAGATCATCTGCAATCCCTATTGCATATTTGTTAATGAAATTTGCTGTGGCAGGTACTATTAAAAAGAGATCAGCTTTCTTTGCTAATTCAATATGCTGTAAGGGAGAATCAAACATATCAATCAAAACTTTATTACCACAGGCAATCTCTACGCTTAAAGGTGTTAAAAAGTAAGTTGCCTTTTGAGTCATAACAGGATATATGCAAGCACCTGCTTCTTTAAAAAGCTTTATCAAGTCGAATATTTTATGAGCAGCTATGCTTCCTGTAATTCCTAATACAATTTTTTTATCTTTGAGCAATATTCAATTCCTGAAACTATTCTTCATGCTGTTCATAATTTTCAGTAAAAAGGTCTTCCAGCATTTTTTCTGCTGATTCTTTACCGTGTAAATAAACCTTTAGATCCTTTTCAAGTTCAGAAAGATCAGGAATTGCTTTTCTCTTTTCCTCAAGAAGCTTTTTAACATCTATTTGTTCTATTTTCCCCTTCACTTTAAGAGCTTCTTCGCCTGTAATATAATCTATTTTATCGTATAAAATTTCTAAAAGAGCTGTTGTCGTTACTTTTTTTTCTTTCTTCTCAATTTTTGGTGTAGCTCCTAAAGAAAGTTCAGATGCCCTCTGGGCAGCAATTATAGCGAGGCGATATCTACTGTCAATCTTGCCTCTGTCAATCTCTATGGGTAGAGTAACAATGTCCATTATTTTTTCTTTTTTCTCCATATTTACCTCCCCTTGTTAAGAATTTTTTCTAAAATATTTTCATTTATTCTATTTATTTTTTGCCTTTCTGCTTGAATTATACACTTTATTTTTTCTGTGGCTTCATCAAGATTATCATTTATTACCAAATAATCATAATTCAAATATTGTTCTATTTCATCAATGGCTTTATTTATTCTTTTCTTTATAATACTGGCCTCTTCTTTTCTTTGTATCAATCTCCTTTCTAATTCTTCCATAGAAGGTGGTATAAGAAAAATAAGAACACTATTTTTGTAGATTTTTTTAATATTTTTCGCTCCTTGAATATCAATATCAAGAAGAATGTCATTGCCACTAATAAATAAGTCATTAATCATTTTCTTTGAAGTGCCATAATAATTTCCGTAAACTTCTGCCCATTCTAAAAAATCATCATTTCGGATCATCTGAATAAAAGTAGTCTTGTCAACAAAAAAATAATCTACTCCATTCTCTTCACCAGGTCGAGGATTTCTCGTTGTGTGTGATACGCTCATTTTTAAATCACTAAAGCTACTTATTAATCTATCGCAAATAGTGGTTTTGCCAGTCCCTGAAGGAGCTGATATAACAAAAATAATGCCTTCTCTACGGATTTTCATACTCTATCCTCTTCATTTCATTAATTCTCTGCAGAATAGTATCCACTTGTAAAGCACTAAGAATAATATGGTCACTGTCAGTAACTATAATTGCCCGAGTTTTTCTTCCCTCTGTAGCATCAATTAGTTTTCCTTGCTTTTTGGCTTCGTCCTTCATCCTTTTCATAGGAGAAGAACCTGGATTCACTATAGCTACAATCCTTGAAAGGGCAATTAAATTACCAAATCCTATATTCACAAGCATGGCTATTGAATATTCTGAATCTGTTCTTTAAGTCTCTCTGTTTGAGTTTTTATCTCTATGGAGAGATTCTTGATAGTTATATTTTCTGTTTTAGAAAGAATAGTATTCGTTTCTCGTAGAAGCTCCTGAAGTAAAAAATCAAGCTTTTTACCAACTACACCACCTCTTTGTATAATTTCTTTAAATTGAGTTATGTGACTTTTCAATCTATCTACTTCCTCTTTAATATCTATTTTTTGGGCAAAAATTATAATGTGTTCCAAAATTTTATTTTCATCTAAGTTATTTTGAATTATGAATTCTTTTAATCTGTTTTTTAAATTGTTTATAAAATTATTATAACTAATGTCAACTAAATCTTCTATCTTTCTTAAATCTGTTTCAATTTTTTGAAGAATTTCCATAATAGAGGCTTTTATTATTTCTCCCTCTCTTTTTCTCATTGAATGGAGATTTTCTAAGGCTTCTAAAAAAGTATCTTTTAAATCATCTATATCTGGTTCTTCTTCTTGATAAATAAAAAGTTCTCTAAAATTAGAAAACATAGAAATGTCAATGGAACCCAGAATGCTCAATTCTTTTTTAAGATCAATGAAAGCAGAGTAAAGTTGTATAGCAAGATTTTTATTCAGAAAAATTTTTCCACTTCTATCTCTCTCTTTTATGGAGACAATAATATCAAGTTTACCCCTTTGAAATTTTTGTTTTACTAAATTGCGAAGTTCAATATCGTATTTTGAGAGAATATTTGGCAATTTAATATTTATCTCCAAAAATCTATGATTAAGTGATTTTGCCTCTACTCTGAAAATCCCTTTTTCTGAACTTCCATATCCTGTTAGGCTTTCAATCATTTTATTTCCCTTTTATCCTGATAATTTTATTTCTTGATGTTAGCCCCTTTATTATCTCCATCTTTGATTTTGGCTCATTAAGAAATTCCGACAATATCTCTAATAATTCCCTATTAGCTAATCCATCATGAGGTTGGGATTTAACTCTAATTTTGATTATATCTTCAGCTATTCCTTCAATGCCTGCTTTCTTCGATCCTGTTTTAACGCTTACTTTTAAAAGATATCCGTCTTTATCTTTTATTAAGGGTATTTCCATTTTTCATTAACCAAAAATTATAGTATAAATTACCTATTAATAAAGTTACAACCGTTAAAATTAATCCACCCAAAACATCAACAAAATAGTGGTATCTGCAATAAACAGTGGAAATTATAAGTAATAAGACAGGTAAAAGTATTAACCAAAAAATTTTTCTATTGTATCTATAAAACATTAACATTATGAGAACAGATATTCCTACATGTCCACTGGGGAAAGCATCTCTCTTTAAACCTTCTAATGAATTTAAAAGACTGTTAATTTTGTCTGCTAAGAATAAGCCTTTTAGTTCCTGTTGAAAAACTAAGGCAAGACTGAAGCGGGGACCTAAAGCGGGAAAAATAAGATAGCCAATGTAGGATATATAAAAACAAAGAATAACAAAAAATAGAGCTTTTTGGAATTCCTCCTGAGAGCCTTTTTTAATGAGATAAAAACCTAATAGGAAAGGTAAAAAATAGTAGAAGCAATAAGAAATTTGCATTATTTCTGTAATTAGAGGATTGTAATATTTTTCTAAATAAAGATAGGGATAGAAACCCAAGATTTTATAATCTAATGTGAGAAACAAAAAATCCATGTCTTTTTTTATGTAAGGAATTATGTATCCAATGGTATCAAAAGCAATAAGTACTGAAAAACAAGGAAAACCTATATTTTTTAAAAAATTTATAACCTTGTTGTTATTGAGCCTATATAGAAAAATTTGAAATAAAGCCAAAGATAAATAAATCGTAATAAGATGGAAAGCCATTGAGATTTTTGAATAAAAAATTAGCACTAATAAACCAAGAATGAGAAAAAAAACAATGTTTAATTGAGCTGCTGGAGGCAATTTTAGAAATTCTCTCTTCATGTAAGCTTTTCAATTGTTCTTATTATGGCTTTTTCTTTTTTTGAAAGATTTAGACCCTTTGGTTTTTCAATAAATATTTTCTCTCCCATAAGAATTTCAAAAAAAATAGAAGAATCTAAAGGAACGCATTTTTCTCTCCAGGCATTTTTTTCTATTTCTCTGTCCGAAGATATAACAATCCAACAAGCTCTCTCATTTTTAATAATTCTTTTTATAACATCATCAGCCTTTTCGTTAGCACCAGAGTATATTATTCTTATTCCACCTTTAATCTCGCAGGTTTCTTTACCTGGTCCATCCTTATAACCATCGAATACTAAGGTTATTGCATGTTCTTTATTTTTAACATAATTTATAAGACGTTCAATGAGATTTTCTCTTGCTTTTCTGAGGTCTTTATGATAGATTCCAATTAAATTATAGCCATCAATGATTATTTTGCTCATATGAATTAATTTTTCCTGATCAATTTTCGTCTCTTTATACTCTGTCACAAGACCTTTGGGAGATTAATTCCCAAGTTTCTTCATCAATTTCTTCAAGGTATTGAGAGACCTTAAATTCTGCTCCGCATTCAGTACAGCAGAGCACTACACGCCTTCAGTAAAAATAGATAATTATATTATTTTTACAAAATTTACATTTGAGATTTTTTAAAAGCTTTTTTTTCAACTTAGGTGCCTTTTATTTCAAAAATTAAAATCTATTTTATAATATTTTAAATGGAAAGATTTTCATTAATCAATAAAGGTGAAATACTTCTATGGCATGATATACCTGAATTAATTAAATTAATAAACAAAATAGATAGTCTCTTTAGAGATTTTTCTGATATTTTTGATGAATCTAAAAGATTAGCACAACAAATTAAAAGCTACTTATTGGAAATTGATCCTTTTATTGATGCTTATGCAAAAAAAGTTTGTTCTTCATGCACAAATATTTGTTGTCTTAATAAAAATAGTAGATACGAATATGATGATATAATTTATATATTAGCTCTTAGGGAAAATTTCCCTATCCCTAAAAAAAATCTCGAAGAAAAAGAACCTTGTTATCTTCTAAGTGAAAAAGGATGCATAATTCCTCGTTATATAAGACCTTTTAGGTGCAATTGGTATTTGTGTGATAATCTATTAAAAGAAATGGAATCAGCACCTGCAAGAGTCTTTAGGGAATTTTCAAATACCTTTAATAAAATTCTTCAAACAAGACAGCAGATGCTGAATTCCTTTTTTCAATCACTTTGCAACATCTAAGGTTATATAATATACCATACCATTTCGGTAATACCAAATTATAGCTCTTCCTTTTGTTTGATTAGCAATTTTGTTAAAATCTTTTACATTATTTATTTTTTGATTGTTAATTTCAATAATTACATCGCCTTGTCTTAAAAATCCTTGAGCTGGAGCATCCTCATCAATAGAGGATATGATCACACCTGTGATTCTATTCGGAATATTAAGCTGATTTCTTAACTTTGGTGTTAAATCCTCTACATATATACCTGCAAGAGGAGATTGAATCTCTGAAAATTTTTGTTCTGATGGTTTCTCAACAATGGTAGCTGTTATAGTGTAAAGCTTGCCATTTCTTATTATCTCTAATTTTACTACCTTTCCCGGAGGTGTACTAACTACAAGATTTCTCAAATGAGCAGAATCCTCCACTTCTTTCCCGTCAAAGCTAATTATTATGTCTTTCATTTTCAATCCTGCTTTATCTGCAGGGCTTCCCTCCGTCACATCAGTTACAACAGCACCTTTAAGTTCTTTCATATTATTTTCTTTTGCCAATTGAGTATCTAAATCCATTACACCTACTCCAAGCCATCCACGAATTACCTTTTTATGTTTTATTAAATTATCCATTACAACTTTTGCCATATTACTTGGTATTGCAAAACCTATTCCCTGATATCCACCTGTGGTGCTAAATATAGCAGTGTTTATTCCCACAAGTTCTCCTCTAACGTTTACCAAAGGACCACCAGAGTTTCCAGGGTTTATGGCTGCATCTGTTTGTATAAAATCTTCGTAATCAGCAATTCCTACATTCGCTCTACCCGTAGCACTTACGATACCGCTTGTAACGGTAAGATTTAAACCATAGGGATTTCCAATTGCAATAACAGTCTCTCCCACTTTGAGTTTATCTGAATCACCCCACTTTATTGCCCTTAATCCTTCTGCTTTAATTTTTAATACTGCCAAATCTGTCTTTGCATCAAAACCTACTATAGTACCGTCAAAGACTCTTTTGTCATAAAGCTTAACCTTAATCTCATCAGCTCCCTTTATGACATGATAATTAGTTAATATATAACCATTAGCTCCATCTACTATTACTCCTGAACCCAAAGAGGTTTGAGTATACTCTCTTGGTCTATCAAAAAATCCGCCAAATTCTTCATCAAAAAATCTTCTAAAGAAAGGATCATTAAAAGGAAAAGGAATAGTATTTCTTTTAATTTTTTTTGTTGTATAAATATTTACTACCGAAGGTCTGATTGCTTGTACAACTTCTGCCATAGCATTACCGATTTTTAATAGAGTCTCTTGAGATTCTTTTGAAATCTGATAGTCCTCAGAAAATCCCTTGCTTTGAAATTCGAAGTTTGAGGC
Organism: uncultured bacterium; assembly: GCA_937924475.1. GTDB lineage: Bacteria > Nitrospirota > Thermodesulfovibrionia > Thermodesulfovibrionales > Thermodesulfovibrionaceae > Thermodesulfovibrio. The sequence continues at coordinate 45,786 of CALDSV010000024.1, forward strand.
TATTATTAATCCTATAGCTACACCAACTAAGATTAGCAGTGCTGATGAAATAATAAATTTTTTATTTTTAAACATTTTTAACCTCCTATTTTTGAAGCTTTTGCCAATCTTTTAAAAATTTTTCTATCCCTATGTCTGTTAGAGGATGTTTGATTAATTGCTGTATTACTGAAAAGGGAATTGTGGCGATATCTGCTCCGATTCTCGCTGCTTCAACAACATGAATAGGATTGCGTATACTGGCAACAATTACTTCTGTTTCGAAAGCATAATTTTCAAAAATTATCTGAATATCTCTTATAAGATCCATGCCAAAGTGACTTATATCATCCAGCCTACCAACAAAAGGACTAACATAAGTAGCACCAGCTTTTGCAGCAAGTAGTGCCTGCGAAGGAGAGAAAACTAAAGTTACATTCGTCTTAATTCCTTCCTGAGAGAGCTTCTTAACAGCCTTTAGACCTTTCTCTGTCATGGGAATTTTAACCACTATATTGGGAGCAATTTTACTAAGCTGAATAGCCTCTTTAATCATCTCTTCATATTTAAGAGATACTGCCTCAGCACTTACAGGACCATCAACTATTTCACATATTTCTTTTAATAAACTCATTGGCTCCTTGCCTTCCTTTGAAATTAAAGAGGGATTAGTTGTTACCCCGTCAATAACTCCAAGTTCCCAAGCTTTTTTAATCTCTTCAATATTTGCCGTATCAATGAAAAATTTCATTATTCATCCTCCTGTAAAACTTTTATTACAAAATTTTCTCCTTCTCTCTCTATAATTAAACCAAAAAAAGGTGCTATTTCAAGCAAACTTCTTCCTAAAATTAGAGGCAAAACATCATCGGTAATAGATAACTTTTCTTTAAGCCAATCTCTTAGGTATAAATCATATAAGATCATTTCAGCAATTTTATCAGTATTCTGACTTTTATACTTTTTTAACTCCTCTATTAGATCCTGAAATCTAAAGAGAGAGCAATTTTCCTCTTGTTTTTTTATTGTTTCCTTTATAAAATCTATTTCCCCAAATAAATCAGATCTTGTTAGTCTTAACCTTTCAATCCCTGTTAAAGGAATATTTTGCGACCAACATTCATAAATCCTGCATACATAAGGCCTTCTTTCATATATAGTACATCCTTCCTCTGGATCATAAAAAAAGCAGATAGAGGTACCAAATATAGGCTTTATTTTTATCAATTCCATGGAGGTGTAATAAATCTCTCCATCTATAGAAGAACGCATTGACTCTCCTTCTCTTATAGTGTAGATATCTCTTTCTGAGATAATTCCTTCAATGAGAAGTGGCATATCCTCTTTAAGAATTATTGGAGTATCTCTTCTGCAACATTCTCCACAGCGGTCACAGTCAGTTTTTGTGGAAAACTTCATTTTTTTTGATTTTCCATCTGGATCATAGCCAGTTATATAATGAGTAGGTTTTTTTTCTTTTTTTTCAGGTCTATACACAGTACCATCGGGTAAAAATATTTCAAATTTAGAATCTTCTTCTGCCATTTTATTCTCCTTTCAATAGATTTTTTTGAATAAATTCAATATAATGCATTACTTTTTTATTTCTCATGGCATATTTAAACTGAACTATACAATTAGGACAAGAGCTTATTACCATATCTGCTTTTTCATATTCTAAAACTTTTTTTCTAAGAATATCCATAGACTCTTTTTCAAAGAAAAAGGAAAAAAGTCCGGCAAAGCCACAACACCCTTCTTTTTTTTCTAAGGAGACACCTTGCTTTTTTATAATTTCTGCAATTTTATCAGTATCTTTAATATAATTTGATGAATGGCATGATACATGAAAATATATTTGGGAGTGACTTTTTATTTCTTGAAAAATGTTATCACTATTATCAAACAAATCTGCAAAATTTAAAATTTTTATATCTTCACCAGTAAGCTCTTTGTAATGAAAACCTAAAAAATGAGCGCAGGTGGGACAGGGGGTTATAACTCCATCAATTTGAAAGGATTTATAAATATTTACATTTTTTAAAGCTAAAGACAACATTTCCTCTTTAAATCCTGCCGCTAATAGAGGAGCACCACAACAACTTTGTTTAGGAATTATAATCTCAAAATTAGCTTTTAATAAAAGATCTATGAGGGCTTCTGTTATGGAAGGCATTAGATAATTAACAGAACAACCTAAAAAAAGAGCTACTCTCCCTTTAGGTTTAATTTTATTGAAAATCCTTAAATTTTTTGTTAATTCATTGCTTTTGTCAAAAACCCTTAGTTTATCCATTAATTGTGTAGGAACAATTTTTATTTTTTGTAAAAAAAACCTAATAGGGCTTATTTTCTCTAAAATTTTAAGTCCTGTAAATGCTAAATGAGGATAGAGAGAGAAATATTTAAAAAGAAAAAGTTTTAAATCTTTATTAATTTTTTGCCTTGCCTCATACATAAAACCTGGAACATTAACGCCAAGAGGACATTTAGAAAAACAACTTCCACACAAAAGACAGCTAAGCATACGCTCTTTCAAAGCAGGGCTTTCTGGCAGAAGGCCTTCTTGTAAAAGATTAAAAAGATAAAGTCGTCCCCTTGGACAAAAGGCTTCACTCATAAAGACTTTATAACTGGGGCAAATTTCTTTACATTTTCCACATTTATTGCATTCTATTAATTCCATAGTGATTAATTAAAGGATAGCTTACTTTGATGGATATGATAGTTTTCTTGATGGACAGTAAAGTCTTTTTTGATTGTAATTCTAACTCTTTTAGTATTTTCAATTTCCTCCAAAGAATCCCTCTCTTCATCAGTAAGTAAATCAGCCACCTGAGGATGGACAATAACAGTTATCTCTGTTCCTTCTTTTGGAGTTAAACATTTTAGCTTTCTGAGTATTTCATAAGCAATTGATCTTATACTCATTACTCTTCCCTTGCCTTCACAATAAGGACAAGTATCGCAAAGTATATGTTCAAGACTCTCTCTTGTTCTTTTTCGAGTCATTTGAACTATTCCCAGTTCCGTAATGTTATATATGGTTGTTTTGGCTCTATCTTTTTTCATTGCTTCTGCCATAGCATTAATAACTTTTTGTTTGTTTTCATCTTTTTCCATATCAATAAAGTCTATAAGAATTATCCCGCCCAGATTTCTAAGTCTTATCTGATAAGCAATCTCTTTTACTGCTTCAAGATTTGTTCTTAATATAGTATCTTCTAAGTTCTCTTTCCCTACAAATTTACCCGTATTTACATCAATGATAGTCATTGCCTCTGTTTGATCAATTACAATATAACCACCAGATTTCAACCAAATCTTTCTCTCAAGAGCTCTATCAAGGTCTACTTCAATTCCAAAAGCCTCAAAAATTGGCTCATCTCCTTCATAAAGTTCAATCTTATCTGCAATCCTGGGAAAATAAACATGGGCAAATTCCTTCAATCTATTCCACTCTCCATAGCTATCAATTATTAATCTGTCTACATTCTGATTCATAAAATCTCTTAAACTTCTTAAAATTAGATCAAATTCACTATGCACTAATGCGGGAGCATGAACTTTATCTTTCTTTTTTTGAATGTTATCCCAAAGAAGCAAAAGAAAATCAATATCTCTCTGAATTTCTTCTTCTGAGGCATCTTCACTTACAGTTCTCATAATTATCCCAAAACCCTGAGGTTTTACTTTTGTTGCGAGATCTTTTAATTCTTTTCTCTTTTCCTCATCTTCTATCTTTCTGGATACACCAATATGTTCCATTCCAGGCATTAAAACCACATATCTTCCAGGAAGAGTAATCCTCGAAGTAACTCTGGCACCTTTTGTTCCTATAGGATCCTTCGCCACTTGCACAAGAATTTCCTGTCCCTGCTGGACAAGTTCTTCAATAGAGGTCTCCTTTAAATCAATTTTTGATAAAAATTCTGTTTCCTCTTCGGTTTCTAAAAAAGGATAAAGATCTTTGACTCCTCCTCTTATGTCATCTATGTAAAGAAAAGCTGCTTTATCTAATCCTATATCTACAAAGCACGCTTGCATACCTTTTAATACCTTTATTACCCTTCCCTTATAGATGTTACCAACAAAACTGGAGTCTCCTTTCCTTTCAATGTAAAACTCAACAACTTGTCCTCCTTCAAGAAGGGCAACTCGGTATTCCTGTTTTGTCACATTTATTAATAGTTCATTACTCAAGGTTCTACCAACCCTCCATTATATCCATACATCCCTAATCTTTTTATTTGAAGCTCTTTGGAGGAAACACCCCATAAGGCTTCAACAATTTCATTAATTCGGGCTTTTATTTCGCTATCCTTAACTATTATACATACATCATTATCATAAATTTGAAACTCTAAGACAAAATCTCTTAAAGAATAAGTCATTCCATCTCTAATTATACTTATCCTTTCAATGGGAAGATCTGGCACTGATGGTACATTCATAATTTTATATTTATAGGCTTTTATAAAAGCACTTAGAGAGGGACTCTGGGATGGAATTAACTTGGCATATTTTATCTTAATACCTTCTGGAAGAAGGTTATTTAATCGATGAAGGTATTCATTTTTAAAGTAGCCGTATATTTTTAGATCAAAATATTCGCATTCACTCTCTATACCCACAGGAAGGGAAGGGCAAAAGGATATTTCAATTTTTGGATGAAATCCCTTTGACATTACAAAAGGAATATTTGCTCTTCTTATAGCTCTTATAATTACATTAGAAAGTTCAAGTTGGGAAAGATATTTCATGAGTCCTAATTTTGTATGACAAAATCTAATAGTATTTATTTTGGTTTCCTGTATATGTGATTGCCATTTTGATGGTTCATATATTATAGGTGAAAATTCTGCGTATATTCTGTTGTTTAATTTACAATTTAATCCGCAGCCTTCACATTTTATAGTACAATCATTACTTTTTTGTTCTTTTAAAGCTCTCTCAAATTCTTTTATTAAAAATTCTTTTCTAATTTCAACATCTATAAAATCCCAAGGAAGGGTTTCATGAAAGGAAAAACTTTTTGAGGCTTTTTCAAAGAGATCTATGCCTGTTTCCTCCATAGCAAAAAGCCATCTATTAAAATCAAAAAAGTCTGTCCAAGCTGAAAGTATCTCTCCCTTGCACCATGCTTTGTAGATCACTTCACCTACACTTTTATCAGCCCTTGACAGAGCTCCTTCAAGAATGCTCATTTTCGGATTATGTCCCTTGTAATGAATTTTAACTTTACGGAAGTTTTCTCTGAGAAAATCAAGTTTTTGCCTCATCTCTTCAAGGGAAATCTGGCCAAGCCATTGAAAAGGTGTATGAGGTTTTGGTACAAAAGGTGAGACAGTAATATTGATATCTACAAACCTTTTTGTGAAATTTTTTGCCATTTTTAAAATACTCTTTGATAACTTCACTATTTCTTCAATATCCTCTTGTGTTTCAGTGGGTAGACCTATCATAAAGTAAAGTTTTATTGTATGCCAGCCTTCTTCAAAAAGAAGTCTGCAAGCTCTCTCAATGTCTTCATTCGATATATTCTTATTTATGAAACATCTCAACCTTTCTGTAGCTGCTTCAGGTGCAATGGTAAAGCCTGTTTTCCGTGTAATTTTTATCTTTTTAAGAAGCTGCTCTGTTACTTTGTCTGCTCTTATAGAAGGTAATGAAAGGGCAATGCCTTTTGAAGAGAAATTATTATTTAAAGCATCTATTAATTCCATCAAATAGGGATAATGTCCAATACTAAAAGAGAGAAGAGATATTTCTTCGTAACCAGTATTCTCTATGGATTTTTTTGCGATATCTAAGATTTTCTCAGGCGTTCTAATTCTAAGAGGTCTATAGATCATTCCAGCCTGACAAAATCTACAACCAGAAGGACAACCTCGTGATACCTCAATAGATAGGCGATCATGGACAATTCTCATATAAGGAACAATGGTTGATAGGGGGAAATCGGTTTCCTCTAAGTTTGAAATATATCTTCTTTTTACAATTTTTTCTCCCTCATAGGGGACATAAAAACCCTTTATTTGACTTATACCTTTAAGAAGAGCTTCCTTTTCACTACCTGATTCTTTCCATTCCTTGTAGAGATTTACCAATTCCATTACAGCTTCCTCTCCCTCACCAATGAGAAAAGCATCTATAAATGAAGACATGGCTAAGGGATTAACTGTACAAGGACCACCAGCTATTACAAGAGGATATTCTCTGGTAAGTCTGTCTTGCCATCTTAATGGAATATCTCCAAGACTGAGCATGTTTAAAACAGTAGGATAGGAAAGCTCATACTGAAGACTAAAACCTACTATATCAAAATTAAAAAGAGGAGTTTTTGTCTCCAGCGACAGTAAGGGTAATTTATTTTTTCTCATATAATCCTGCAGATCAACCCAAGGAGAAAAAACTCTTTCTGCTCTAACAAAAGGTATCTTATTTAAAATATGGTAAAGAATTTTTAAACCCAGATGGGACATCCCAATTTCATAGACATCAGGAAAACAAAGGGCAAAACTTATAAGATTTTTACCTTCTTTTGAAATACAATTAATCTCACTATTTATGTATCTCGTAGGTTTTTCAAAATACAGAAGATTCATAACTTAATTAAAACAGAGTAGAGGCTTTTTAAGCAATTCTTCGAAAAAGAATTTTTTATTAGTTATATGGGGGCTTCAATCCATCTTTTATATAGCTATCTTACAATGTTCATTAATTCATTAAGCATATTATCAGTTGTGGTAATGACTCTAACATTTGCCTGATAAGCTCTTTGGGCAGCAATCATGCGAATAAATTCTTCTGCTAAGTCCACATTGCTTGATTCAAGAGAATTTGCATATATGGTTCCAACTCCCACAGTTCCTGGTGCTCCATAGGTGGGACCTCCTGAAGAATAGGATTCAAGGAAGAGGTTCTTCCCTACTTTTGTTAGGTTATGGGGTGCTACAAATTTGGAAAGCACCACTTGAGCTACATTCTTTACCTGGCCATTAGTAAAAACTCCTGAAATCACTCCGTTCTGATCTACGGTTACAGCTATTAAATTTCCCGAAGAATATCCATTCTGAGTCTGAAAAACAACTGCATTGGGAGAACCATACTGGGTGGTGTCTTGGAAATTAATTGTTATGTTGGCAGTCTGTGCTCCCCAGGGTGTGAAATCAAAGGCAAAGGAAGTAGAAGGTGGCGTATTAGTGAGAGCTCCGGTATTATTAAAATTTAATGTATAGGAACCTACCTCTGTATAAATTGGATTATTTGGATCATTACTTGTATCATATACAACATGGGCATCCCAAGTATTTACAGCTATTTTATTAAAATACATGTAAACAAGATGGGGATTCCCTAAGCTATCGTAGACAGTTATTGCCGTAGAGTAGTTATAGTTGTCATTAGTAGGCAAACTACTTCCTCCAGTATATGTCCAATTTTTTGTTGCCTCTCTTGAGTCCAGGTTTAGTTGAGCTCTTATTTCACTTGTTGCGCTTGGATCACTCATTAATCCAGCCAAATAAACATCGCCTATACCACCTGTTATATTCCCCATGGCATCCATTAAATAAGCCTGAAGTCTGTAACCATTTGGATCAATAACATATCCCTCTTTGTCTAATCTAAACTGTCCTGCTCTTGTATAATAGGTTGGACCATTTGGTTGTCTTACAACAAAAAATCCATCTCCTTCTATTGCCAAATCAAGGGGATTTGCTGTGGTCTCAAGAGTACCTTGAGTAAACATTTTCTGAATATCAATAATCATGGTACCACGCCCCACTTGCATAGCCGATGTACCACTGAGTGTTTGACTTATTATGTCTCCAAAATTAGCTCTACTTGACTTAAATCCTACAGTATTTGCATTGGCAATATTGTCTCCAATAACTGAAAGTGCAAGTCCATTAGCATTGAGCCCACTTATTCCTGTAAATAAGGATGTTAACATCGCCATTTTATTACCTCCTAAGCTTTGATTTCTTTAATTTGACTCATTGAAATATAGTTATCACCTACATTAATCTTTAGCTTTCCATCTTCCACTGCAATACCCTGTGCCACATATTCTTTGCCATCAATAGTAATTATGGTTTTACCGATTATGTTTGATCCAATCATTAAAGCATTTGAATAAATCTGATAAGTTGCCAATTCCTCTAAAGTTTTATTTAGATTAATAATTTGTTCAAGTGTTGTCATAGCAGTTAATTGTCCCATAAACTCCGTATCCTTTAATGGGTTTAAAGGGTCCTGATACTTAAGTTGAGCGGTAAGAAGCTTAAGAAACGCTTCTTTGTCAAGTTTATTATTACCTGATAACTTTTTGCCTTCCTGAAACATATAAAGAGGATTTTCAAAGATAGAAGTTACTTCTGACATATTTTATTCCTCCTATGCAAAATATTCTAAAAATTTTTCTTCTCTTTTATTCTTTTTCTGACCTGATGAGGAATCGGAATACCCTCTATGTTCTCTATTAGAATCAAGAAGAAAATCAGAAATCTTTACTCCTGAGGATTGAAGATTACTTTTAATCTCAGGTATAAGATTCGTTATCATCTCTTTGACCTGAGGATAATCAACTCTCATCTCTGCTTTTATTCCTGAATTTTCCATAGATAGTTTAATTAGAATTTTCCCCAGTTCTGGTGGTTCAAGAAGGACAACAAGAGTTTTTTGTGAATTGAAAAATCCTTTGGAAATAATATCTGAAACCTCATGAAGTCTTGTTATATTTAAGACAATTTTTTGTGGAATATCTGTTTGTGTAACATTGGTGTGAGAATTACTAAGATTCGAAATTATATTATTTGTCTTTTGCTCTCTTTGCTCTTTTGCCTTAACTGTATCAATCAAGGATTCTTTGTCGGTATTTAAGTACTCTAAATTAATCAAATTTCTCTTTTGTGTATTTTCTAAAACCGCTTCACTTTCTAATTTAAACAGGGCTTTTACTGAAGAGTTTTCATCTTTATCTATATGAGTATTTTTTAAAACCTCTTCTAAATTATCCGGGGAATTTAGTAAAAGTTTTTCATCCTTTCTTTCTGAAGGTATTAAAGAGGGATTAATTTCACTTCCTACTTTCATAGTATTTGTAATTTTATTTGTAATATCCATTGTTTCGCCTTTTTCTAAGGTAATTAGTCTATGAAGAGGGATTAATTCTTCCTTTATATTTTCAAAATTTTTCATTAAGTTTTCAAGGTGAAAGAAATTTTGAAAATCTAAGGATATAAAAGGCACAAAAGGTGTAAAGAACAGTGATCCTAAATTTGCTGATTTTTCTCCTTCAGAAAAGAGGTTCAAAAAATCTTTTAAAAAACTCTCTATTTCTAAATTTGATCCATTTTGATTTAAAGAGTTTTCCTTTATGAGATTTATCTGGCTTAAATTTATATCTAATCTATTAATCATGCAAAAAAGAAAATCAAAATGAATGCCACAAAAAAACTGGCTTTTTTCTTATACTTTTAAAGTATAAAAGGAGGAAAATTTTTCCTATTTGGAAAGCTTTTCCCTTACGCTTACTATTTTCTTTGATAAAATAGCAGCTTTTTCAGGATTTACATTAGCTAAAATTTTAGCAGCTTGACGAGGCTTAATAGCAAGAATAAGTACAGTTGCTGTATCATCATCAAGCTTTTCAAGGCGAGCTGCTGCTTCTTCCGGAGGCATGGATTCGTATATCTTTGCTAATCGCTGATAATTCTCACTTTGTGCTTTTTCCAGCTGAGCTTTTAATTCCTCTTGTTCTTTGATTTTTTTATTTATCTCTTCTTTAAGTTTTTTTAATTCATCAATTTTTTTTGAGAGATCTTCTTGAAGTATTCTATTCCTTTCTTCTTCTATAGAAGGATTTATCTTCTCCTTTGGTATAGTCTGTTGTCCGATGATTGTTCCTGCAGCGATACCAAAAAAAGTAAGAAAAATTGCTAATAAAAAAGATTTCTTGAACATTAGATACTCCTCTGTCTTACAGATAGTAAATTTGAAATTATTTTCACTTCTTTTTTTTCTCTCTCCTTTATCAAATTAATCTCTGATTTTTCCTTGAGTCTTTCAATTTTCTTTCTCTCCTTTATTGATTCTTCATAAACTTCTCTCTGTTTTTCCACTTCTTCTTCAATTTTATTTAGGAGATCTCTCGCTTCTTCAATTTTCCCGACTAAATAGTCTATTTCATTGTATAGATAGTGAAGCTCCTGAGGAGTAAAAACTTCTTTTTTCCCATCGCTAATTTTTTGGAGTCTTTTTTCTAAGTAATTAATTTGATTTTCTATACTTTTCATAGTAGAAAGAATATTTACATATTTCTGTTTCTCTAATTCTTCCTCCCATTCTCTAATTTTTAAGATCATTTTTAAAGTAAGGTTATTCATATTTATTCAAAAATTTGATAGAGTTTTTCTATGCTTTCTTGAAAACTTGCTTTTGTATTTATATCCTGTTTTAAAAAATCATTTATTTTATCAATCATTTTGATGGCATAGTCTAATTGAGGATTAGTTCCCTCTTTATAAGCTCCAATATTAATTATGTCTTCATATTTTTCATAAGTAGCTAAGATATCAAGTAACTTCCCAGCGATTTTTACCTGTTTTTCTTCCACTACATCTTTCATTAATCTACTTATACTCTTTAATACATCTATAGCTGGGTAGTGATTTCTATTCGCTAAATCTCTGGAAAGGACAATATGTCCGTCAAGAATAGATCTGGCTGCATCAGTTACTGGATCAGTAAGATCGTCTCCCTCCACTAAAACTGTATATATACCTGTTATTGAACCTCCAGACTTAACAGCTCCAACTCTCTCCAGAAGCTTAGGCATTAATTTAAAAACTGAGGGAGGGTATCCTTTCATAGTAGGTGGTTCTCCAGCAGCAAGACCTATTTCTCGCTGCGCCATAGCAAATCTTGTAAGGGAATCCATAAGAAGTAAGACATCTTTTCCTTTTTCCCTAAAATACTCAGCAATAGCAGTAGCAATAAAAGCACCTCTTATTCTTGCTAAAGCAGGAGTATCAGAAGTGGACACAACAACCACGGATTTTTTTAAACCTTCTTTACCTAAATCTCTTTCAATAAACTCCCTTACCTCTCGACCTCTCTCACCTATGAGGGCTATGACATTAATATGAGCAGAAGTATATCGGGCTATCATACCAAGAAGAACACTTTTACCAACACCGCTTCCGGCCATAATTCCAATTTTTTGACCTTTTCCACAAGTAAGTAATGCATTGATTGCTCTTATGCCAAGATCAATGGGCTCTTTTATAATCTCCCTTTCCATTGGATTAATAGCTTCTCTATAAATTGGATAAGGAGTACCAGTGAGAGCTGCTGGGCTGTCAATGGGATTTCCTATGCCGTCTATTATTCTACCTAAGATAGAATCGTCAATTTTTATATAACTTTGTTTTCCCTTTAAGTAAATCTTATCTCCGGGTTTGATCCCGTAAATTTCTCCTAAGGGTGAGAGTAATGTTACATTATCTCTAAATCCCACTACTTCTGCTTCAATTGAATGCTCATTGGAGATAATCTCACAAATATCTCCAATGCTTGCGTTTAAACCTTTTGCCTCTACTATGAGCCCTAAAGCCTTTATTACCTTTCCGTAAATCTTAAAGGGCTTTATTTCAGAGAGAACTTCTTCAGTCTTTTGAATAAAGGACTGAATGGATTGCATTTTCTATCTCCTGGAATTTCTCCTCCACTTTTGAATCAATAACATTATCCTCTGTTTCTATGTAAAAACTTCCTTGGCTCATCTCATGGGCGGGAATAATTTTTATATAGGAATTTTCACCAGTTATTTGATCAATTTCTTCCCTTATCTTCTCAAAATCCTCAGGGTTTATCTTTATTATTATTTTTTCAGCAACCGAAACCTCTTTTAATGCTTCTTTAATGATATTTAGCAATATTTTTTTATTGATGGATAATTCAGTGGAGACAATTTTTTTTGCTATTTTAATAGAAAGCTCTAAGATTTCTGGTAGCAAGCTCTTTATTTGTTCCTCTTTAAAGTTAACAAGGTTGTGAATGATTTTATCTAATTCTGATATTTTACTCTTTAATTTTTTTTGCTCTATTAGAATATCCTCTGAAGCCTTTTTAAATCCTTCCTCATATCCTTTTTCGAAACCTTTTTCAAAGCCCTCTTTGAACCCTGAATTGTATCCCTCTTTTTTTGACTCTTCATAAATTTTTAGTAATTCAGAGGAGTCTTCCAGATTTGTTTTTTTATCTTTTTTCTCATCAAAAGCCGATGGTATATAGGGTTTAATATTAGACGACAAGAGTCTCACCACCCTTTCCGCCTATTACAATTTTACCTTCTTCTTCTAATCTTCTTGCCACTCTTACTATGTTCATCTGGGCTTTCTCTACATCAGAAACCCTCACTGGACCTTTTGTCTCCATTTCTTCTTTTAGGATTTCAACAGCTCTACTGGACATATTTTTGAATATTTTCTCTTTTAATTCTTCTGAAGCCATCTTTAAGGCTAAAGCAAGGTCATCTGTGGAAATCTCTTTAAGAATTGTCTGAATTCCTCTATCATCAATATTTATAATATCTTCAAAAGTAAACATTAGTTTCCTAATCTCTTCTGCTAAAATTGGATCTTTCTCCTCTATATTCTTTAGAATTAACTCTTCTGATGTCCTGTCCATTTGATTAAGTATCTCAGCGACAGTTTTAATTCCTCCAATTCTTCTTGACTGTGTATAGGAACGAAGTTGACTTTGAAGGACATCTTCCAACTCACTTAATATAGCAGGAGAGATTTGATCAAGGCTTGCAATTCTCAGAGATACCTCTATTTTTAATTGTTCTGGGAACTTCGCAAGTACCTCTGCTGCTTGAGTGGGGTCTAAATGAGCTAATACTATTGCTATTGTTTGAGGATGCTCTCTCTGAAGCATTGTAGCTATAGCAGAAGAGTCAAGCCACCTAAGAATGTCAAAAGCACTGGCACCGCTTTCAATTTTTGATATAAGCTTTGCTGCCTGTTCTTCTCCAAAGGCTTTCTTTAAGATGCTTTTGATGTATTCCTCATCAACTGTTACAGGAGTATTACCAATTTTTTCAGAAAATTCTTGTATTATGCTTTCTGCCTCCTCTGGTGTGAGTTTTATTCTTGACATCATGGGGATTATTCTGGCAAGCTCTATAGGATCAAAGTGTTTGAATAGTTCTGTAGCCGCTTCTTCACCTATTATAGACAGAAAGGCAGCAACTTTCTCTATACCACTAAATTTTTTCATTATTCAGCCATCCACTCTCTTAAAATGGAAACTACTTTCTTAGGATTATTCCTTACTAATTCATTAATCTCTTCCTTAATGTCTTTTTTAGTAGGCATTTTCCTGACAGCCTCAGGAGAAACCTCTTCTGCTATGGTTATTTCCTTAGCTATCCTTTTGGTCTCAGCTGGTTTTCTAAGTATTTCAATGAGAGGTTTAATGACAAAAAGTATAATAAGAAGTGTAATGATAAGAGGTAATAAGTATTTTAATATAGTCACGGCTAAAGCCACATAGTCAAGACCGGGTTTTTCCTCTGGTACTGTTTCAAAGGGCATACTCTCTACAATTATTAAATCTCCCCTCTCTTTATTGTAGCCTACAGCAGCTTGAACAAGTTCCTGATACTTTTTTATCTCTTCTTCACTTCTTGGCACATAAACTTTTTTACCTTTTTCCTCTTTATAATTTCCATCTACTAATACAGCAACAGATATTTTCTTTATTTGACCTGTTTGTAGCATTATTTTACTGATACTTTTTGAAACTTCATAGTTTATACTTTCTTGCTGTTTTTGAGACTGTATATTTTGAGTAGTAGTTGTTTGACCTTGTCCAGGTTGATTTGATAAAACTCCAGGAATTCCTCCTGTTTGAGGTGCCATTGTTTTTTCTTGGCTTCTCTGTTCACTTCTTATGGCAATAGTGTCGGGATCATATTTTTCTTCAAGCTTTTCTACCTTAGAAAAATCAATTTCTGCTGATACTCTTACTACTGCTTTTCCTTTACCCACTATGTTTTCAAGCATACTTTGAATATTTTTTTCATAGGCTCTTTCAATGTTTTTCTTGTATTCCATCTGTTCAGTCTGAACAATTTGAGTAAATTCCTTAGGAGAAGAGAGAAGATTGCCATATTGATCAACTATGGTTACATGCTGAGGTGAAAGCCCTTCAACACTACTTGATACAAGATGCACTATGCTTGCCACTTGATCCTTGTTAAGTGTTCTGCCGGGTTTAAGTTTAAGAACAACAGAAGCTGTTGGATGATCTTCCTTTTCAGCAAAAATTGTTTTTTCTGGTATGGCAATGTGAACTCTTGCTTGATCAACTTCTTGTATTTGTTTGATTGTCCTTGCCAGTTCACCCTGCAAAGCTCTTATATAATTTACTCTTTGAGAAAATTCTGTTAATCCAATTGATGTCTTATCAAATATCTCAAACCCCACTCCACCACCACTGGGTATTCCCATGGAAGCAAGTTCAAGCCTTAACTCATGAACTTTTCCTGATGGAACATATATAGCATTATCTTTTACACTATAAGGTATTTTTTTCTCCTTTAATTTAGCTATGACATTACCAGCATCTTCTGGAGATAAATTTGAGTAGAGTACCTGATAATCCTGTTTCGGTAACCATAGAAAAACAGTGGCAATAAGGGCAATAACTAATACTAAAACAGCAGCAAGAGCAATTTTTTTGTTGTTTGGTAAATTTTTAAAATTATCTACTATTAACTTTAATCTATCTGCTATAGCCATTATTAAACCTGCATACGAGAAATTTCTTCGTAAGCTGTAAGAACTTTATTTCTAACCTGAATTAGGGTTTGTAGATTCATGTCTGCCTTTTCCATAGCGAGAACAACTTCGTGAATGCTTATTTCTCCCTTAGAAAAAGCTTCTATTGCCTTTTGAGCTTCTTGTTCCACTTGAGAGGCTTCCCTTATAGCTTCTCTTAAAGCTTTCTCAAAAGACTCCTTTTGTGTTCCCTTTAAATCTTTAATGTTTTCTAAATTTTGATTCAGTAGTTCATTTATACTCTTTATTTCTGACATAAAATCCTCCTAAATTTTTAATAAATCAAGGGTTCTTAAAAACATCTCTTTATATGAGTTTATCATAGTTAAATTGGCCTCGTATGCTCGAGAGGCAGATATAAGATTAACCATTTCTTCCATGGGATTTATATTAGGATATTTAACATAGCCCTCTTTGTCTGCATCTGGATGAGACGGATCAAAGACAACCCTGAAAGGTCTTTGATCCTCAATAATTTCCTTTATATCAACTCCAATGGCTGTAGAGTCATAAATATAACTCATAAACAATACATCTTTTCTTCTATAAGGTCCTCCTTGGGGAGTTCTTGTAGAATTAATATTTGCTAAATTGGAAGCTATAGTATTAAGCCTTATTTTTTGAGCCTCTAAACCAGTAGCAGATACTTTTAAAGGTAAAAATAAATCTCTCATTACCTACCTCCCTTGATAGCATCTTTTAGCATCCTTATTCGTGTGGAAAGGAGTTGAACTGCTGTATTGTACAGCAAATGAGTCTCAGTAAGCTTTGTCATTTCAATTTCTATGTTTACAGTATTTCCATCTCTATTAGGCATAGTTGTAGGTGCTTCAATAATGGAATAAGATATTTCATTTGACTCCAGAGCTTTTTTTAGTTCAGCTTGAAAATCTATGTCTTTTGCTTTATAGTTTGGAGTGTCTACATTAGCTATATTAGAGGCAAGAATTTTCTGCCTATAGGCACAAATGTCCATTATTTTCTTTAATAAATCCATTGATCTATCCACTTTTTCAACCTCCTAAAATTTTGAAAACAAATTCTATGCCATTATAATTCTTTAAGTCCATAATCTCTTATTTTATTCCTAAGAGTTCTTACGCTAATGCCCAAAATTTTCGCTGCTTGTGTTCTATTGCCCTTGGTTTTCTTTAAAGCATCAATTATTATATCCTTTTCCACATCCTTTAATTTTCCAGCCTTTGGAACATCAAAATCCTCTAAGTCTATATCAATGTCTTGGGGTGGATGTATTTCTGATTCTTGACTTAAGACAGCAATCCTGTAGATAAAGTTTTCTAACTCTCTTACATTACCATTCCAAGGCTTTTTAATTAGGTATTGCTTCATCTCTTCTGATAGATATAGATTTTTTGAAATTTTATTGGAGAGTCTCCTTAGAAAAAATTCAGCTAAGGGTATTATATCTTCCTTTCTATCTCTTAAGGGAGGAATTTTTATTGGGAAAACATTTATTCTATAGTATAGATCTTCTCTGAAATTACCCTTTTTAACCTCTTCCCAAAGATCTCTATTTGTTGTGGCAATAATTCTCACATCAACAGGTATGGGTTTTGTTCCACCCACTCTATCAACTTCTTTTTCTTGAATTACTCTCAATAATTTTGCCTGAAGTTTATACGCCATTTCACTTATTTCATCTAACAAGAGTGTTCCTTTATCAGCTAATTCAAATTTACCAGGTTTTCTCTCAGTGGCACCAGTGAAAGCTCCCTTTTCATAACCAAACAATTCTGCTTCAAGAAGTGTTTCAGTTATAGCAGCACAGTTTATTGCTACAAAAGAATTATTAGCTCTATTGCTATGTTTATGAATATATTTTGCAATTACTTCTTTGCCTACTCCGCTTTCCCCAGTAAGTAAAATCGTAATGTCTGTCTTAGCTATCTGCCTTGAAATTTCAAGAATTCTTTTCATCTCAGCAGACTCTGCCACTATCTCATCATTCTGGGGAATCAATCTTGATACTAATTTTTTTAAATTATCAAGAGAAAAAGGTTTAGTAAGATAATCAACAGCACCAAGCTTCATAGCCTTAACAGCATCCTGAACATTGGCATATCCTGTCACTACAATTACAGGTATGTATATCCCTTTTTGACGAATTTCTGATAGAAATTGTATACCATCCATCTTGGGCATTTTTACATCTGTTATTATGAGAGAAAAATCTCTAATGTTTACATGGGAAAGCACATAAAGAGGGTCTCTATAAAATTCACAATTAAAACCTATGCGTGATAAGGCTTCCTTCAGAGCAAAGCCCATATCTGGTTCATCATCTATAATTAAAACTGACCTCATTCTAAGGGCAAGTATATTGCAAATTCTGTGCCTTTATTGGGAGTGCTCGTTACTTTAATTTTACCACCATGGGAAGAGATTATACTATTTGTTATATTAAGTCCTAATCCTGAACCTCTGTCTTTTGTGGAGAAGAAAGGCTCAAAAATTTTATCAATTATTTCTTCATCAATTCCAAGCCCTGTATCTCTTAAATTAATCCTCAAAAAGTTTTCTTCCTTTAATAATTTGATGGTCAACAAGCCTCCTTCTGGCATTGCCTGATAGGCATTAACAATAAGGTTAATGAGGGCTTGTCTTAATAAAGATGGGTCTATTAGAATTTCAAAGTTCTCTTTAGACTGAAAGTCTATTTTAATTCCTACTCTTTGCAAAATTCCTTCAAATTCAGCAATTATCTCTCTAATTAAGAGATTAATATTAGTTTTCTCTCTCTTTGGATTAATTCCTTTTGTAAAGCTTAGCATGTTTTCAAGGGTATTTCTAAGCATGCTGACAGCACCAGATATTCTCCTTGCATACTCTCCATGTATAGTATTTGAGAGATCTTCGGCAATCATATTGGCAAAAAGTTCTATACTTCCAAGCGGATTTCTTATTTCATGAGCTATTTTCATAAGAAGAGAGCCCATAGCAGTAAGCCTTCGGTTTCTCTCATTCTCTGCTTCTAATTCCTTTATTCTGGAAATGTCTTTACATAGAAAAACGCTACCAATACTATTGCCTTCCGAGTCTAAAACCTGCGAAGAGGAAATTATGGCATAGAAAGGCTTAATGGAATTAGCAGGATATACAAGCTCTCCTTCAATTTTTATAGGAAGATCTCTTTTACCAAGGACTTCTTCAGAGCTTATACCAAAAAGCTTCTCTGCTGATTTATTGACTAATCTTATGACATGATCCCTGTCAAAAAAAACAACAGCAATGTCTATACTGTCAATTATACTGCTTAAAAGTCTTTTCTTTTCATCAACTTCCTCTGTTAAAAGCTTTATCTTTTCTTCCAGTACCTTATAGTATTTTACTAATGCCTCAGAGGCTGTGTTTATCTTTAAAATTGCTTCATTTAAAAGTTCATTGTGCATCATAATTTTTCAAGTAATTCTTGAGCTGCCTTTGCCAATTCTCCACCAGAATTAGCTACTTTTTCAAGATAAGATTTATCTTTATTGATTTTTCCATATTGATAGTAAGCCCACAGAAGGGATTTATTGTCGAGTTTTCCTAAGTCAATGGCTTTTTTATAGAATTTTGAAGCTTCCTCTATTTTCTTTGACAAATAGTAAAAATCAGCCACTTTTAGCATAGCCTCAGCATTTCCCAATTCCCCTGATTTTATCCAATGCTTTACTGCAACTTTTTTATCTCCCACTGAATATTCTAAATCTCCAGCTATTAATAAAATCTGTGGGTCCTCAATGTTTTTAATTGCCTTTCTCATATGATTTAGAGCATTTTGTAGATCTCCTTCTTTGTATAGTATCTGCGCATATAATCCAGCTGCTTGCGGTTTTTTCTCTTTAATTCCCTCAAGCATTTTTTTTGCCTCATTTAATTTACCCTCAAATATCAATATCTTAGCATAAGGTATAATTGCCTCAGCTTTTCTTGGTCCAGATAAAACTTTCTTGAGTACATTTTTTGCTTCTAATATTTTGCCTTGATTTATCAGAAACTCTCCATAATGAATTAAAACAGAGGCATCAGAACTAAAAAAGGGATAAAGTTTAACTATATACTCGGCAGCTTTTTGTGTATTTTCAGTTTCTAAAATCTTTATTGTATCTTCAATTTTTTTTATTTTTATTTGAGGATCTCTGACAGTTACAAGCACTTTCAAAGCCTCATCATAATTTTTTTGAGTTAAATAAGCTGACAGTAGTTTTATCTTAAACTCATCAGTAGGTACATATAAATAAATTTCTTTTCCAATTTTTATTGCATCATCTACTTTTCCCTGTTGTAAATTTAAATCAAAAAGCATATTCTTTGCTTTAATCTTGTTCAATAATTTGTCATCTTGAGCTATTATTTT
>CALDSV010000025.1 GCA_937924475.1 uncultured bacterium
TTTAAATTATGAACGTAGGAAAAGTTGTACAGGTCATAGGAACAGTTGTGGACTGCGAATTTGAAGGACAACTGCCAGAGGTTTTGAATGCTTTAAAGATAGATGAACCTGGTGATCCACAGAAAGGGATTCCAGAGATTCATCTTACTCTTGAAGTAGCTATGCATCTGGGTGAGAACAGAGTAAGAACAATTGCTATGGGTTCTACTGATGGTTTAGTTAGAGGAATGAAGGTAGTTGATACAGGAGCACCAATTACTGTACCCGTGGGCAAACCAGTTTTAGGAAGAATTATCAATGTTATTGGTGAACCGGTTGATGAAGCAGGTCCCATTCAGGCACAAGATAAGTACCCTATTCATAGAATAGCACCTGAATTTACTGAGCAATCCCCTACTACCCAACAGTTTGAGACAGGAGTTAAAGTTTTTGATTTACTTGTTCCTTTTGTAAGGGGTGGTAAAATGGGAATGTTTGGTGGTGCTGGTGTTGGTAAAACAGTTGTTATTATGGAGATGATTCATAACATTGCTATGAAACATGGTGGTGTGTCTGTTTTTGCAGGTGTTGGAGAGAGAACCCGTGAAGGAAATGATTTATATCTTGAAATGAAACATTCAGGAGTTTTACCTCAGGTTGCACTTGTTTATGGTCAGATGAATGAGCCCCCAGGAGTTAGAGCTCGTATCGCTCTTACTGCACTAACTGTAGCAGAGTATTTTAGAGATCAAGGTCAGGATGTTCTTATATTTATTGACAACATCTTTAGATATACTCTTGCAGGTTCAGAAGTCTCTGCACTTCTTGGTAGAATGCCCTCAGCAGTCGGTTATCAGCCAACTCTTTCCACTGAGATGGGTGCACTTCAGGAGAGAATTACTACAACAGCCAAGGGCTCCATTACCTCTATGCAGGCAATTTATGTTCCTGCAGACGATTTAACAGACCCAGCAGTTGCAGCAGTTTTTGCTCATTTGGACGGAACTGTTGTTCTTTCTCGTCAAATTGCAGAACTTGGAATATATCCAGCAGTTGACCCTCTTGATTCCACAAGCCGAATTCTTGATCCAAGAGTTGTAGGCGATGAACATTATCAGGTTGCAAGAGGTGTTCAGTCTGTACTGCAAAGATATAAAGAATTGCAAGACATTATAGCAATTCTTGGTATAGAAGAGCTTTCAGAAGATGATAAACTCACTGTTGCAAGAGCCAGAAAGCTCCAGAGATTCTTAAGCCAGCCTTTCCATGTGGCAGAGACTTTTACAGGAACACCAGGTAGATATGTAAAACTTGAAGATACAATAAAAGGCTTCAAGGCAATTCTTGATGGGAAATATGATGACTTACCAGAACAAGCCTTCTATATGGTAGGTCCAATTGAAGAAGTGGAGGAGAAAGCTAAGAAGCTTGGCTATACAAGACAGGTCTAATTAAAGGAGTGAGTGATGGACAATAAACTAAAGTTAGAGGTAATAACACCTTACGGAGAGTTAATAAACGAGGAAGTTGATGAGGTATATACTACAGGCGCAGAAGGCGATTTTGGAGTTTTTCCTGGTCACTGTGCTTTTATGACAGCTCTAAGAATTGGCTCACTCTCTTACAAAAAAGATGGTCAGATGCACTATCTCTTTATAAACAGAGGATATTGTGAAGTTTTAAATGACAGAGTATTGGTGTTAGTTGGTTCAGCTGAAAGAATCGAAGAGATAGACATAGAAAGGGCAAAAGCTGCATTAGCAAGAGCTGAAGAGAGACTTCGTAGGGCTCAAGCTGGAGAGGCAGATATTGATCATGTAAGAGCACAGGCAGCATTAGAGAGAGCTACTATTAGAATTCAGTTAGCCACTAAGCTTATTCCTAAATAAAAAAGGAGAGAGGAAGAGTAATTAACTCTTCCTCTCTCCTTTTTAAATGACTTTCTTTTTATTTCTTCTTTTCTTTTTTCTAATTTTCTCTATTTCTTTATCTCTCTTAGTAGGTAATCCCAAGTTTTCTTTAATTTTTTCTATTAAAACTCTTCTTGCAAAAAATCTATTTAGACCTTGTGAACGCTCCTTTGTAAATTTTACCTCAATGCCTGTGGGAATATGTTTTAAATAAACTCCAGTAGAAGTTTTATTAACTTTCTGCCCTCCTGCAGAGGAGCATTTAATAAATTTCTCTTCAATATCACTCTCTTTGATACCTAATTGTTCCATCTGGGCGATAAGCTCTTTTTCTTTTTTTTCAGTTACAGGAAATTTTGCCATGGTAATTTTTTTTAAGATAAAATTGGTAAAATTCTTTCGATATCAGATAAATTTTTTACCACCAAATCAGCTTTAGTTTTCAAAAGTTCAGCTTCACTGTAAGGACCTGTAGCAACAGCAACTGCCTTTGCTCCATAAATCTTTGCGCATTCTACATCCCTGGGAGTATCACCAATGATTATGCATTGATGAAAATCAATTTTCTTTCTAAAAGTGCTTTGAAATCTCTCTATTGCTATAGGTAATAAATAATTCCTATTTTCATGATCACTACCATATGCTCCTATAGGAAAAAAAGGATTTAAGTTAAAAGGCTCGAGCTTAATTCTTGCTCCTTTTTCAATATTTCCTGTAAGTAGTCCCATAGGAAAACCTAATTGGGAATTGTTGAAATGAATGAATTCTAAAACTCCAGGTTTAAGATGCTTTGAGTTATTCTGAATTTCTATTTTTAGAAAACTTAGATATTCTTCTATTATGTCATAAATTAAGTCAGTTTTCGGTTCAATGTTAAATTTCAAAAGAGCTTCTTTTATTATTTGAATGTCAGTCTTGCCAGCCATTTCAAAATTATTAAAGGCATCTTTAATCCCTAATAATTTTTCAAAGGCTTTGGTTAAGGACCTGCTACCTGCACCACCTGCACTTATAAGAGTTCCATCAATATCAAAAAGCAAAAGCTTCATAAATCATTTTCTCCTTTTGATTAATTTTTCTTTTAGAAAATTAGCTGTTTCCTTTGTATCAATTATGTTAGAAGTCCATTTTTTTATTATAGAATTTTTTCCAATAGCTTCATTAAGAATTTTTAAAAAAACTTGTCGAGGAATTTCTATTGCTCCCATTCTTATTAAGTGTTCATTAGTAACTTGACAATCAATAAAATAAAAATCTTCTTTAATAAGAAATTCAACAAGACAAGCAAGAGCCACTTTTGAAGCATTACTTATAAGTGAAAACATGGACTCTCCAAAGAAGGCTTTTCCTATTGTTACTCCATAGAGACCGCCGGCAAGAGTGTTACCAACCCAAACTTCTACTGAATGAGCATAGTTCAAATTATGTAATTTTATATAGGCTTCTTTCATTTCCTCGGTAATCCAAGTGCCATGAGAGTCTTTTCTCTTCACAGTAGCACATCCTTCAATAACAGCAGGGAAATTTTTATCAAAACTCACAGTAAATAATCTTTTCTTTAAAATTTCATAAAGACTCTTTGATAGTCTTAAAAGTCTTGGGAAAATGATAGGTCTTTGAGGTGGTGACCACCACATAATGGGGAAATGCTCATACCAAGGGAAAATTCCTGATTTGTAGGCATTAATAAGTCTTTCAGTTGATAGGTCTCCGCCAATTGCTAATAATCCATCTGGTTCTGCTAACTCTGGATCAGGGAAAAGAGGTTCCTCAGGTAGTAAAAATAGAGTCATTTATTTTGTAATGAAGGGAATCTTTGACTATATCAAAAGTAACTGTTCCACCATTTTTAAGCTTTCCAAAGAGTATTTCTTCAACAAGAGGGCCTTTTATTTCTTTTTGAATAAGTCTTTGCAATGGTCTTGCTCCGAACTTTGGATCAAATCCCTTCTTTGCAAGCCATTTTTTTGCCTTTTCCGTAAGGGAGATAAATATATCTCTATGCATCAATTGCTCATTAATCTCTCTGATAAACTTTTCTACAATTTTTACAATTATTTTTTCAGGTAAAGGATTAAAGTTAATTATAGCATCTAAACGGTTTCTAAATTCAGGACTAAATAGTCTTTCAAGTGCTTCTTTACTTTTGCCACTTTGTTCAGAACTTCTATCACCGAATCCTATTAGTGGTTTTTCAATTTCTCTTGCGCCGATGTTTGAAGTCATAATTAATATTACATTTCTGAAATCTGCCTTTCTCCCTGTGTTATCTGTTAGAGTACCGTAGTCCATAACTTGGAGAAGAATATTGAATATTTCTTCATGGGCTTTTTCTATTTCATCAAGGAGAAGCACACAATGAGGATTTTTTCTTATTTGTTCTGTAAGCAACCCTCCTTGTTCAAATCCAATGTATCCCGGAGGTGCACCTATTAGTTTAGCAACAGCATGTTTTTCCATATATTCACTCATGTCATATCTAAAGAAGGCTATCCCTAAGATATTTGCCAGTTGCTTAGCTAATTCTGTTTTACCCACCCCTGTAGGACCTGTAAAGAGGAAACAGCCTATTGGTTTTTGGGTATCTTTTAGACCAGCTTTTGCTAATTTTATTACTCTCACCACATTATGGATAGCTTCATCTTGACCAAAAATTTGAGATTTTAATTCATCTTCAAGATTTTTTAGTTTGTCAGTTTCATTAGAGGTTAATCTTTGGGTTGGAATGCGAGCTATTTTAGATATAGTATCTTCAATTGCTTTTTCATCAACGATTTTGTCCTCAGAGTAAAGCCTTACTAAGGCTCCTGCTTCATCAATAAGGTCAATTGCTTTATCTGGTAAAAATCTTTCATTTATATATCTTGCAGAAAGTTGAACAGCTTTCTTTAAAGATTCGTCAGTGTATGTAACTCCATGATGATTTTCATAGTAATTTTTTAGCCCTTTGAGAATTTCATAGGTTTCATCTTCCGTGGGCTCCACTACATCTATTTTTTGAAATCTTCTTGAGAGAGCTCTATCTTTTTCAAAATAGTTTCTGTATTCCTCATAAGTAGTTGCTCCGATTGTTCTAATTTTCCCCTCAATTAAAACAGGTTTTAAGAGATTTGATGCATCAACAGTGCTTCCACTTGCTGATCCTGCCCCTACAATTGTGTGAATTTCATCTATAAAAAGTATACAATCTTTAACCTTGTATAGAGCATTTATTAATTGTTTCATTCTTGACTCAAAATCTCCTCTGTATTTTGTGCCAGCAAGAAGAGAACCCATATCAAGTGCATATATTTTTGAATTTTTTAGATGGGAGGGAACCTCATCCTTGGCAATTTTTAAGGCTAAACCTTCAACTATTGCTGTTTTACCAACTCCTGGTTCTCCCACAAGAATAACATTATTTTTTCTCCTTCTTGTGAGTACCTGAATAACCCTTTGTAATTCATTTTCTCTTCCCACAATGGGATCTATTTCTCCTCTTTTTGCCTTTTCTGTTAGTTCAGTAGTGAAGTTTCTTAAGGGGTCTATTTTTCTATCTTCTTTCTCATTAGTACTTGATTCATAATTGGATGTTTTTGGTATTCCATGAGAAATATAGTTTAAAATATCTATTCTTGTTATGCCATAAGACTTTAAGAGAGTTACTCCATAGGTTTCTTCTTCAAGAAAAATAGATGCAAGAAAATCTCCTGCATCAGCTTGTTTTTTTTCAGCTGATTTTATATGATTTAAAGTTCTCTCCATTACTCTTTGAAAAGCTACAGTAGGTTGAACTTGTCCTTTTCCTTTTCTCTTGGGGATATTTTGATCCAAAAAAGTTTCAATACTTGCCTTTATTTTTTCCGGATTACCACCGCAATTTCTTATAATTTCCGTACCATATTCATCATGAAGAATAGCGTAAAGGAGATGTTCTACCGTGAGATATTGATGTCCACGTTCTATAGCATCTTCCACAGTTGCTGTGATTATTATTTGTAAGTCTTTATCAATCATCTCTCTCTATAATGCATTTTAAAGGGAAACCATTGATTCTTGCAAGTGTATGAACTTCATGTACTTTAGTTTCAGCAATTTCTTTTGGATAAATTCCTGCAAGACCTTTACCATGACGGTGTACATGAAGCATAATGGCTGTGGCCTCAGTTTTTGGTTTATCAAAGATGGTCATTAAAATATGAACAACAAAATCCATGGTGGTGTAATCGTCATTAAGCAAATATACTCTGTATAATTTGGGGAGATGAATATCTATTTCCTGTTTTTCTTCAATATATATTTTTTCATCCATAGATTTATATTAATAAAGTAAAAATTTTTGAGACAAGTATACTCTACAATTCTTATAAAAAATGTCACTATAGCTCTACTTTCCTTAACTAATCATCTTTACTTATAATACTCAGAGATGGTCTATTTAAAGCCTATATTTTCGATAATTTTATTGTGATATAATATTCTGTGGACTTATTAAGTACAATAAAAAGTCGTAGAAGTATAAGAAAGTATACAAAAGAAGTACCTCCCTTAGAACTTATAAACAAATGTATTGAAGCAGCTTTATATGCTCCTTCTGCAAGAAACTCTCAGCCCTGGTCATTTATTCTTGTGAAGAATAAAGAGGTTATTGAAAAACTAAGCAAAGCTCAACCCTTTACTAAATTTCTTGAAGGCGCACCCTATGTTATAGTAGCCTTGGCTGATGAAAATAAGAGTAATCACTGGCTTGAAGATTTAGGATGCGCTATTATGTTGCTTCTACTGGAAGCTCACAGCCTTGGGTTAGGTGCATGTTGGGGTGCTATTTATCATCCCCAAAGCAAAGAAAGAGAAAATTATGTAAGAGAAATTCTTTTGATTCCAGAACATCTCAGAATAATAGCCTGCATTGCTATAGGCTATCCGGATGAAACCCCTCCACCTAAAAAAGTAAAATCTCTTGATGAAGCCATAATTAAAGTTGTCTAAAAAGCTCATCTATACAATTGGAACAAGTACTCGCTCAATTGAAGAATTCATAGAAATTTTGAGAATTTTCAATATAAAAACGCTCCTTGATGTAAGAAGTTTCCCAAATTCAAAAATATTCCCTCATTTTAATAGAGAAAACTTAGAAATCTCTCTTGCAAAAAAGGGATTTGACTATGTATATCTTGGCAAAGAATTAGGCGGATTTAGAAAAGGCAGTTATGAAAACCATATGAATACAGAGTCCTTTAAAAAAGGCATTGAAAAGCTTGAGGAGATTGCTACAAAAAGTTTATCAATTTTCTTTTGTGCAGAGAAAATGTTTTTAAAATGTCATAGAAGATTCATAGCAGAGGCTCTTACTCAAAGAGGGTGGAGGGTTATCCATATTATTGAAAAAGATAAAACATATGAACATAAAAGACAAACTTCCCAACAAAAGACACTTAATTTTTAGTGGTGATGGAGATTGAAACTCTTTTACATAGAGTAATGCAGGTCAATTTAATAGACATTGTTAAAAAAATTTCCTTCCCAAGGCACGGTTCGGACAACTATGAAGCCTTGTTAAAGGTGGGAGACTTTATTGAGGAAAAATTTAAGGAATACGGATACATGGTGGAATTTGATGAATTTGAATATTATGGCAGAAAACACAAAAACATTGTAGCTACTTTAAAAGGAATGGCTTCAGGAAAAAGATGGCTTTTAATTGGTGCTCATTATGATTCTGCTATATATTCCTGTGGTGCTGACGATAATGCAAGTGGCGTGGCTGTGATGCTTGAGGTTGCAAGAATTCTTAGAGAGACTTCATCAGCACAAAATTTAAAATTAGTAGCCTTTACCTTAGAGGAACCTCAAGCTTTTGATCTAAATTTTCTTATTGGAAGTAGACATTTTGTAAAAAAGATGAAAAAACATGGATACCGATACAAGGCTATTATTCTTGAATCAGTAGGATATTTCTCCAATGTTAGAGGCTCTCAAAAGCTTCCTGCCTTTGTAAAAGGACCTGATGTGGGAGATTTTCTTGGCGTTGTGGGAAATGGAAAATCAAAAGAGCTTTTGGATTTATTCGAAAAGGCAAAAGTCTATGTGCCTACATTAAATCTTCTTACCTACAAAGCTCCAATGAATGGATGGCTATCCATTGAAACCAGATTAAGTGACCATGCACCATTCTGGGACGCAGGATTTCAGGCAGTAATGCTTACAGATACAGCTATGTTTAGAAATCCCTACTATCATACTCCTCAAGACACACCTGATAAGCTTAATTATTCCCTTATGACAGATGTGGCAAAATTATTGATTGCTGCTGTTTTGTCTGCAGATACTTGGCTATGAATTTTTTCCTCCTTTCCTTCATTTGGAATCTTAACTGAAAATAGAGATTTTTACAATCATCTAAGCTGAGTTTACCAATAAATTTAATCACCTCTACCTCATCTACGAGATGTGGAAATTCATTTGCCTCAGTGGGTAACATTTCATCTTTTTCAATGAGCAAAATGTATATTAAGGATCTTGCCGATAAAAGATTTTCCCATTCTTTGTTTTCTTTCTTATTAAAAATATACCTTAAAGTGAGAATGTCTCCTGGTGGGAAAAGCCAAACTTTACCAGTAAGTTCTTTTACTTTGTTTTGAAGAAGAAAAATTCTGTTTACCACATAGAGTTTGCTTAGTCTTTCAGAGATTATTTTTCTAAGATACTGATGAATAGCGCCTGCCTCGATAAAAATCTTTCCTTCTTTTGGAAGTTTATTGATGATTTCTTCAGCTCTCAAATAGTCCCTTAGCCTGAATCTCTCTGCATCAGCTTTAGCAAATCTTTTTACACTCTCAATTATCTCATCAAAGGATTTACTTATTGATGCTTCATAGAAATCGATTAATTCTTTTGTAGCTTTCTTTTCAGCTTCATAAACTTCCCTTAATTCTGGATATTTTTCTATATCCTTGGGCTCTTTACCTTCAGAAAATATATTGTAAATTTTTATAAGTCTTTCTATATACGGTTCAATCTGAATGATAATTTTCCCTTCTTTATGGAGTGATTGGAGATTTTTATAGAAATGATAAGAGAATTGAGGGAATTCAAAGAGTTCATCCTCAATGTAACTATCAATGGATATTTCTCCTTTTAACATTCTCTGGAAATTGCTATTTGGAGCTTCCTCAAGAATTATAATGTCATTCTTCTTCATAAAATCTATCATGGATGGAAGGAATTCAAACCTATGGGCTGTAAAAACTATGTTTATTTCATCAAGCATAAGATAAATAATAGGATTTTTACACAAAATTTTACAACTTTCCAGTCATTAGAGTAGCTTTTTTCTCTCATTGTAGTATCTTTTTTCTTTAATTGCGATTGGTTTTTTCATTGCGAGGGTGTCTCTTTTATCGTCATTGCGAGGGTGCGTCAGCACCCGAAGCAATCTCTTCTCTCACTTTTTACAGAGGGAGCCTTCGAGGGGATTACCACGCAGTCCTTTGAACTGCTCGCAATGACAGATTGCTTCGGGCACCTTGCGGTGCCCTCGAAATGACAGGAAAAAGAATGGCATTCTCGCAACGGCGCAATGCCTCAGTCTTTCAGAGGTAGCCCTTGTAATGAAGGAATGAAAAATTTAGGAAAAATTCAGTGGCCAATCAATATTTTCAATTTCTTGAAAACAATTTTGATTTTTTTATATCATAGTCAAACTCTAAAAAAGAGTGACTAAGGAGTATGCAGAGGTAAGTTAGTGATGGATGAAAAAAAGATATTCAATTTAAAAAATTAAGGAGTTAATCTTGGATTTAACCTTTATAACAAACGAGGAAGGTAAAACACTCAAAGACAGATTTGAACAATTAATAAAGGATTGCAGGTTCTTTAACTGTCTTGTTGGATATTTTTATGTAAGCGGATTTCATGCACTATACAAATCATTAGAATATGCTGATAGAATAAGAATTCTTATGGGAATTGGAACAAGTAAGAAAACTTACAATTTAATCAAGAGCGCAGAAAATGAAGCCAGAAAATCCTCTTACTTGTCTCATTTAGAGATAAAACAAGAAATTGATAAACTCATAGAAGATGAAATGGCAGAGTCAGAAGACAAACATGAAGTTGAAGAGGGTGTTAAGAAATTTATTGAATGGATAAATAGAGGAAAATTACAGATAAGGGCTTATCCATCACAGAATATCCATGCAAAACTCTATATTATGACATTCAAAGAGGGAGACAGAGATGTAGGAAGGGTAATAACTGGCTCAAGCAATTTTACCCAATCTGGACTTGAGGACAATCTTGAATTTAATGTGGAGCTCAAAAACCGCTCAGATTATGAATTTGCAAAGCAGAAGTTTGAAGAGTTATGGAAAGACGCCGTTGATGTATCTGAAAAATTTGTTCAGACAATAAATGAAAGAACATGGCTCAATCAAAATATTACTCCTTATGAGCTCTATCTTAAGTTTTTATACGAATATTTTAAGGATGAGCTTTCAAGAACTGACGAAGTTTTTACAAAATACTTACCAGAAAATTTTAAAAGTTTTGAATATCAAAAACAAGCAGTTCTGAATGCAAAAAAGATTCTTGAAGAGTATGGAGGATGCTTTATTTCTGATGTAGTTGGTCTTGGTAAAACTTATATTTCAGCTATGCTTGCTGGTCAACTGGATGGCAGAACCCTTGTTATTGCTCCACCATCACTTTTAAATCGGAATAATCCAGGTTCATGGCCCAATGTATTTTCAGACTTCCATATCCCTGCTGATTTTGTCTCTATTGGTAAACTTAATGAAGCAAAAGAATATTCGGAAACAAGGGAGTATAAAAACATAATAATAGACGAAGCTCATCGATTTAGAACAGAAACAACTATTAGTTATGAAGATATTGCTCAAATTTGTCGCGGTAAAAGGGTAATTCTGGTTTCTGCTACTCCTTATAATAACTCACCAAAAGATATTCTTGCACAGATAAAACTCTTTCAGAACACTAAAAAAAGCACCATTCCCGGGCTGCCAGACCTGGAAGAATTTTTTGGAAGGCTTGAGGGAAGACTGCAAAAGGTTAACCGCCAGAAGGAATATAATAAGTTTCTTGAAATATCAAAAAACAATGCAAAAGAAATAAGAGAGAAAGTTCTCAAATACTTAATGGTTAGAAGGACAAGAACAGAAATTGAAAAATACTTTGTCGCGGATTTAAAGAAAAACAATGTCAAATTTCCAGAGGTGGAAGAACCGAAACCCCTTTACTATCAGCTTAATGAAGAGGAAGACAAGATTTTCATGGAAACTGTAAGATTAATCACGCAGGAATTCACATATTCTCGCTATATGCCCCTCCTTTACTTAAAGGAGAAGATTACGCCTCTTGAGGAACAGTCCCAGAGAAATATGGGCGGTTTTATGAAGGTTCTCCTTGTAAAACGTTTGGAGAGTAGTTTTTTTGCCTTTCATAAGAGTATTGAACGTTTCATAGATTCTTACAGTAAGTTTATCAAAACATACCATGAGGGCTATGTATATGTGAGCAAAAAATACATAAACAAGATTTTTGAACTCTTAGAAGAGGGGGACGATGAGGCTATCCAGAAATTGATTGAAGAAGGCAGGGCAGAAAAATACGAGGCAAGAGAATTTCGTGAAAAATTCATAGAAGACCTTGAAAATGACCTTGAGATTCTCAAAAAAATTAAATCAATGTGGGAAAGAATAAAAAGAGACCCAAAAATTGAGACCTTACTGAGGAATTTAAAAGAGCACAATATATTAAAGGGTAAGAAAATAATAATCTTTACAGAGTCAAAAGAGACTGCAGAGTATTTAACTGAGAGAATAAATTCTGAATTTGGTGAGATAGCTCTTCTCTTTCATGGTGCCTCTTCAGAAGATGTTCGTGATAAGGTTATAGATAACTTTGATGCCCGGGCAAGGTCCAAAAAAGATGATTACCGAATTCTTGTCTCAACTGAAGTCCTTTCAGAAGGTGTCAATCTTCATCGCTCAAACATCGTAATAAACTATGATATTCCATGGAATCCCACAAGGCTAATGCAAAGGGTTGGAAGGATAAACCGTATAGATACACCTTTTGATAAAATTTATATATTTAACTTTTTCCCCTCAATACAAGCAGATTCAGAGATTGAACTTACAAATATCGCTCGCTCAAAGATAGAGGCTTTTTTGACTTTGCTTGGTGGTGACGCTGCAATACTTACAGAAGGAGAACCAGTATCTTCACATGAACTCTTTGATAAGCTGATTTCAAAGAAAACCGTCACAGAAGATGAGGAAGAAGAAAGTGAACTTAAGTATTTAAGAATCATCGAAGATGTTCGCGATAAAAATCCTGAACTTTTTGAAAAAATAAAACGCCTTCCAAAAAAGGCTCGTTCTGCAAAAAAAGTAACACAGGCATTCCTGCCTGTGAACAATGTAACACAGGCATTCCTGCCTGTGAAAGAAACACAGACAAGAATGTCTGTGCTACCTTCTGATACAACACAGACAGGAATGTCTATGCTACTTACCTTTTTCCGAAAAGGTAAATTGATGAAATTCTTCTTGTCCAACGCAAATGAAACAAAAGAACTCGATTTTCTGACCTCTGCAAAAATTTTTGAATGCAAGGCTGAAGAAAAGAGGGAGAGTCTTCCACTTAAAAACTACTACGAACTTCTTGACAAAAACAAAACAGCATTCTTCAATGCAACTATTGAAGAACTAATAGAAACTAAAGGAAGAAGAGGTTCTGATAGTGCGACAAATCTATTAAAAATTCTAAAAGCCACGCAAAGAAACAGTAGCCAGCTCACTGAAGAGCAGGAAGAGTATTTAAGAAAAGTTATCAAACGGCTTGAAGAAGGAGCTTTACCAAAAAAGACAATTAAGTCCACCATACAGGCTCTTCAGGAACTTAAAGAAGAAATACAAAATCCCTTAAAAGTAATTGGCATTTTGCAAAAAGAAATCTCATCCACATTTCTTAAAAGCCACTATGTAGAAACTTCTACTATGATAGAAGGGAAAAGGGAGGTAATTTTATCTCTTTATTTAGCAGGGGAACACAATGGATAAAAAACAGGATGTAAAAGCACGGATCATAATTGGAGATAGTAGAAGGATGCTGGAACTAAAAGATGAAGAGATAGATTTAATTGTAACATCACCACCTTACTGGCATATAAAAGACTATGGAATTTCAGGTCAGATAGGTTATGGACAAACTCTGCATGCATATCTAATAGACCTCTATCGTGTATTTAGCGAATGTTACAGAGTCCTTAAAAAAGGGGGACGGCTCTGTGTAAATATTGGTGACCAATTTGCAAGGTCAATAATTTATGGGAGATACAAAGTGATTCCAATTCATGCAGAAATTATCGCTCAATGTGAGGATATAGGTTTTGATTTTATGGGTTCAATTATATGGCAGAAAAAAACTACGATGAATACAACAGGTGGAGCAAATGTGATGGGATCTTTTCCCTATCCACCTAACGGAATTGTTGAGATTGATTATGAGTTTATTCACATTTTCAAAAAACAAGGCGCAAGTAAAAGAGTCTCCAGAGAGATAAAAGAATTATCAAAGTTAAGCAAAGAGGAGTGGAAGGAATATTTTTCTGGACACTGGACTTTTTCAGGTGCTAAACAAATCGGGCACGAGGCTATGTTCCCTGATGAGTTGCCTCGTAGACTTATAAAAATGTTCTCATATGTAGGAGATACTGTGTTAGACCCTTTTCTTGGCAGCGGAACTACAATAAAAGTAGCATTACAACTGAAAAGAAATGCTGTGGGGTATGAAATTAACGAAAATTTCCTTGAAATTATAAAAGAAAAGCTTGGATATAAACAAATTTTATTTGATTTGCCACATAATATAGAGATAATTAAAAGAAAAGACCAAGTTATAGAACTTCCTTCAATAAACTACATTCCAAGGATTAAAGATGCAGCCCCACGAATTGAGCCCCAAAAATTTAATTTCAAAGGTGATAGAACATACAAGGTAATTGAGATTATAAATGAGAATACGATTAAGGTAGATACAGGTTTGAATGTTAAATTTTTAGGAGTAAGGGTGCAAAAAAAGGAAGAGACCATTCAATATCTTCAGCAATATATCAAAGGTAAAAAGGTTTTCCTTAAATTTTATGGTGAAGGACTTGAGGATAGCACTATGAAGGTTTATGTTTATCTAAAAAATAAAATTTTTGTAAATGCTTATCTTATAAAGTCGGGTTTGGCACAGCCTGATTTTTCAGAAAATCACAAATACAAAGAAAAATTCATTAAATTGTGGAAAGGAGAAAGAAGTGTCTAAAGAATGGATTTTAAATATTGCTACAAACAGATGGGGGTTAAATAAAAAAAGTAATGTGGGTCCTGTTTCACAATGGATTAGGGAATGTGCCCCTAAAAGCTTAGAAGATTGGAAGCACTTTTATTATAAAAATTTATTATAAAAAAATTTCAGAGATGATAAAAGGGAGAGGAATAAATTTATCTCCAGAAGAATATCTTCAGGGTTTAGGTAGAAAGTTATATACAAAAATAACAGAGGTAATTCAGGCAGAGATAGAAGAAGTAACAGAGGAAGAGTGTATCAACTACATTAAAAATTTAGTCTTAGACAGAACTTATGAAGGCTATCTTACCGAGATTAATACAATTTTTGGACAATTAAGGCAAATCTTAAAGCTCCCTATAGAGCCTGCTCCTGATGAATGGGATAGAGTTTATAATGTTGATTTTTACATAAGGGTTAATGACAAATTTATTGGATTACAGATAAAACCAATAACTTATGCACTTACTCCAGAGATTCATAAATGGAAGGAATGGTTAAGTAGAACACATCAAAAATTTATGAAAGATAAAGGCGGAAAAGTATTTATTATTTTCTCTATAAAAAAAGAAGGAAAAAAGGCGATTCATAATCAGGAGGTAATTGAAGAGATAAAAAAAGAAATAGAAAGTTTGAGAGGGAAATTATGAGCAGGAGAACATAAGAAAATGAGCAATATTCAAATCATATGTAAGCGGGTTAAATATGGATAGACAGCAGGCAAAGAGGCTCATATGTGAGACCTTTGAAAAGCCATTTGATAAAGGTAAATTCACAGAATTTATTGCAAATCTACTTAAAACTTATGACAGGACAAAGACCTTTATTTATCAAGGTAATTACATCCCTGATGCCTTTGAAAAATATATAAGTTCACTGGAAAGGATTGGGCAATACACTTATGATGATAAAGAGATTGATTTACTGATTGTTACCCTTAAAAAGGGAAGCTCGATTGAGCGGGCAAGAACAACGCAGAGAAATTTCATTGCTTGGTATCTGAAAGGTTCAAGAGGCGGAAAATTAAAAGATGCAGCACTTGTTGCCTTTGTTACACCTGATTCTGAGGATTGGCGCTTTTCTCTTGTTAAGATGGATTACCGCTTTGAAGAAACACCTTCTGGCAGAAATAAAGCAAAAGAAGAGTTCACACCTGCAAGGAGATGGTCCTTCCTTGTTGGAAAAAACGAAAAGAGCCATACAGCACAATCAAGATTTCTTCCAATACTCGAAAACGATGACTTAAGACCAACCCTTGAGGATTTAGAAAAAGCATTTGATGTTGAGGTCGTCACCGAAGAATTCTTTCAAAAATATAGAGACCTTTTTATAAGAACAAAATTGGAACTTGATAAAATTGTTCAAAAGGATGTAGCACAGACATTCCTGTCTGTGAAGAAGATAAAACAAGAATTTGAAAACAAAAACATTAACACCGTTGACTTTGCTAAAAAACTTTTAGGTCAAATAGTTTTTCTTTATTTCTTACAAAAAAAGGGCTGGTTTGGGGTTGAAAAAGGAAAACCCTGGGGAACGGGTCCAAAGGATTTTATGAGAAGGTTGTTTAATAAAGAATACGGAGACTACAAAAACTTTTATAATGATATTCTTGAGCCCCTCTTTTATGAAGCGCTAAGAACTGATAGAAGTGCTGATGACCACTATTACAGCAGATTTAACTGCAAAATCCCGTTTTTAAATGGTGGTCTTTTTGATCCAATAAATGATTTTGATTGGGTTAATGTTGATATTCTTCTTCCAAATGAGCTTTTTTCTAATCAAAATAGAACAAAAGAAGGCGATATTGGCGATGGAATACTTGATATCTTTGATAGATACAATTTCACCGTAATCGAAGAGGAGCCCCTTGAAAAAGAGGTAGCCCTCGACCCAGAACTTCTTGGGAAAATCTACGAAAAACTCAACGCTATAAGAGCTGATAATTTTAATGAGTATGTAGAGGTATTAAAATCAGGTAAAAAAGGAGAAGAGACAAAATTCAATAAAGAATATGGAGTTTATTACACTCCAAGAGAGATTGTCCACTATATGTGCAAAGAGAGTCTGATAAATTATCTTGAAAGTAGCACAGGCATTCCTGCCTGTGATATAGAAAAGTTCATAGAATTGGCTGATTCAGTTCAGGAAAGAGAAGCAGTCGCCCTTGAAAGAGAAGAAAAAATTAGAAGAGGGGAACTAAAATCAACAAAATATGAGAGCCAGATACCTGAAAGTATAAGAAACAATGCAGAGAAGATTGATAAGCTTCTTGCAGATGTAAAAGTTTGCGACCCTGCGGTTGGCTCAGGTGCTTTCCCAATAGGTATGATGCATGAGATTGTGAAATTAAGGGAACTTCTTTCGGTTTATCTTGAAAAACAGGTTAAAACATACGATTTAAAACGCCATTGCATTGAAAACTCTCTTTATGGAGTTGATATAGACCCAGGCGCAGTTGAAATATGCAAATTAAGGTTCTGGCTATCTCTTATTGTGGATGAGGATGACTTTTGTAATATAAAACCACTTCCAAACCTTGATTACAAGATAGTTTGTGGAGATTCACTTTTAGGTGTTGAAAAGGATTTATTCAATCTACAGGCTTTTAATAAACTTGAGGAGTTAAAGCCAAAATACTTTAATGAGACAAATCCACTGAAAAAACAGGAATTTAAAAATGAGATTGACAAACTGATTTTTGAAATTACAAAAGGGCACAAGGAATTTGATTTCGAGGTTTACTTTTCAGAAGTATTCCATGAAAAAGGGGGGTTTGATGTGGTGATTGGCAATCCGCCGTATATCTCTACAAAAGGTATAGATGAAAAAGACAAAAAAATATTACAACAACATTATGGCTTTGCCGATGATACTTACAATCATTTTTATTTCAAAGGAATGAATCTTTTGAAACAAAACGGAATACTTGCCTATATCTCGTCTAAAACCTTCTGGACTATTCAAACCAAAAAGAACTTGCGTGAACTTCTTTTGAATAATAAAATTCTTCAACTCTTTGATACTGCTAATCCTTTTGCTTCGGCTATGGTGGATACTTGCGTAACCATTGTTCAAAAACAAAAAGCCGATGAAAAGCATTTAATCAAATTTTTGGATGGTAGAAACGATTTAAGCAATCCCTTAAAATACAGTGTCGCTCAATCTGTTTATGCCACTACACCCAATCAGGTCTTTTTTATGCCTACACCCTATAACCTCAAAGTTTATGAAAAACTTGGTAAGAAAGTAAATGAACTGCTCAAACAATGGTGGGATTTAATCTCTACCAGCAAAAACATAGAGAAAAATAAAAACAAACTCGAAGCCTATCGCAATTCTTTAAAACCCGGCGATATTACGCTACTCGGACTCATTACAGAAGGAGGACAAGGTCTTGCTACGGCAAACAATGGTAAATATGTAGGCGTATTAGATGGCACCAAATGGGCAGATAATGTTCGCAAGCAAAGACCCGAAAAACTGCTTTTAGCTACTTCATTTTGCAAAGAAAAAGGCATAAGAAACAAGCAAGACGCACAAACCTTTTTGAATACCCTGTCAGAAAAAGAAATACGAAATCTATTCGATACCTTAAAAGAAAAATACGGAAGAGACATTTTCGGACAAGGCTGGCTGTACCGTATTGTAAGCCAAGATGAAATTGCCGATGTAGAAGCACTAACCGAAGACGAAAAGCTGAACGGCATTACTGGCACACGCACCTATGTGCCCTACGACAAAGGCGATAAAGATGGCAACCGCTGGTATGCCCCCACACCTTACTACATTGATTGGAGTAGAGAAAATGTGAAATTTTTAAAAGAAAATAGTGGCAAAAAAGGAGAGGGAATGCCCGTTGTACGTAACCCCCAATTCTACTTTCGTGAAGGGTTTTGCTGGACGGATGTAAATTCTACATATTTAAAATCTAGACTAAAAGAAAATGGCGTTTATGATGTATTGACAATGTCTTTATTTAGTAGTACTTATCTACCAGATTGGTTTTTTGTTTCTATCATTAATTCTAAATTTATAAGTGAATATGTAGATGATTTTGTTAATTCAACTTCTCATTTCCAAATTAACGATGCCCGACAACTTCCCATCATCATCCCCACATCCGACCAGTTAAAAGCATTCGAAGCAATTTTCCATCGGGCATACAACATCCAACAGCAAAAGTTTGCCGGCACCATCACAGAAGAAGAGGCAGAAAAACAACTGGAGGATGTACAAAAAGAATTAGATAAGATGGTAGAAGAAATGTATATGGGAGGGTAAAAGGGAAAAATAGTATTGATATGAGTAAGACATATTTATGTTTTAATGATGAATCAGGCTCTTTGGAAGACAAAAACTGTAAGTTTTATGTAAGAGCTTCTTTAGTAGTAAATTCTGAGCAAATAAAAGAAATTGAAAATAAAATCGTTAAGATAAGAGAAGATGTTAATTTGTCTTCATTAGACGAAGAGATTAAATGGCAAGATTTATGGAAATTAAGAAAATACTTTAAAAACAATACTAATCCAAAGGATAAAAGATTGATGAAAATTTATGGTTACTTATGTGACTTAGAAAAAGACTATCATCTTTTAATTGATTACTGCGATAACATACTCAAATTGCTAATAGATGAAAATCTTGATGTAAGAATTATATTAACCTTTACAGACAAAGAAAAATATCCAAATCATAAAAAAGAGGATATTTTCAAATTTCACATCCAAGACCATTTACAACGTTTGCAAATGCAATTTCAATCAAATAATTCGTTAGTGATAGTCGTATATGACAGCATAAGTGAGCAAAACAAGAAATTATTCAAAGAAATATATAAAATAATAATTACAAAAGGTGACTTTGTTAAAGATTATTCTGTTGTTTTTAAATCTTTACTTTTTGACGATTCTTATGACAATATATTTTTACAGTTGGCAGATTTTATTGCGGGAAGTTTTGCAGGCACTTTAGCGTCAATCAAAAAGAATGCTCCCGACAATTATAATTATGCAATTAATTTTTTCAAAGATTATATTTATCCAAGACTACGTAAAACAAAAAAAAATGAAATATGGGGCGCCGGAATTACAGAAGTACCTAAAAATAAGTATATTAGAGAAAATTATAAAAATCAAATCAATAATCTAATTAATTCAAATGCTCAACATGACATTAGAATCTTTTCAGAAGATGGAGCCTCTAGTTGATAAGATACTTGCTGACAAAAAAGAAAATCCGCAAGCAGACACAGGCGAGTGGGAAAAGGAGATAGACCAGCTGGTGTATAAGTTGTATGGGCTTACGGAGGAGGAGGTGAGGATAATTGAAAATAAACAGTAATTATCAAAATAAACAGGTGATATATGGGAAAAATTATTAAAACTATAACCATTAAGAATTTTCGTGGTATTGAAAATAAAACAATCGAACTGAATAATCTGACTATGTTAATAGGAGACAATGGAACAAATAAAACCTCAATATTGGAAGCAATTAATTTTGCATTTTCTCCTTCTTTTCTATCAGGTCGAATCAAACATACTGATTTTAAAGATGGTAATAATAATTCAATTGAAATAGTAATAGAATTTGAGAATAACTTTAAAGTATCCTTACCTGATGGCTATACTTCCCAAGAGGTAGAATGCAATAAAATAATTCTTACAATTAATAAACGTGAAAAAAAATCTCCGGGGAAGGTTTTATCAGATTTAGTTACTATTGAGCATATTGTTTTACCAGATTCAAAAATAAAAAAGTTAAATGATAAATGGAGTATTGAACGAAAAGGTGGTAATGAATTTAAGTTTGACAAAAGACTATTATCCTTTAATGTTTTTCAGTCAGATGATTTACCTCGAACGTTTTACTTTAATAAAGAAAGAGATAAACAAATTCATAAAGGTTTTAACTCTTCTTTTTCAGCGTTTGTTGATGACCTTAATTGGCGATATTCAAAGGCAACAAAGGAAATATCTAATTCCAATTTTATCAGCGAACTTTTTACAAAAATTGATGAAATTGAGAATAACATTATTAATTTAAGTAAAGTTGAACAACATGATGTAATTAAAGAGTTCAATAAAAGATTAAAGGATATGGGGCTTGATGATACTGATTTTTCATTTATTGATAAATCTGCGCCCTTTGATCAAGTATTTTTATCTAAAAAAATGAACTTTCTTAATCTCCCTTTAAAGTACCTCGGTAGTGGAATTGAGATGATCTATTCAATTTTGTTTTTAGATGCTCTGGCGTCTTTATCCAGAGAAAACTTGATTATATTAATCGATGAGCCCGAATTACATTTACATCCCAATCTACAGGAAAAATTTGCTAATTACTTGTATAAACTTTCGGAAAATAAGAAATACCAAATTATCATTACCACTCA
Organism: uncultured bacterium; assembly: GCA_937924475.1. GTDB lineage: Bacteria > Nitrospirota > Thermodesulfovibrionia > Thermodesulfovibrionales > Thermodesulfovibrionaceae > Thermodesulfovibrio. The sequence continues at coordinate 20,623 of CALDSV010000025.1, forward strand.
CTCTCCCATTTTCTTTAAACATTTGTGCAATAGAGATGGTGTAATGGCATTAATAACAAAAAAAGACAATGAGTTTGAAATAATGAGTTATGAGCCGAAACAATCAATATTCCCCTGGGGACCTACTTGGGGTGAGATAAATTATTTTGCTTATGATTACCCAACAGTTGAATTTCATAATGAATTATATGGATATTTACAAGAAATTACTGAAAAAACAAGCTGTAATGATTTAGATGATTATTTAAATTCACACTATCAAATACCAAAAGACAAAAAGTGGACACCAGAAAAAAATGGGCAACCACAAAGCCCTAAGCATGTTACATTAATGACTTTTATAAGGCATAAAATACACCATCCGGAAAATAAGACCATGCAATCTGAAAATTTTGATGGTCAGAAACTTAAAGAATCAATTGAGAAGATGATTAAAATTATAAAAGATCATAGTTCAGCAGATATAGGCGTTGGTGGATAAGATACTTGTGGCATCATTAGGGTCAGGTCTTGCAATATAACTTTTTCTCTTCCACTCTCTTAACAATTCTGCTAACTGTAGCATAATGTACACCAAGATAATCCGCTGTATCTTTTAGAGTATATCCATACCGAACATGAGCTTCATATACTGCTTTGTCTTTGTTACTTTTATCTTTCTGCTTAAATATATCTTCAAGGGATGGTCTTGTTATATATCGCTGCGTCTTTGGTATTTCCCTAATCGTCTCTTTGCCACTTATAAATTTCTTTATCTTGCTAATGAATTTTTCGCTGCCAAGGTATATTTGCCCCGTTATCTCTTTCCATGGAGCATCTGCCTTTAATCCTGCACGAACAAACTCTCTGTAAAGCCTTTCAGCCTCTGCCATTTCACTACTAAACGTTAAAAGCACCCAATCATCAAAGGTCTTGCCATAACTTTTTAATAGTATATCTTCTGTTATATTGCAAGACCTGACCCTAAAGTCTGTATTTAATAGGGACATATTTAACATCTTCACCGAGCTTGGTTTTGACCCAAAGCGTCCTATCCGAGAGCAAGAGCCAAATCCACTTCCAGATAAAAAAGCCCTTGATGACATTGTCTTTGATGCCCTCGGGCTAACGGAAGAGGAAAGGAAAGAAGTCTATTGGGCTGTGGCAGAATTGGTAAAAAATAGATTGGATAAGGCAAAGAGTGTATAAATGAAAAAATACGATCCGAATAAACATCGTCGGAGGTCAATTCGTTTAAAAGATTACGATTATTCCCAACCTGGTGCGTATTTTATAACGATATGCACATACAATAGAGAATGCCTACTTGGGGAAATAATGGATGGAAAAATGATTTAATAAAACAACGCAGAAATATGATTATTCCTAAAATTGTTGGACGATATAAAATGAATTCTGCAAAACAAATCAACCAATCAACCAATTACGTAACACACCATCAAAACCATTTTGACAACGCGATTACTACGAATACATCATTCGCAATGAAAATGAATTAAACAGGATTAGGGAATATATAATCAACAATCCTATAAAATGGGAATTGGACATTGAAAAACCCATTAAGAAATAAACAATTCCAAAACATAACAGAATATTTTGGTGCCATACTCCAATGAAAGAGATTAATGTAAATTTTTTAAATGAACACGGCGAAAAATGGCTTCAATCTAAAATCCAACGGATGAAAAATCTTTAAACAAAGTCCCATTCTTAGAGCTTACACAGCGTATGGTTTTATTATGTCAAGCCTATTTGTCTTGGAATTTATCTGGGAAAACCCAGCGAGGAACAATTTTTATAAAAAGTAGCATTCCAAGAAGTTCCACAAGGCTTTGATAGACGATAACAAAGAGGGCTTCTTGAAAACCTTGTGGCAGGGCAAGGGCTATAGGTAATACTAAAAAGGAATTCCTTGTTCCAAAGTTGAAAGCCAAGACTCTTCCATCCTTACTGGTAAGTCTTGCAGCATGGGAGATAAACTTGCTTAGAAAAAGAGCAAAGACCAAATATAGGAAAAATATAAATGTTAAAAATAATAAAAATTCTCCAAGATGTAGCAAGGTTTCCACCTGAGATCCAAATATTATAAAAACTATAAGGCTTATAAGGGGGATGGGAAGCAAACCTGTAAAGTTCAAAAATTTAACAGCCAAAGGACTAAATTTTGCCAACCTTTGAGTTATATAGGCAAGGAAAAGAGGGAAAACTATCAAACCAAAAAAGACTTTTATGAACTTCACACGGTCTATTTCTATATCCACCAGCTGGGGGAAAAGGATAATCATGTAAAAGGGCAAGAGGATAAGCTGGACAAATAGAAGGATAGGTAAAAGAGCTATGGCATGCTTTGTGTCTGCCCTACCGAGATAGCTAAAAGTTATAAACCAATCAGTACAGGGAACCAACAAAACCAGGGCTATACCAACTTTTACCGCTAAAGAACCTATGGGCAACAAAATAAGAGCTATAAACAAAGGGACGAAAATAAAGTTTCCCACTAAAGAACCCAGCAAAAGCTGGTAGTTCAAAAAGGCCTTTTGCAAATGGGCTAATGGGACTTGGCAAAAGGTACTATACAAAAGAAAAGCAATTACAAATAGCAATTTATTCTCCAAGGGTTTTATGTAAGAGGGATACGTGCTTCCCAAAAGCAAGCCGAGGACTATAAAAACCAGATAGATGATAGCTTGGTATTTTTCAAGGGTTAATCTTAGCCAAGTCATAGTATCTATTATAAAACCTAACTTACTCGGACTACTAAGGGAGAATTATCACAAATACGATGGTTAAGGAAGGATTGCTTTCTTCTGAATCTCCACGAGGTATCTGGGAGATTACTCCAAAGGGGAAAAATTATCTTAAGGAAATTAAATAATCTTTGACTTAAGGGTAGCAAAAATTTTTTTGATTTAGCCCATGGACAAGATGAAAAGAGGCTCACCAATTAGATTAAAAATGGTAAAAAAGATTTGAGAAGGCAAGGAAATATTTAACCTAAAGAAGAATCCTGAAAATTGAAAAAAACTGACTCTATTTTTACTCTTTAAGATGGTTTTACATTAATGAGATTGCCACGGTTCACTTCGTGAGACTTGCATTGACAAAGAGGGGCAATGACAGCATTGAAATAGCTTTAAGGGTATAGAAAAGATGAGAAAAAGCACCTATTGACATTAAGACTAATAGATGGTAAAAATTAGAAAGAGCAGAATTATAATTTACGTAGGAGGTCATCATGGAGATAGAGAAGATTGCAGAGAAGTTGAAGGACTTAATAATTGGAGAGATAAGAGAGGAGTTTAGGGAGTTTAAGTCATCTGTAACTGGTGAGCTTGCTGGATACAGGCTTGCTATAGAGTCTATGAATGGAAGGATATCAGGTATAGAGGCAAGGCAAGCAGCCTTAGAGTCTGAAATA
>CALDSV010000026.1 GCA_937924475.1 uncultured bacterium
TCAAGATACTTTAGTAGATATAAAGTTAGAAGATTTAGTATCTCTATCTCCTTATTTGGAGGAAAAAGATGGGTTTAAAGAACTATCTGATGACTTGAAAGACAAATATGATTTTTCTCTTGATGGATTCTCAGCATTTCCTTTCCCGATTCCTTCAGAGGAAGAAAAAGCAAAAATTGTTGAAAAATTCCTCAAGGGTATAGAGAAACTCTTAGATCCTGAATCAAACTGGACTTTTTTAAAGCCTTTTTCTCTCTCTCTTAAGTATTGTGTTAAATGTAATACTTGTGCTGAGGCTTGTCATGTTTATGTGGGCAGCGGAAAAAAAGAAATATATAGACCTAATTTCCGTTCCGAGATCTTAAGAAGGATATATAAAAGATATTTTACTCCCAGTGGAAAACTCCTTAAATCATTTGTTGGTGCTGATATTGAAGTGAATTATTCTACTATAAGAAGACTTTTGGAGCTTGCTTATCGATGCACCTTATGTAGAAGATGTGCTCTTTATTGTCCTGTAGGCATAGACAATGGACTGATTGCCAGAGAATTAAGAAAAATGTTTAGTCAAGAGCTCGGTATGGCTCCTGTAGAGGTATACAAAAAGGGAACAAGACAGCATCTAAAGGCAGGTTCTTCCACAGGTATGGGACCTGAAGCATTTAAGGATATTATTAAATTTATAGAAGAAGACATTTATGAAAGAATTGGAAAGAAAATAAATATTCCTGTAGATAAAAAGGGAGCAGACATTCTCTTACTTCATAATGGAGGAGAGTATCTTGCTTGGCCTGACCATATTGCAGCATTCGCTATCCTTTTTGATTTTGCAGGAATCAATTATACATTGAGCAGCGAAACTCTTGGGTATGATGGAGTAAACTATGGTGCTTGGTATGATGACATAGAGCTTGCAAGAATTGGCTTAAGGCATCTTCAAATTGCTCAGGATCTGGGAGTAAAAAAACTTGTAATTGGTGAGTGCGGTCATTCTCATAAGGTATATACTATAGTTTTTGATAAGATTCTTCCAGCAAGCTCACCTTTGTGGAATATTCAAAGAGAATCTTGTTTGCCCCTAATGAGAGAGATAGTAAAGAGTGGAAGGATTAAATTTGATCCCAATAGAAATAATTTTCCCATTACCATGCATGACTCCTGTAATATAGTGAGACTCACGGGAGTTATGCAACCTCAGAGGGATATTATTAAAGCTCTTTCACCTAATACCTTCAGGGAAATGAAACCAAATTGTTCTTATAATTATTGCTGCGGAGGTGGTAGCGGTTTTGCTATAATAAGATCTTTGAATTTTCCTCTTTGGAGAAATAAAGTATCCTTTAGGCTGAAAACAAAACAAATTCTGGATACCTTTAGTGATGTCTTAGATAAAGATATTCCTAAACTTGTTATAGCTACCTGTTCAAATTGCAAAGGTGCTTTGAGAGACATGATTAAAACCTACGATCTCTTTGAAAAATATAAAATTACTTATTCAGGTTTAGCAGAATTTATTGTTAATGCTATCGCAGATATTCCACCATTTCTGAATCTGGAGGAGCTACCTGAGTAATTAAGAAGATAATTTTATTCGATGGCTGTTACAGTAGATATTAAATCTATTACCTCTTAAAAAACCGATGAGAGTTAGTCCCACTTCTTCGGCAATTTCAACTGCCAAAGAAGTGGGAGCTGTTCTACTTACAATTATAGGAATTTTCCATTTAGCTGCCTTTAATGCCATTTCCGATGAAATTCTTCCGCTAACCAGAATTATCTTTCCCTTAAAGGGTATTTTATTAAGTATGGCCCATCCGATAACTTTGTCCACTGCATTATGTCTTCCTACATCTTCAGCAATGAAAAGTATTTCCTTTAGATCTGATATGGCTGCTGCATGAATGCAGCCTGTTGTCCTATATAAATTAGACTTTAATTGGAAATCCTTGAAGAGTTTGAATAAAGTTATTTCATTTATTGAGCAATTATCATCTATCTTAGTTTTTAGATTTCCTATGAAACTAACAGAAGCCATACATCCAGAGGTAATAGTTTTCCCCTCTAACGAAACAAATCCTTCAAGTAAAATTTTAACTTTTATTTCTTTGTCATTGTTCTCTATCGAAATTTTTTCTGGGCACCAGTCTCCTTTAAGGATATTCTCTGTCATTAGAAACCCAGTGATAAGTTCTTTTATTTGTATAGGTGAGGCAGCTAAAGATATTATTTCTTGGTCATTTACGAAAATTTTTATCTTTTTCTCTACTGCTATTGAATCTTCAATTTCTTCAAATCTGCCAGATTGGTATTTTATAATTCTTTTCCGATTTAAAGGTTCCATGAAATGTATTTTAATCATTGTAATTTTTTTCTTGCAAATTATTTTAAAAAACTGCTATCCTGAAAAAAGAATAAATTTTTAGGAGGTAGCTGTGTTTAGTATCAGTGAAAAAGCAGCCGAAAAGGCGAAATTAATCCTCAAAAATGAGGGAAAAGAAGGTTGGGGATTGAGAATATTCTCCGCAGAAGGATATTGTAGCCCCTCTTTTGGACTTGATATCGATGAAAATCCACAAGAAGGTGATGAAGTTGTTGAAAAGGATGGCTTAAGGGTTTTTTTAGATAAACAGACCTTTGACCTCCTTAGCGAGATTGAGCTTGACTATTACGAAGATGAAGAGCAAGAAGGATTTATCCTTAAAGGACCAATGCCTTCCTGTGGTCCAGGTTGTGGAGGTTCTTGCGGCGTTTAAGTCATGTTTCCTATTCATCGTCCGAGGAGATTAAGAAAAACAGAAATCCTGAGGAAAATGGTGAGGGAAACAACCCTCACTCCTCAGGATTTTATTTATCCCATGTTTATAGTTCCAGGCAGGGGTGTTAGAAATCCCATATCTTCCATGCCTGAATGTTTTCAGGAAAGTGTTGATGAAGCTGTTAAGAATGCAAAAGAGGTTTTTTCCCTTGGCATTCCTGCAGTAATTCTTTTTGGAATTCCGGAAAAAAAGGATGATAAAGCTACTTCTGCCTACGATGAATCTGGAGTAGTTCAGACAGCTGTAAAGGCAATTAAAGATGCCATACCAGATCTTATAATAATTACTGATGTATGTCTTTGTGAATATACATCTCATGGACACTGCGGAATTATAAAAAACGGTAAGATAGACAATGACTCAACCCTTGAAGTTTTAGCTCTTGAAGCTTTGTCCCATGCCAAAGCAGGAGCAGACATAGTTGCTCCTTCTGATATGATGGATGGAAGAGTTGGAAAAATTCGCAAAGCCCTTGATGAGGAAGGATTTACTGATGTAATAATTTTATCTTATGCTGCAAAATACGCATCAGCCTTTTATGGTCCTTTTCGGGAAGCTGCTCAATCTGCACCAGCCTTTGGAGATAGACGCAGTTATCAGATGGATCCAGCCAACAGAAGAGAAGCCCTAAGGGAAGTTGCTCTTGACATTGAAGAAGGTGCTGATATAGTTATGGTAAAACCTGCTTTAGCATATCTTGACATTATCTCTGATGTAAGAAATAACTTTCCTGTCCCAGTGGCAGCCTACAATGTAAGCGGAGAATACTCTATGATAAAGGCAGCTACAAAGCTTGGATGGTTAAATGAAGATGCAGTTATGATGGAAATTCTTACAGCAATAAAAAGAGCAGGAGCAGACCTCATCCTTACCTACTTTGCAAAAAAGGCAGCTCAATTGCTTTAAAGATAGTTTTTTACATGGATAGATTTATCCTTCAAAGTCCCTTTAAACCAAAAGGAGATCAACCTAAAGCAATTTCTGAGCTTGTTGCAGGAATCAATAAAGGTAAAAGGCATCAAGTTTTGCTTGGTGTAACAGGCTCTGGAAAAACTTTCACTATTGCCAATGTAATTGCTAAAATAAACAAGCCAACTCTTGTAATAGCTCACAACAAAACCCTTGCTGCTCAACTTTATGGAGAGTTAAAAGAGCTTTTCCCTCATAATGCTGTTGAATACTATGTAAGCTACTATGACTACTATCAACCTGAGGCTTATATTCCTGAGACCGATACATACATTGAAAAAGATGCTCTTATTAACGATGATATTGACAGAATGAGACATTCTGCAACACTCTCTGTACTTACAAGGAAAGATGTGATTGTTGTTGCTTCTGTTTCATGTATTTATGGAATTGGCTCACCAGATGACTACTTAGCAATGCACATTACCATTGAAGAGGGCATGAAAACAGAAAGAGATGCCCTATTGAGAAAACTTGTTGAAATAATTTACACAAGAGCAGAAGAGGATTTCAGAAGAGGCACTTTTCGTGTAAGAGGAGATGTGGTAGATATTTTTGCCTCTCACTGTCTTGATAAAGCCTACAGAATTGAGTTTTTTGACGATGAAATTGATGCTATTTATGAAATAGACCCCCTTACAGGTAAAAAAATTAAAAGGATAAATAGAATATTCATTCCACCAAATAGTCATTGGGTTACTCCTGAACCAAGCTTAAGAAGAGCTCTTAAAAGCATAGAAGAGGAACTTGAGGAAAGAATAAGGTATTTTAAAGAAAATGGAGAGGAGCTTTTCGCAGAGAGAATTGAAAGGCGAACCCGTTTTGACATGGAACTTCTAAGTGAGTTTGGTCATTGCCATGGGATTGAAAATTACTCAAGGCATCTTAGTGGAAGATTACCGGGAGAGCCTCCTTTTACATTAATTGACTATATTTATGCTGGTCCTTCTAAGGGAGATTTTCTTACTGTCATAGATGAAAGTCATGTAACAGTGCCACAGATTGGAGGAATGTATGAGGGAGACCGTTCAAGAAAACAAACTTTAGTTGAATATGGCTTTAGACTTCCTTCAGCCCTTGATAATCGTCCCCTTACTTTTAAGGAATTTGAGCATAGGATGAACTATGTAATCTATGTTTCTGCAACCCCTGGAGATTATGAGATTGAAAAATCTGGTGGAAGAGTTATTGAACAGATAATAAGACCAACTGGACTCATAGACCCCAAAATAGAAGTCCGTCCTGCTTCAAATCAGGTAGAAGACTTACTTGAAGAAATTCAAAAAAGAGTTACAAGAAATGAGAGAGTTCTTGTTACAACTCTTACAAAAAAAATGGCTGAGGATTTGACAGATTATTACACAACCCTTGGTATTAAGGCTAAATATTTACATTCTGATATAGATACTCTTGAAAGAGTTGAGATACTAAGAGATTTAAGGCTGGGCAAATTTGATGTACTCATAGGAGTAAATCTTCTCAGAGAAGGTCTTGACCTTCCTGAGGTTTCTCTTGTAGCCATATTTGATGCAGATAAAGAAGGATTTCTCCGATCAGAAAAATCTCTTATTCAGACTGCAGGTAGAGCCTCAAGAAATATAAATGGCACTGTTATACTCTATGCAGACACAATGACAGATTCTATGAGAAAAGCCATAGAGGAAACAGAAAGAAGACGTAAAATTCAGATGGAATATAATAAAAAGATGGGGATAACTCCAAAAACTGTAATGAGCAAAATAAAAGACATTCTCGCATCAATTTATGAAAGGGATTATGTTTCCTTACATACACTCAAAGAAGAAGTTGAGGAATATGAAATATCAGAGGAAACTATAAAAAAACTTGAATCTGAAATGAAAAGAGCAGCAGAGAATCTTGAATTTGAAAGAGCAGCAGAGATAAGAGATAAGATAAAAAATCTAAAGGAAAAAATGCTTAAAATTGGACTAATAGCTGAATCCAATTAATATTTCTAATTAACTCCTTCTTTATTTAATCTAAGTTAATGTTTATTGGTATAATCTTTTTGCTTACAATGGAATGTAGTTGGGAAATAAGCTCTCTTAGGTTATTAAGTTCTTCAGAACATTCAGAAAGATCTTCATCAAGAAGCTTTACTGCTGAAGGAATAAATTTTGAGAAATTTTTCTTACCTTTGCAATTAGACAGAAAACCATAGGCGCCAAGAGCTTGCATATGCCTTTGGATTTTACATAGATTTAGCTTTTGAAGGAATAGAGGCCTTTGAAATATTTGATCACTAATCTTTAACATCTTTTCCATATAAAAATCTACAAGCTCTTTCCTTAATTCATTACTTAGCATAATATAGGGATCCCAGATTAATGATGCTAAATCATACTCTGCAGGTCCTAATCGAGCTGATTGATAGTCTAAAAAATAGATTTTACCCTTCTTAATCATTATGTTTTGGCTTTGTAAATCTCTGTGTAGTAATACTTTATCTGCTTGTGCAAGCTTTTCAGCAATATAATGAAGTTCTTCTTTTAGTCTTTTCTGCCAATTTCTTCCAAATTTTGAAATATTTATATGAAAAACTCCTTTCACACATTCCTTTAAAAAATATTGGCTTTCCCAGAGAAAATATTCAAAATTGAACTGGGGCAATGAAATAGGTAAGTTATTCAAAAAAGGAGTTATTTTCCAATGAAGTTTGAAAACCTCTTCAAGAATTCTTTTATATACCTGAAGTATTTCCTCCTTTTTTCTTTTGCATTGCATCCAGCTGTACAGAGTTACATCTCCAAGATCTTCGAACACTATATATTTTTCCCTTACTTCGTAAATTTTTGGTACTGGGAAAGAAATTTTTTTAAAAAAATCATTTAATATTATAGTTTTTTGAAATTCTTCATTTAATTCCTGATAGATACAATAGATTTTTTTATGTTTTCTGTAATACGACCTTGATGAACCTCCACAGGCTATTGTATCATTGTTCTTTCTTATCTTCTTTATAGGAATAGTGAAATCTTTTCCAACAATACAATCTGAGAATTTTAATTGAGAGAAGTTTGACTGAGAAGCTGAAATTTCAACTTCAGGTAAAAAAATTACGTTTTTAACTTGAATAGGAATACTAATTTTTACATTTTTTTCCATAACAACAGGCCCTGAGACTTCTAATAAACAGCACCCTTTCGAAGACGGATGAGCATAAAAAGAGGTAAAATTTCTTCTTATTTTTTCAAAAACAGCTCGTGCATATTTAAGAGGAGTCCCAATATCATGCCAGAAGCTATATTTTACTGGAAATACTCTTACCTCATAGCCTTCAGATTTAGCCTTTATCCATAAATCTATTATTGAAGAGGAACCAGGAGGAATAAGTTTTAAAATTTCAGAACTGTATATAGCAACACCAGTAAAAGCAAAATTAGCTCGCATTTTTTTATCTGAGTTAACAATTTCGAGGAGTTTTCCCTGATTGTCAACAATCAATTTATTTTCCGGTGCATAATTATGTACTAAAAGGGTAATATGGTTTTTTAAGTTTTTATGCCATTTAATAGCTTCTATTAGATTTCCATCCCAATAAATGTCAGCATTATGCACAATGAAAATACTGTCTTTGAGGAAATTTTTGGCATTATAAAGAGCTCCAGCCGTGTCAAGAATTTCTTTTTCATAGAAAATCTCTATAGGAATTCTTCTTTTCTTAATATAATTTTCAATTTCACGAGCTTTATAGTGAAGATTTATTCCAATCCTGTCAATACTGTTACACCTTAAAAAATTGTAGATGTAATCTAATAGAACCTCGCCTGCTATTGGCATAAGAGGTTTAGGAATATAATTTGTTATTGGTCTAAGTCTTTTTGAAAATCCAGCAGCTAATATGAATCCCTTAATCATAGAGTAGATAGTTTTTTCTTATTTTTTCAAAGGCTTTTGTTTCTTTGTGCCATACTTCTTCAAGATCTCTAAGAGAGGTGCCTTTCTGTATTTCTTTCCTTAACCAATCAGAACCTGTAAGAATGTCAAAAGGAAGTTTTTCAAATTCGTATTCATAGGGTGGATTTCTCCAAATCCTTTTATGGGGATAAAGTTCATGGATGGAAAGTAAAATAGCAATGGCAGTTTTAAATGGCTTAAACTTCTCTCTGTCAATTACATGTATTTGAGCACCGCCGCAAAGCTCATCTTTGAATTTGTTAAAGGTGGGTGTAAAATAAAGAGGTCTGAATATTACTCCTTTAAGTTTATAATCTCTTAAGTGTTTTACAATTTTTTCAGGTTCAATAAAGGGAGCTCCAAAAATCTCAAAGGGCCTTGTTGTGCCTCTTCCTTCACTTAAAATTGTTCCTTCTAAAAGACACATACCTGGGTAAACTATCGCAGTATTCAATGTAGGCATATTAGGAGAGGGCATTACCCATGGAAGTCCTGTTTGATCAAACCATTGAGATCTCTTCCAACCATTTAAGGGAATTACTGTGAGGTCTATATTATGATAAAATTTATCTTTAAAATATAAGGCAATTTCTCCAATTGTCATACCATGTCTTACAGGTAAAGGATGAATACCCACAAAGGAGGAAAATTCCTCTTTTAAAAGAGGTCCTTCTGTTAAGTGACCTCCTATGGGATTAACTCTGTCTAAAATAATAATTGGAATTCCTTTTTCCTCACAAGCTTCCATGCAAAGGGCCATAGTCCATATGAAAGTATAATATCGAGAACCTATATCTTGCAGGTCTATGATAAATATTTCTATGTCTTTAAGCATCTCTGCAGAGGGCTTTCGCCTTTGGCCATAAAGGCTATGAATAGGAACACCTTTTTCTCTGTCAAAAAAGCCTTCCCATTCAATCATATTGTCTTGAGTGTTACCAAATATGCCATGTTGGGGACCAAAAAGAGCAGTAATTTTTATTTTTTTACTCTTAAATAGTAATTCTGCTGTAGAGATTATTTTTCGATTAATTGAAGCTGGATGAACTAATAATCCGGCTTTGCAGCCGTAAAATCTTTTTGGTAAATTTTTATGGAAAAGGTCAATTCCTGAATAAACCATTGTTATCTACTGCAGTAAGGTAAATATCCATGGGTTAAAGGTTTTTGTATAAAACCATTGGAACTTATTAAGTAAATTTCCCTTTTACCTCTTCTGTCTGACATAATGGTAAGGAAATGACCATCAGGACAGAATGAGGGTTGTTCATTATTTCCATCCTGTGTAATTTTTGTTAGTTCATGGGAAATTAAATCAAGGACGTAAATTTGAAAACCCTTTTCTAAAGAAGAAAAGGCAAGAATATTACCCTCTGGGTTTATTGCAGGCTCGGTGTTGTATTTGCCCTGATAGGTTATTCTTTGGGTAGATACACCTTCTCGGATAATATAAATATTTGGTGAACCTGCTCTGTTAGATACAAAAAAGATGCCCAATGGAGACCACCGAGGAGAAGATTCTACCCAACGAGATATACTTAGAGTTCTACTTTTTCCATTTAAATCAGTTATTTTGATCTCTGAGAAATCATCCCTATAGGCAAGATAAATAAATTGATTATTGCCTATAATATCTCCCAACTGGAGTAATTCCTTGCTTTTTATAAGCTCAGTATTTTTCTTTGTAGAAAGATCA
>CALDSV010000027.1 GCA_937924475.1 uncultured bacterium
TGATTTTATTGACTATGTAATTTCTCAATTACCTTTCAAAATACAGACAGTTCAGACAGATAATGGAGCAGAATTTGGGATACAATTTCACTGGCACTTGTTAGATAAAGGGATAAGGCATATCTACATAAAACCTGCTACACCACGACTAAATGGAAAAGTAGAAAGGTCTCACAGGATAGATGAAGAAGAGTTTTATAGAATGTTGGAAGGAGTTATAATAGATGATATGGAAATTTTAAATGAGAAACTGAAAGAATGGGAGAGATTTTATAACTACCATAGACCACATACTTCTTTATCTGGGAAAACACCTTACGAGAAGATGAGAGAAAAATTAACCTCTTTCAATGTCACCAGTGGTTGGCAGACATACAAAAAAAATTCTGACATAAGGGAATTCTTTTATAAGTTCTTAATTTACAGACACTTAAGTTATGTTATGCTCTAGGGGGAAATAAAATTTGACAGATTTTTTATTTTTGTTATAATCATAAGATATATAAACATATATAAACTTATGAATAAGAAAATTTCAAATAGGCAAGAGATAAAAAGTACTATTTACAGATTACGGAAGGAAAGGCACCTACTTGAGACACATCTTTTAAATACAGGTAGCCAATTACCTATCTGGATAACTACCCAATATACTTATTGTAAGAAAGGAAATTGTAAGTGTACAAAAGGAAAACCTCATGGGCCATTTTATTACTTATTTTTTAAAGAAGGGGAAAAAATTTATCATCGTTATCTGTCGAAATGGAAATTAAGCCAGGTTAACAACCTTGCTATTACCTACAAAAGATATAACGAAATGTTGGCTAATATTAACAAAATAAATAGACAGATAGATACACTTTTAAGGGAGAATCAAAGACAGAATTTAATTTCAATTCCGAAATGGATAAAGGAAAAGAAGGGATAAATTACTGGACATATTACAGAAAAGACAATCAGATAGTAAAAGATAGATTATTGACTGGCGAATATGATAAAGCAAGCACTACTGGATTAGGTAATTTTGATGGTTTATTTTGTTTTTTAATAGATATAGATTTCCCTGGACTATTTGATTTTATTCCGGATTGTAGAAAACGTGTAATGATACCCCTTGTTTATCTTCTTTCCACATATAGTTTAAAAGTAATTAAGGGATTAGATTCAGTCAACCAGATAGATGAACAGCTTTTCAAGGATAGAGCACTTTTGGAGATGATAGGATTTACAGGAGTGCATTTTGAGCAAGGGTTTTCAAAAAGGAATAAAGGGAAGCACTTACCATTTAACATAACAACATTAGGAAAACTTTTTAGAGATTTTTCAATTTCCCAGACAGATACTCTTTTTACTGATTCATTTAAACTATTGGCAAAGAAACAATTTATTCCAATAGGGACTTATATTATAGATTCAACACCTATCTATGTTTGGTCTTCTGCTAAAAGATATGAAAATACAGGGACAATTATAAAAGAAGGGAAAAAGAAGAAGGGATATAAGCTAATAACATTGAGATATGCCAGAAACAAAGAAGAAAAGAGAGACCAACCGGAAATATTTATAGCAGGGATGGTAGTTCCATTAAACCACAACGAAGGGCAATATCTTATTAGTATAGTAGAACAGGCGATAAAAAATATTGGGAAAGGGAAAATAAAACTGATAGTGATGGATAGAGGATTTGTAGATGGAAAAAACTTATACCTATTAAAACACAGATACAATATAGATTTTATTATTTACAGTAAAAGTAATATGGATGTCACAAAAGAACTGAAGAAAAGAGCAGAAGATTATCAGGAAAGAAAAAATAAACAATTACCGATTCCAAAAGATTATTTTTATCAACAAGATCAACAGACACAAGTATATGGATTTAATAACCTACAATGGTTCTGGACTTATGGAGAGGGAAAGCATCAACAGAATGTGAAAAAAAGATTATACAAAAAAGAGAAAAAACTTAATACTCATCCTATTTCAGGAGGAATTATTACCAAATATAGAGGGGAAAAAATACAAACACCTATAACATTTTTATCTTCAAAAAGATTTAATAAGAAGTTTGGGCCACTTCAAGCAATTTATCTTTACAAGAAACGGCATTATATAGAGAATGAAGGGTTTAGAGAACTTAAGCAAGGATATAAGATAAACAAATTACCATCAAGAAAATTTAATGGTATTTATTTTCACATTATTTTTACCCTTGTAATGTATAACTATATCAATTGCTACAAGACAGTTGTTGGGGAAAGTATTGCATATTTAGGATTAGAGAGATTGACGAGAAATTTTACTTATCATGGAGTAATAATTTATAGTTGGCCATATTTTGGTGTATTTGATGTAGAGGAGATATTAGGATGGTTTGGGCTGAAAGGGAAAGGATTGCGTGCACCCCCTTTTTGGGAATGGTTAAAAAATAAAAGAAGTAGTATTCTTGAAAACTGATGGCAAAAAGATAGGAGATGTTCTTTGGTTTCTTGGTAGTATTATTCCCTTTTTATAAACAGAAAGGACGTTATCTTAAAAGTATTTTGGAAGATTTACTCGGAACTAATAGATATCTTCATAAGAAAATTTTGAAAAAACATCGGAATAGAGGTGCTTACCTTTTTTAAATTTTCTTATGTCGGAATTTTAGAGAGGAATTTTTGAAGCTGGCAGGTAGTTGGATTTTCTGGTATAATGCAAAAAGGCCACATTTTGGGGAAGGGATGAATGGGAAGACACCATATCAAAAACTAAAAGAGTGTGGGTATCACTTACCTGAGGAATTTTGTGCTTTCCCTCCACTAATCTTAGATAAAATTTCTACTTACCTTGTCCTTAATTTTTCTCAT
>CALDSV010000028.1 GCA_937924475.1 uncultured bacterium
AAGTCCTCCCAAGTCAGTGCATTTTATTTTGCCTGTTCTGTAAAGTACCGCTCCCATTGACATAACAAGCAAAGCCTTATACAGAATGTGACAGAATACATGGGAAAAGGTTCCATTTAGGGAGAGTTGAGTTCCAATACCGATGCCTGTAACCATGTATCCAAGCTGGTTTATAAGACTATAGGAAAGAACCTTCCTAAGGTCATTTTCAATAACAGCAAAAAATATAGGAAATACTGTCATAGTTGCTCCTATCCAGACAAGAAGCTCTGTTCCTGGAAAACCTCTTGCAAGAACATATACTGCTGTTTTTGTCGTAAAAGTCCACATAAAAACTCCGCCTGTAGGAGTTGTTCTTGGGTAGGCATCAGGTAGCCATGCATGCAGTCCAGGAAAAGCACAGTTTAGACCAAATCCTATAAATATAAGCCATGAACTTACTCCTTTAAGACCAATAAAACTAAACTCTAAGGAACCTGTCTCATAAAAGTGCATGACAATTCCGACAAGAAGGCATAATCCACCGAATATGTGAACTAAAATATATCTTAATCCTGCTCCATAAGACTCTTTTGTTCTTGAAGCCCAGACAAGATAAAAAGCACTAAATGCCATTATTTCCCAAAATATAAATAGAGTCAACAAATCTCCAGCAAAAACTACTCCCAGGGCTGAACCTGCATAAATTAGTGCAGCCATGTGCTGGGCAGTTTCTTTAACATGAAGGGAGTAGAGTAAGGCAAGAAAAGTGATTATGTGATAAATATATCCGAAGAGTATGCTTATTTTATCAACCTTCACAAGAATAAGGTTATAATCTAAAAACTTTAATGTCCAGTGAACTCCTTCTGGGATATTTATAAAGTTAATAAAACCTAACACAGGCAAAAACAGTAAATAAGCACTCTGGAGTTTACCCCTGAAAAGAGGAAGCAGCAAAGCACCAATTATGAAGACCAAAGCAGGAGGAATTGTATTAATCATTGTAGTAATCCTCCTTCCTCTTAACTATTGGTCTCAGAATATGTTTTGCAATCATTATTAGAAAAACAAAGGCTATGAAGCCAAAGGATGCATAAAAGAATGGATATTCCTCCCAGGGGAAATAGATATGCTTGTGGATGAACAACTCAGAGATAAGAAAGATTATTACAACTATATATAAGGCAGTAAAGAATTTCTTCACATTTTTAGGGTCATCAAAGAAATATTTTTTTTCCATATTTTACCTCCTCTACAGGGTATTCCAGAGAATATAGGCTAAATAAATAAAAAGAACTGTAAAAACAATGTAAAAGAGCTTCCTGTATGTAGGGTCTGCTTTATGAGCAAGTTCTGTTATTTCTTTCTGAAGGTCTTCTGTCATATCAATTACCTCCTGTCACATTGGCTACAATAATTTTTATTATTTCAAGGAAAAAGGAAGGATAGAAGAATATCAAGACCGTTCCTATAGCAGTAAGCACAAGAGGAGCAACAGCAAATACTGGTGCTTCATGTATTGCAGTGCTATTATATCCATGATGATGAGGATCAGGCTTGGGCTCTTTCATAAAAGCCACATATACTATGGGCATGAAATAGCAGGCATTGAGTATTGTACTTGTGGCTAATACGGCAAGCACGAAAATATCCCCTGCCTCAAGGGCTCCAAGACTTAAGTACCATTTACTGATAAATCCAGAAAATGGTGGAATTCCGATCATTGAAAGGGCACCCACTGTGAATGCTCCCATTGTAAAGGGCATCTGCCTTCCTATTCCATCAAGTTCGCTTATTTTGGTTTTATGGGTTGCTATATATATGGCTCCTGCAGTAAAAAAGAGGGTTATTTTACCAAAAGCATGTGCCACAATGTGCATTACACTTCCAGTAATCCCTGAAGGAGTAAGGAGAGCCACTCCTAAAACTATATATGAAAGCTGGCTAACTGTAGAATAGGCAAGCCTTAATTTAAGATTATCCTGTCTTAAAGCTATTACTGATGCAGATATTATTGTAAAAGAAGCTATTACAGCAAGAATTGTTCCTAAGTCCAGGTTTTTAAGTAAATCTATTCCAAAGATATGGAGAACTACTCTTATAACCATAAATACACCAGTTTTAACAACAGCGACTGCATGAAGAAGAGCACTTACAGGAGTGGGTGCAACCATTGCTGCAGGTAGCCAGCTGTGAAGAGGCATTATGGCTGCCTTTGTTATTCCTGCGATATAGAGTAAAAAGGTTATTGTTATTATCAAATGAGAGACATTTCCACCAAAAACTCCTTTATAGGAAAAATTAAGATTACCACTGATATTATAGGTTATTACAATCGCTGTTAGTTGAAATGCCACAGATGTACCAAGAAGATATGTTAAATACTTTCTTGCACCTCTTTTAGCCTCCTCTGTTTCTTTATGGGCAACGAGAGGAAAGGTTGAAACTGTTATTATTTCGTAGAATAGAAAGGCTGTAAAAATATTTGCCGAAAAAGCTACACCCATTGTAGCTGAGAGTGCTATGGCAAAATAGGCAAAATATCTGGTCTGAGCATGTTCTTTTAGTCCTCTCATGTAGCCTATTGAGTAGAAAGAAGTTATTATCCATAGAAATGAAGCGGTGATAGCAAAAAATATTCCCAAGGCATCAACTTTAAACTGCAGTATTAGCTCAGGAGTAATTTTAAGCAAAGTGTATTCAATTACTTTTCCATTTAGAATGTCAGGCAACATTGAAATGACTATACCAAATTTTGTCACTGCAGCAAGAATAGTCCATGTTTCTCTTAGATTTCTTGCTCTTTCACCTGTAATTGCAATTAGAATAGTTGCAATTAGAGAAACTAAAACAGCTAATAATGGTTTAGTTGAAATTATCGTCTCCATGGCTTAAAATCCTCCTGGCACAGTAAACTGAATCACCTTAGAGATAATTTTTCCGGTGGATGCTCCTATCACAAGAATTGACAAAGCTAGTATTACTATAGGAGCAAGCATGCTGAAGGGTAATTCTGGGAATTTGTGTTTTGGTATATTATCCTTTTTCGCAAAATAAATTTTCTCAAGGAGCTTAAAGAAAATTATCGCATTTACTAAACTACTAAATAGTAAAGCTATAGCACCAATCCACTGTTCTGCTTCAATAGCTCCAAGAATTAAATACCACTTACTAAAAAATCCTGCAGTAGGAGGAATTCCAATCATTGAGAGGGCTGCTATTGTAAAAGCAGCCATTGTTATGGGCATGCTTTTGTTGAGACCAAGAAAATTCTCAAGATTTCTGCTCCCTACTCTATACATAAGTCCACCTGCGATCATAAAAAGACAGGCAATCATCACCGCATCATTGAGTATGTGAAGGACTGCTCCGATGAATCCTTGTTTGTTTCCCAGGCTTACACCAAAAACCATGTAACCAACTTCTGCTATGAGTATATAGGAAAGAGTTCTCTTAAAGTCTGTCTGGGCTAGAGCAATTATGCTACCAAAGAATATGGCTACTATAGCCCACCAGACAAGAATTGATGAAAGGGGAGTTATCTCAGTAAAAAATCTTGGTTCAAAGAGCGTGAAAGACACTCTTATCAAAACATATATTCCCACTTTAGTCATGGTGGCTGATGCGAAGGCGCTAACAGCAGAAGGAGCAAAGGTATAGGAGTCAGGTAGCCATCTATGAAGAGGGAAAAGGGCAATTTTTATTGCTACACCAACAACTAAAAATGCCAGTGCAGCGAGCATTACCTTTGATTCGTAAAGATTTGGAAGTAAAAGACTCAAATCAGTGATGTTAAGAGAACCTGTCATTATGTAAATATAGCCAACACCTAAAAGATAAAAGCAGGCTCCTATTGTCCCCATTATTATATAATTGAAACTTGCTAAAACAGAACGTTTCTCACCAATTGCAATTAGAGCATAACCTGCAAGAGAAGCTATCTCAAGAAATACATAAAGGTTAAAAATATCACCAGTTATTGCTATGCCAAGAAGTCCTGTGGTAAGAAGTAGATAGGTTGAATAAAAATAGGGAAGTTTTGGCTCAGGAACCTCTTGCTTAATGCTTTCCTTAGAATAAACTGCTATGATCAAACTCATTGTAGAAACAATAGCTATTATATAGGCATTTAGATGGTCTACCACATACTCAATACCCCAAGGTGGCATCCATCCGCCAAGTTTATATCTGATTGTTCCAGAGTTAATAACATTAGAGAGAATATCAATTGACAATATTACACATATTCCCAGAATGAGCAAGAAGAAAGAATAACATAGAGACCTCTTAAATAGAGATATGAATATGTTGATAATTGATGCAATTAATGGAATGACTATGATTAATATTGAGGAATGGTCACTGATATTCATTTTTTCACTCCAACTGTTCAATTATTTCATCTTCATCAAGGGTTTTATATTGTTTATAGAGCATGATAATTACAGCGAGAGCGACTCCAAAGGTGCTGACCATAACAACTATAGCAGTAAGCATCAAAACATGAGGGAGAGGATTTATGTATTGTGCAGGATCAATAACTTCCTGGGATTTAATTAAAATTGGAATTGTAGCGTTCTTCTTATATGCTGTGGATATGAAGAACAAAATTATGGCAGTCTGAAAAATATTCATTCCTACTAACTTCTTAACGAGATTCCTTTTGGTTATCATGGCATAAAAGCCTATCATCATAAGAGCTATATAAATCCAGTAGTTATATTTACCAATTATTATCTCCATCTCACACCTCACCTTTTTCATGTCTACCATAGGTGGTAAGATTTAGGAATATAGAAACCATTACTGCCATAACAGTAATACCAACTCCGATCTCTATTCCGAGGGTTCCTAAGGCACGGACTTTAATAGGATCAGCAGGTAGAATCTTATGGAGAATTCCGTAATTAAGATATTCAGCACCAAGTAGAATACAGATAAGTCCTATAAGAGCATAGATAAAAATACCAAGAGCTACCATAAATGTATTTTTTATCTCTGAAAATCTCTTTTTCATCCAATCTAAATCATAAGCTATTACCATCAGGATAAAAGAAGCAGCAAGTATGCATCCTCCTTGGAATCCCCCACCCGGGCTATAATGTCCGTGGGCAATAACATATAGAGCAAAAAACTGTATGAGGGGAATCATTATTCTACATACAACTTGGATTATTAAATCATCATACAGTCTTATCATTTTCAAACCTCCTAAGTAGCAGAATGCAGACTACAGCAGCAGTAAATATAACTGTAGTTTCACCAAGTGTGTCATATCCTCTGTAATCTGCAAGAACACTTGTTACCGCATTGGGTGTTGCAGCCTCTTCAATAGTTTTTTGGATATAACGGGGAGATACATGTAAACTTGCTGGAGAGTTTGGGTCTCCCCAATCAGGCATATCAAGGGTGCTGTAAATTAGGGCAGCACCTGTCATAAAAACAATTATAATAGCAAAGAGTTTCAATCTTTTGTCCTCCTTGTTGTTTGATAAATAGCCCCAATAAAGAAGGCTGTGCTTATGCCTGCACCAACAGCTGCTTCTGTAAATGCCACATCAACAGCTCCCATCTCGGTCCAAAGAATACACATTAAGAAACTATAAGCTCCTAAGAGTATGGCAGAACTCAATAAGTCTCTTACATTAATTGCTCCCAAAGCACAAATTACAACTATTGTTAGTATTAATATGTCAACAAGCCAAATCATTTTTTCAGGTCCTCCTTTGTAAGCGGTATTATGCCACTGTCTAAGCCTGCCTTTGTAATTGCATGGGTGGCAGTAGGATTAGCATGGAAAATGAAGAATATTATGAAAAGAATTTTCAAAGTCACAAGAAAAGTTGCAAAGGAAAAATCTTCCTTTAAAATATAAACTACAACTCCAAGCAGAATCAATATAGCTCCAAGAGTGTCTCCCTTCCCTGTTGCCTGAAGCTTGCAATAGAAGTCAGGAAATCTTAGTAGCCCAAGTGTGGCAGTAAAGAAAAAGAAAATTCCAAGAAATAAAAGCACTATTATTACAAAATTTAGAAAATATTCAAGCAGAATCATTTGTCTGCCTCCTGTCTTTTAAAAATTTAACTCCCGGGAAAATGCTTCTCCTCACTCTAAAAAATTTAGCTGCTGCAAGGGTAGTAATGAAATTCAAAAGAGCATAGGCAAGAGAAATGTCAACAAACATCTCGATACGTTTATAGTAAATGCCTAACAAAACAAGGATTATAGTGGTTTTTGTTCCTATAACACCGACAGCTACAATGCGGTCCATAACTGTGGGGCCGAAAACTGCTCTGTAAAGACATAGGATTACCATTAATCCAAGAAATACTATAGTTAAAATAAAAAAGGTCTCCATAGACTATTCGCTCCTTTTGATATCTTCATTAAATACATGAGCAACTCTTTCCTCCATTTCACCAGTATATAAGTCATCGGCAACTTTTTGACTAATGCAGTGAACTATGAACTCATTATTCTCTGTGATGTCCATTGTAATTGTTCCAGGTGTAAGGATAATTGAATTTGCAAATACTACCTTTGATATGTCTTTTTTAAGTTTTGATTTGTATTGGATTACAGAGGGTTCAATAGGCATTTTTGGATGTAATACCAGATAAGCTAAATGAATATTGGCAAGAAGTATCTGATACAAAAGCCAGGGAATATATTTTATAAAATTTATACCTTCCCTAACATGTTCTGCAGTAACCTTTTTATTTTTGAATATCAAATCTCCAGATATTAAAGTAACTATTAAGCAAGAAATTACTCCCAAAGATAGATGAAACGCATCAAACATGCCTGAGAAAATGCACCATAAAGTAAATAATATAATAAAAGTAACCACCCTTCTACTCATTGGCAATCTCCTTTATTTTCTTATCTAATTCCCAAAAATGGTAATTCTGGAAACACTACAAGAGGCCAATAGATTCCAGCCGCTATTGTAACAACTATTATCATCAGGATTGCCCAAGGGATAGCTACTTTTACGAATTCAAGCTGGGAGAAGTATCCTGTAGAATAGGCAATTATTGTAGGTGGACAGCCAATTACAAGCATTATAAAGGATGTTGTTATAGGAGCAGAAAGAGCAATAGCAGCCTCTGGAATTCCAAGGCTTGTTGCCATAGGAATTGTAATTGGAAGAATTAATGCAGTAGCAGCTGAGTTTGACATAAAACTTGACATAACAGCGCCAAGAAATCCTGCACCTGCAAATACCACTGTCCATGGTTGACCCTCAAGAAGTGGTAGAAATTGCATAGCAATCCATTTACCTGCTCCTGTATCAAGCATTGCTGTACCAAGAGACACTCCAGCACCGAAGACTATCCAGGACTCCCAAGGAAATTTTTTAAACACTTCAGAGGCGCTTACAAGCTGAAATCCGAAAATTAGAGCCAAGACAAAAGCTGCAATTACACTGTAATGAACCTTTGTGATATCAGTGAGACTCCAGAGAATGAAAGCAAGAGCAAAAAAAGCAATAACTCCCTTTTCCTTCTTATCCATTGGGGGCAACTTATCACCAAAAGCTTCCATAGGAATCTCTTTAACCTTTGGTGGATAAATTAGATATACAACTATCCATGTAGCAAAGGCTGTGAAAAGTGCAAGGGGAAGATTGCATACAAGAAATTCTATAAATCCCATTTTATAGCCTGTTATTTGTTCAAGAATTTCAACCATAACCGGATTTCTACCACCTCCGAGGAGAGTTCCAAAACCACCAGCTGAAGCTGCAAGAGGAATGAGAAGAACGAAAAATTTGCTAAGATTGTTACTTTTCTGAGGTGTAATACCAAGGGCAGTGAGAACTGGAAGAATACAGAAAATAAGAATAATTGTGATTGTAGCGTCATGGAATACAGTTGAAAGAAGCGTGGCAGAGACAGCCATAAAGAGGCTAAGTTTTTTTACATTTCTTCCAGCTGCTTTAATAATAAGATATAGCAGTCTTTTCGCAACTCCTGCCTCATTAAGTACTACACCAAACATCATAATCATGAGAACAAACATAACTGCAGGGCTTGCAAAGGGATTCCAGGCTTTAGCAGGAGGCTGAATTTTAAATAAGATGAGTCCTCCTGCAGCAATTAAAGCAGTAACTCCAATTGGCACAGCCTCTGTTACCCATAACAATATCACCGCAATTAAAAGCGCTAAAAATTTATGTCCTTCCGGTGAAAGACCAGCCGGTGTTGGGAGTATGGCAATCAAAATTCCTGCTCCAAGGGAAATTAAAACAGATATGATAATACTTTTAACAGACTTTTTCGGTACCTCAGGATGTTCTTCAATTTCGGGGGCAACTTTAATTTCTGGTGGCGGTGGTGGTAATCCTTTAGTTTTGTCAAAATCTTTCTCTGCCATTTTACTCCTCCTCAATTATTAATTTTGATATCTCATTGAATAAATCCATCATTTTTACTACTCCAACAAACTTATTATTTTCAATTACTGGCAGCACTGAAAGCTTATGATGAATCATCAAAAAAGCTGCCTTCGTTACTGTCGCATTCGGTGAGATAAATAGTTTTGCTGGAACCATTACCTCACTGACTGGTCTCTCACATAAATTTTTCGCCTCTGATAAAAACAATCCTGCCTCTACCTCTGCAAGGGAGTTCTCATCAATGTAGACTACTTCTGCATCCTTTACCTGAAACTGCTTAATCTTAGGCTCTAAACCCCTTATTATCTCGTAAGGTGTCAAAGTCCCAAGTAGGTCATACTTCTCATTGAATACAAAGATTACATGCGGAAAAATTGCTTTTTCATTATCAATAAAGGATTTTTTCATGATCGCTATCGCCTGTCTGATTGTGAACCAATAGGGTATGTGCGGATAGTTAAATACTCCTACCATTAATTCTCTTACCTTCTTTTCTTCTCTCATAATTCATTCCTCCTTGTTTTTGACCTTTATAAGTATAAGCCCTATCAGCTTAATATAAGTTCTACAAAAAGTTTAATATTATCGTGCTTTTTTAGTGTCTTTGTGTAATAGACCTTTCTTCTGTAAGAATAGTAAAACTGTTCAAGCATAATAGCGTGAGGAAGCCCCTGACAACCAAGCATTTGTATTTCATCTTCTTTTAGGGTATCTATACCGATGTAATTATGAATGGTTGTAATGTTTATTTTGCAGACTTTATCTATTATATCAATGAGAAAATTCTTCTCTAAATCTTCATCCATTATTCTTGGACAGTAATAGTATGGAATATATGAGTATTGAAGAATGACAGGCTCATTGTTAAAAAAACATAATCTTTTTATAAAAATAACATGAGTATTCTCTGAAACTTCAAGCTTCTCTATTAAATCTTCCGTTGGCATAATGACAGTTTTTGCAAGAACCTTTGTGGCAAAGCTACCAGATTCCATCATAATTTCTTTTAAGTTTAAAACTACTGAAAACTTGTCAGAGATTACTTTTTTACTTACAAAAGTTCCCTTTCCCTGGATTCTTCTGATAAATCCTTGCCTGACGAGTTCAGCTATTGCATTTCTTACAGTTACACGACTTACCTCATACTGTTTACATAATTCAGACTCTGTAGGAATTTGATCTCCCACAGACCACTCTCCTTTTTCTATTTTATTTTTTAAAATTTCATAAAGCTTTAGATATAATTTTTCATGTTCATCTCTTCTTAGATATTCATTTTCCATTGTAATAACCCTCAACGTTTTTATTTATTATAACATTATAATATAATAATATATGAAATATTATAACAATAATACATTTTAGTTGAAATGTCAAAAAAAACTTTTTTATTGATGTATAAAAATTTATAATATTTTGTTAAAAAAGAGGGAGCAGGACAGTATCATGGGACAATGAGAGAGGAGCTTCTTCTGCTGAAGGAGTTTGAAAGTCTGAATGAGGCTAAGGAGAGGATAAAGGAATGAGTAAGAATTTATAACTCAGAGAGGTCGCATTCAGCACCGTGGTATAAAACACCACAGGAGGTGTGGGATGAATACTATAAGAGTTGACACAACATGTGTCTCAAAAAGGGGAGCAAATGGAAGTAAAAAAGGTCTCTCATAATTCATTCCTCCTTTTCACTTTGATTTTTGTAATATATTATTAAAAATGGATATAATTAGAGTATGGGAGGATTTTTTTCAATATTCCAAAAAAGAAAGGCAGAAAGGTCCATGAAGGCAAAAATGCTTCTAAAAGAAAAATATGAATATTTTCAGAACCTACTTAAATCAAATAATGAAGTTCTCTCTCTAATGGCTGAAATATCTGATAAGCTTATGGGAGAGTATGTCTTTGACAATCATTTCATAAAAACAACAGTAGATAAGACCTCGCAGGGTGTTGTAGAAATAATAAATAATCTAAATTATCTTACGGACAATAAGTATCTAAAATTATTGGATAAGTATTCACAAATAAAGGAAAAAATTGAAAAAGCCCTCTCTCAAAAAATTGAGATTCCTGCAACTGATTATACCATACCTTTAGAATCGCTCTCAAAGGAATCTATTTTAATTGCCGGTGGTAAAATATCCAATCTTGCAGAAATAAAAAATACCCTAAAATTACCAGTTCCCGATGGTTTTG
The DNA here is from genome assembly GCA_937924475.1 of uncultured bacterium. GTDB lineage: Bacteria > Nitrospirota > Thermodesulfovibrionia > Thermodesulfovibrionales > Thermodesulfovibrionaceae > Thermodesulfovibrio. The sequence continues at coordinate 10,577 of CALDSV010000028.1, forward strand.
TAGTAACTTCCTATGCTTTTTTAAAAGTGATAGAGTACAACAATTTAAGAGATGAAATTTTAAGAATTATTGAAAATATTGACATCAATAAACTTGAGGAATTAGAAAAAAGCAGCAGAAAAATAAAGGAAATTATTATTAATCTTAAACTTCCGGAAGAACTTATAAGGTCAATATATAATTCTTATGAAGAATTATGCAAAAAAGTTGGCTACAGATGCAGAGTGTCTGTTAGAAGTAGCGCAATTTATGAAGATTCATTTTTTAGCTTTGCAGGTCAGTACTCGTCATTTTTAAATGTCCCGGAAGATAAAATATTACAGAAATACAAGGAAGTAATGGCAAGTCTTTTTAATCCAAGAGCAGTATTTTACTATAAAACAAAAGGCTTTTCAGATGCTGATATGGTAATGGCTGTAGGGATTCTCCCTATGATTAATGCCAAAGCTGGTGGTGTAATGTATACAAAGGACCCTAATAATCCTGAAAGTGGCAACTACATTATAAATTCAGTTAAAGGATTAGGCAAGCTTGTAGTAGATGGAAGCATATCACCTGATATTTTCTATGTAAAAAAAGATAATTTTTCCATAGCTGAGAAAAAAAGAGGGAATCAAGACAAAGTTTTAATATGCGAAGATGAAGGTGATATAAAGGAATTATTCATAGAAACAGAAATTTATGAGCCCTCCATTGATGATGAAATAATTATAAAACTATCAAAAATTGGCAAAGAAATTGAAGATTACTATAAGACACCTCAAGATATTGAATGGGTTGTAGATAAAGAGGATAATATTTTTATTCTTCAAACAAGACAATTAAGAGTTTTTGAAAAAATTGAAGACCCAAAAGTTTTATTACCCACAAGACTTCCTAATTATACAATAATCCTTGACAGAGGATTTACTGCTTGCAAAGGCATTGGTTATGGCAAGGCATTTATATTAAAAAGTGAGGATGAACTTGATAACTTTCCAGAAGGACATGTACTGATAGCAAAACATATAAATCCTAAGTATGTAGTTGTTATGAAAAAAGCAACCGCTATAATTACTGATGTAGGTAGCCCTACTAGTCATATGGCTTCAATCGCAAGAGAATACAGAATTCCGACAATTATAAATGCAGAGATTGCCACAAAATCAATAAAACATGGACAGGAAATAACCGTTGATGCAACTAATTGTATTGTTTATGAAGGGAGAGTAAGTGAATTATTAGAGGCTATGGACTTGTCAAGAGATTCATTCAGAGAAACTCTTACCTTTAAAATTTTAGACAATGTCTCCAAATATATAGTGCCATTAAATCTGATTGATCCAAACCAATCTAATTTTAATATTGAAAGCTGTGAAACCTATCATGACATCACAAGATATTGCCACGAAATGGTTATGCATGAAATGTTTACCATGTGGGAAAGTTATGATAGCGAAATACACGCTATTCCTCTTGTTGCAAAAATTCCAATTTCCGTATTAATTCTTGATATAGAGGGTGGACTAAAAGAGGATCTCAAAAAAGCAAAATATGAAGATATTGAGTCAATACCCTTTAAGGCTATACTTGAAGGTATGACCAGCATGAGATGGCCTGAACCACCTCCAGTTGACACAGGAGGAATTCTGGGTATAATAGCTAATACAGCAACTATTCCAGAGGAACAACTTCGAGAGACAGGTAAGAAAAGTTTTTGTGTTATTACCAAGAACTATATGAATTTCAGTATAAGACTTGGCTATCATTTTTCAATGATAGAAGCATATGCCGGAGAAAACATAAATGATAACTATATAAAATTTTTCTTCAAAGGTGGTGGTGCTGCCTTAGATAGACGACTGAGGAGGGTTAAATTAATTAGTGAAATACTCAAGAAAATGGATTTCATAGTTAAAGTAAAAGATGATATTATTGATGCAATACTTGCAAAGTATCCTATGGAAACAATAAAGAAAAAGCTCGAAATACTTGGGAAATTAACAGCTTATACTAAACAATTAGATATGACACTTTTTAATGACGCTGTGACAGAAATGTTTACTGAGGATTTTATAAAACAGCACATACCAAAGGATTTATAAGCAACCCATTTCCCCAATAATTCTTATCAATTAAAAACTATTTGGATAGCATTAAAAGATTCTTGACTGTAAAGATATCATATGGTAAACTTCATAATATATCATATGGTAAATGGTAAACTTTATAATTATGACAAAAAAGACTTTTAAAATTAGTCGTAATAAGGAAGTTTTTAATAGAAAGTATGAAGAAGGAAAATCTTATCAAAAGTCCTCAGATGGTCAATCTTTCAGATTTATTAAATCAAGACTCAAAATAAATCCTTAGAGGAGGTTTTTTATGCCAGAAGAAAAAGAGAAGTTTGAAACATGTGCAATTCCCAGAGTTTCTTTCCGTTCAGAAGACTACATGGCAATATGGCTTGGACTTCTGTTATTAGTAGTTGGAATGTTGATTTTTTTCCCAAACCCTCCTGCAGATCTTGACTCGAAGATTTCAAAATATGTTTCAATCATTGAAAAGGAAAAAGAAAGAGCACCTTTTAAAACTGTTGCTGCCTATGAGGCTGAAGATGCCCTTGCAAAGCTAAGAGCAAGAGATGTCGAACCAGGAAAGACAATCAGTTCTTATTTAGTTACAACTTCGAAATGGAAAGACAACCCCATTGAAGCTATCTATTTAAGCGAAGAAGAAGCTAAACAGCGTGCAGAGAAAGTAAAAGAGAAAAGAGAAGCTGCGGAAGCAAAAAAGAAAGAAGCTAAACAAAAAGCCATAGAGGCTGAAGCAAAAGCAGCAGAGGCTAATTTTACTGATTCCGCTCTTAATGAAGCTGCAAAGAAAGCCATAGAGGAATGGAGAGCTGTTAAGGTTCCATCCTTACCAAAAGCTTACAATCACATTCCAAAATACATAGTTCTTTTAATTGGATTTTTAATTATTATTGGTATTTCTGTAGCTATAATGGGTAGGAATATCTTAGATTTTGCAAAAGGATTTCCTATAATCTTCATTCTTGCACTTATTGCCTATGCAATAGGTAATCAAGAAGACATGAGAACGCTTGGATTTTCATATGTTCTCTGGGCAATTATTATTGGATTAATAATAGCTAATACAGTAGGAACTCCTAAATGGCTAATGCCAGCAGCTCTTACAGAGTTTTATATAAAGACTGGTCTTGTTCTTCTTGGTGCAGAGATTTTATTTGGGAAAATTCTACTAATAGGTATCCCTGGTATTTTCGTAACCTGGGTGGTAACTCCCATAGTTTTAATTATTACTTATATCTTTGGACAGAAAGTTTTGAAGATGGATTCAAAAGAACTTAATATTACAATATCGTCTGACATGTCAGTGTCAGGTGTCTCTGCCGCAATTGCCACAGCATGTGCTTGTGGAGCTAAGAAAGAAGAACTTACTCTTGCTGTTGGATTATCCATGGCCTTTACATCAATCATGATTTTTGCCATGCCTGCCTTTATTAAAATTATTGGAATGCCAAGCTGGTGGGATGGTATGGGTATTGTTGTTGCAGGTGCCTGGATAGGAGGAGTTATTGATAATACTGGCTCCGTTGTGGCAGCTGGTGAAATGCTTGGGCCTCTTGGCATGTATACAGCCGCAACAATAAAAATGATACAGAACATAATGATTGGTGTTATCGCCTTTGGTGTTGCAGCCTACTGGGCACTTAAAATTATTCCCCAAAGAACAGGTGTTGCAGGGCAAGTAGACCTGAGCCTTGGTGCTGCTTTGAGAGAAATTTGGGCGAGATTTCCAAGATTTATCCTTGGATTCATAACTGCATCAATTATCTTTTCTCTGATTTTCCAGTTCAAGGGAATGCAATGGGGAGCTGCCATGGTAGAAGAAGGAGTTTTGAAAGGCTGGGCTGATGGTATTCGTGGTTGGTTATTCGGTTTAGCCTTTGTTAGTATTGGACTATCAACTAACTTTAAAGAACTTGCCAAATATTTCAAAGGCGGTAAACCTTTTACACTATATGTGGTCGGTCAAACTATTAATATTATCCTTACAGTCAGTATGGCAATACTCATGTTCATCATAATATTCCCAAATATTACAAAACGCATCATGGGAATGTAGAATGAATAAAAATTCTCATTGCAATACCAAAATGGGTGGGACATCTGTCCCACCCAAAAAACTTAAAGGATTGCTAAAGCTACTAATATCCATCTTAATTATAATAATATTTATCAGAGTTGCTTCTTTTTCAGAGAATCTTCCATTTATAAAAAATGAATTTAAAGCACTTAGAGATCGTGGCATACAAACAGGACTTTTCTGGTGGGCTGATGTTCAGGAGGTGGCAGAAGCTGAAAAACATTTTAAAAGACTTAATCTAATCAGACAAAGCAGTAATGAATTATCAAAATCTGAAAAAAGTTCTATACCACAAAATGTTGAAAAAGAAAAATAAGGGAGATTTATTAGCTTGTCACTATTAGAGCAAAATTATGTTATAATTCTCTCTCATGAAGAGAATTTCTCAAGAACTGTTGCCTCTCAGGTGATTGAAAAACCTGCTGTTTCAGCCTGGATGATTTTTTTTCCCTTTATTTTTATTCATTATTTTCTCAATCTAAAAAGATTTAAAGCAGGAGTTGAAGAGTTTACCAAGCAATTCCTGCATAATAAAAAGATTGCCCTTGATGCAGCAATGAATAGCTTAAAATTTAGAGAGGAGAAAAATAAAGCCATTGAAATTGGGTTGTCAAAAATTAATAAATATGAGGATTCTGAAAAGTTCAAATTATTAAAGCAAAAACAACTTAGAGAGGTAGAAATTTTATTTGACCATTATGAAAAACTTCTAAAAACAAAAGGAGAGAATTTTGAAAATTTGATAAAAAGAGTATATTTAACAGAATTTAGCTACAGGCAATTCTTAACCAAACTACAAAAAGCAGAAAGGGAAGTTTATGAGGAAATCTTAAATTTATCAGATATTAATCAAGAATTTATTATGATAATCTCAAAAATTGAATCAACCGTAGAAAAATTAAGAGAGCAGGAAATAAGGACAATATTCTGATTTTATATTAATTAGTCCCTGACTTTAATTTTTCCTTCAATGCTCTATTTTCTCTGCATAATTTCAGCCACTTGAGAGCTTTCTCAATTGTAAAAATAATTTGTTCCTTTCTAAAAGGCTTTGTTATAAAGTCAAATCCACCTTTATTAATCGCCTCCATTGCAGCCTCAATTGTTCCATAAGCTGTAATTATGATAACAGGTATATCTTCCTCTTTTTTCTTTACTTGCTCTAAAAGTTGAAGCCCGTCAAGTCCTGGCATTTTTAGATCAGTTATAACAAGGTCAAAATTTTCATTTTGCACTAAACTGACAGCTTCAAGGGGATTATTTGTTGTAACTACATCATAGGGAGTTTTTTCTTTTAAAATCATTGAAAGTAGTCTCAACATATCTGGTTCATCATCTACAATTAAAATTTTTTCTGCCATTTGATTTCCCTCCTTATAAAATTCATCTTTCATAGGCTGGTAATTTTATTAAAAAAGTTGTACCTGTCTCTTCCGATTCTTCTTTAGTCTTAGTCTTGAAAGTAATTATTCCATCATGTTTATCTATTATATTATAGGAAATCCATAGCCCTAAACCAGTTCCCTTTCCTTCTTCCTTTGTTGTAAAGAAAGGTTCAAAAATTCTATTTCTGTATTGCTTTAGAATTCCAGGACCTGTGTCGGATATAAATATTTCAACCCAGTATTTATCATACTTTGTTGCAACCTTAAGCATGCCTCCATTTTTCATCTCGTAAAGTGCATTATTGATTATATTAAAAAATACTTGCTGTAACTCCCCAGCGTCTCCTTTGACCGGTGGTAAATTTTCTTGAAATTCTCGCTTTATCTCAATCATTTTCAATAAGGCAGTATTTTGAACTATTTTTAAAACTCTATCCAAACATTCATTTATATCAACAAGTTCTTCTTTATGTTCTCTTCTTCTTACAAAACTTAGTAAATTCTCCACGCTATTTTTTGCATTAATCGCCTGTTTTTCAATTATTTTAAGAATTTCATAGGTTTCCGAATCTTTTGGTGTCTTTTCAAGCAGCATATCTGTAAAACCCAATATAACAGCCATAGGATTATTTATCTCATGGGCAACACATGCACCCAATGTGCCAAGAGAAGCTAAAATCTCAAGATGATAGCTCTGTTGCTCCATTTTCTTTCTCTCTGTAATATCTCGAGATATACCAAGAACAGCATAAATTTCTCCTTTTTCATCTCTGAGCTCTCTTAGTTTTGTATTGAACCAGTAATCTTTACCATTTATTGAAAGTTTATGAGTTAGTTCCATTGGTTCCTTTTCCTTGAATACATGTTGAATATTCATCATCAATATCTCTCCTTCTGGTGGAAATATGTCACACACAGGTTCATTTATCAATTGATTTATTTCCTTATTTAATATCTCTAATCCCTTTTTATTGATTGATACTAATCTATATTTATTATCAGTCATAAAAATTATATCATCAGCGTTTTCCACCAATGATCTATATTTTTCTTCAGATTTTTCAATAACTTTCGACCATTTGACAAGAGTAAAGATGAAAAACCATCCACCTGCGAGTATCAAAAATACAATTATTGCCTGTAATAAAATATGTTGCATCTGAATACTGCTAATACTTCCTTTAATTTCACTAACGGGAGCTACAACAGCAACATGCCATTGCATCTTATTTTTGAAGCTATCAATATTAATAGGTGCATAGGCTATTAATTTTTTTATTTCTCCCTTTAAATCTCTATGCCAACCTGATATATACCAGCCTTTCCCTTCATCACCCTTTAGAATCATTTCTTTCTGAATCTTTTCAATCTTTTCAAAGGAGATACCCGGTTCTTTTAACTTTCTAATCTCAAAGGCATTGTGTCCGATAAATGATTCCTCTGGATGATAAAGAAAAATTCCCTCGTTATCAATTACCCAGGCATAACCAGTTTTGCCAGAGTGAATTTTCTCCGTTATCTTATATATTAGAGAAGGAATATCTATTTTAAAGACAATTAAACCTGAAAATTGACCTGTTGGTATTGGATGGGCTTCATCAATAGATATCTGCCAGACGGGTGTGAGCAATTCCATTATAACCCTCTTTGTTAAATTTTCATTAGGAGAAGCTTTTTCAATTAATATCCAATCTCTTCTTTTGACATCCCTTGCAAAATTTAATAATTCTTGTTCATGCTCATTTATATTACACTGAGTATATCCTGTGTCTTCATTAATTCTGTGAGTCTTTTTTCTTTTGTAGTCAATAAATAATAATTCATATACACCTAAATCTTTAACACTTATGAAGGTATTATTTAATCTATTTAGAAATCCAGGATTTTCCTGATATTGAATTGTTGGCGATAGTCTAAGGAGAGTAACTTCCCTTTTCAGAAAATTCACTGTATTTTCAATCTGCGAAGCTGCATGCCTTGCAAGGATCAGTTGTTGTTCATTAAAATCATTTATTACAGTATCTACAATTCTTTTATAAGTAATCCATCCAAGGAAAATCACTATCCCTATTATTAGCAACATGAATGATACGATGATTATTTTTAGATGTCTTACATTAAGAGAATGATATTTTTCGAAAAAATTTCTTATGTCACTTAAAAATATTTTTTTTATTTTTTTCATCTTTTTCCTGAATAATTAAAATTATAATAAATTTTATATTTTTTTCAATTTTTAAAATAACATTTTATTTAGAATCTAAAGTGATTGTCAGGAAGATTAGCTAATTTAAACATTTCAAAAGAACCAGCACTATGCTTGAAAATGTATAATAAAGTAAGAATTTTTCACTCTTTTATTGTTTTGTTTTTTTGTTTATTTTTAAATTTTTTTGTGCTATTTTTATCACAGTTTTATTACAGATTTAAATTCCTAATGGTTCATATATAACCCCCTCCTTATCAAAGATCACTTCTTACTTAACTTATATATTACTACTTTACTACTTTTATATTACTTTTTATATTACTATTTTCCCCATTAATGTTACAATTATAATTTTCAATTTTTTGCATTGAACCTCTCTTTCTGAAGATGCTCTAAAATTCATCAAAGAAAAACTTACATTTGTCTTGCTTAGCAGCCAAATTGATTCATCTACGATTCATTCCTTCATGGAAGCCCACGAAGAGAATAAGCAGTAGTAAATAATAAGAAAAAACAATAAAAAATAATAAACATAATAAACAAAAAACAAAAAGGAGGGGCTAATGGGCTTATACAAAAGAGAAAGCTCAAGTGTATTGTGGATGTGTTTTTCAACAATACAGACGGAGCACTGCAACAGTAGACAGAAAACTTGCAGAGAAAATCTACACAAAGGTTATGACTATGGTTGCTAAAGGAAAATGGTTTGAGTTTGATACAGCAAGTAGATACAGTTTTGACGAACTCATAGAAAGATATATAGAATACTCAAAGTTAAATCCCCATAAGAGAACATTTAAAAATATTCTTACTTATATGAAACAACTACTTAGTGAGTTTTCAGTTTATACACTTAATCAAATCACTCCTGAGCTAATTTCACGATACAGGGATAAAAGACTTTTAGAAGGTAAAGCACCTCAAAAAGTTTTACACGATCTTAATTTTCTTAACTGCGCATTTAACATGGCTATATAAGAATGGGGATGGTGTAAAGAAAACCCTTGTGTGAAAATAAAAAAACCTCGTGTAAAAAATGAAATAACTAGATATCTCATGGAAGATGAGGAAAAACAATTGCTTACATCTTGTCAGGGGTTACTAAATGGGCAGCTACAGGATATTGTCACAGTTGCCTTAGAACAGGATTGAGGCAGTCTGAAATACTCGAATTAAGCTGGGATAATGTAGATTTAAAAAACAAAATCATCGTGATTAAGCAAAGTAAAACCCTTGAAAGCAAGACTATTCCTATGACCAAGAGGTGTTGGAAATTTTAAGGAGAAGACTTGAAAGAAAAACAATCAGTATTCACAGAAACGTCTTTACAACTACAAACGAAACTCGGATTCTTAACTCTAACTTGCAAAGAGAGTTTAAAAAGGCACTAAAGAAAGCAAATATAAAAAAATTCCGCTTTCATGACTTAAGACATACTTTCGCAAGCAGATTGGTTCAACAAGGTGTGGATATATACACTGTGGCAAAACTTTTAGGACATAAGGATATTAAAACAACTCAGAGGTATTCTCATTTAAGTGTGGAATCTACAAAGGCGGCTATGGCAAAACTGGTGAAAAACTATTGAAAAAATGTCTCTTAAATTTATAAAATTTAAACATGTTATCACAATTTTATCACAGTTACTTTTAATAAGTTCGTAAACTCTTGATTTGCGGGCGTAACTCAGCGGGAGAGTGTCAGCTTCCCAAGCTGAAGGTCGCGGGTTCGAATCCCGTCGCCCGCTTTTTTATTGGAGGATTAATTGGCAGTTTTCAAAGAAGGGGAATTAGCTATTTTAATTGATCAAAAGGGAAGAAAATACCTCATTTCTCTTAAAAAGGATAGTGTTTTTTCTTTTCACAAGGGAAATGTACAAATAAATGAAATTATTGGAAAGGAAGAAGGCTCAAGAGTAGTCTCCACCAAAGGAGAACATTTGCTTGTTTTCCGTCCAACTCTTGAAGAATATATATTAAAAATGAAAAGAGGAGCCCAAATTATTTATCCGAAGGACATTTCAAGAATTCTTACTGCTTTAGATATATTTCCTGGGGCAAAGGTTTTCGAAGCAGGCACTGGTTCTGGTGCTTTAACGCTCTACTTAATCAGAGCTGTAGGTACTTATGGTAAAGTGGTATCCTATGAAAAAAGGGAAGATTTCTATAACACAGCAAAAGAAAACATTGAAAGATTCTTATTACCTGATTTGAGAAATGTATTGATTTTAGAGAACAAGGATATCTCAGAAGGCATTGAAGAAGGCGATTTTGACAGAGTAATTCTTGATCTTACTGAACCATGGCTATTTCTTGACAAGGTTTTATCGGTACTTAAACCTGGAGGAATTCTTGGATGTTACTTGACAACAGTTTTGCAAATATACAATTTAATGGAGGAGTTTGAAAAAAATTATTCACAAAGCCTATATAAAATAGGAATTTTTGAACTACTTGAGAGAAATTGGGAAAAACAAGGACTAAGTTTAAGACCTGCTTTAAGGATGATTGCCCATACAGGATTTATTGTTTTATTTCGTAAATTTTCATGAGTTTTCATATACTCCTGATAAATCCTTGGATTTATGATTTTGCTGCCTATAATTTTTGGGCAAGACCACTTGGATTGCTTAAAGTTGCTGAATTTTTAAGTCAATTCAACGTTAAAATCACATTGATTGACTGTTGTGATTCTTTCCATGTGAGGAAATTCGGAACTGGTAAATACACTTCAGTGGAGGTAGAAAAACCACCACTTATTCAATTTATCCCAAGAAAATATAAAAGATATGGTATACCAGAAAGCGAATTTGTTGAAAAAGTTAGAAACTTAGGTAAAGTAGATTTAATCCTGGTTACATCAATTATGTCCTATTGGTGGTATGGAGTAAAGCATGTAGTGGATATTCTAAGGAAATTCTTACCTCAGACCCCTATTATTCTTGGAGGAATATATGCCTCTCTTTATAAGAATCATGCCGAAAAAAATATAGAAGCAGATTATGTCTATAGTGGAGAGATTGACGAGACTTTTATTGATGTATTGAAGAAGTTTGCGATAAATATAAAAAAAATCTATGATAAGCCCAACTATTGGTGGCAGATGGGATTTTATGAAAAAATGCCTTATTCTCCTATACTGACATCAAAAGGTTGTCCTTTTAGATGTGCTTACTGTGCTTCTTCTCTGCTTAATAAATCTTTTGAACAGAGAAATATTGAAGAAGTCTTTGAAGAGATTAAGGAATTGTATAGTTTAGGAGTCAGAGAATTTGCTTTTTATGATGACGCATTGCTTTTTAGGGCTGAAGAACATATAAAACCCCTTTTACGGAAAATAATAAAGGAAAAATTAAATGCTCATTTTCATACTCCCAATGGTCTTCATGCTCGTTTTATTGATGAAGAGCTTGCTAAATTAATGAAAAATTCAGGATTTAAAACCGTAAGAATTAGTCTTGAGACTGTTGATATAAAAAGACAGATGGAAAGTGGTGGTAAGGTTACAAATGAAGATGTTGAAAGGGCTGTATTTAATCTTAAAAAAGCAGGAATTTCTTCTCAAGAGATAGGAATTTATCTAATTTATGGTTTACCTCAACAGAGTCTTCAGGAAGTAAGAGATGGTATAGAATTCATAAAAAAACTAAAAGTAAGAATTCATCTTACAGAGTTTTCTCCAATAAAGGATACTTTTTATTGGCATCAGCTAATAGAAAATGGAGTCATTAGTGAGGATATGGATCCTCTTCTTACAAATAACTCTATATTCTACAGGATTTTTTGCCAATATGACACAGAGGAATTAGAAGATTTAAAAATTGATGTTCAGAAATACAATTTGCTATTATAGAAAAATCAGGGAGAAAGAGTAATATGATTGCTTTTTTTTTGCCACAAAGCTGGAAAGCGAAATTTTAATAAAAGAGCTTAAGGTAAAGAAAGAAATCAGTATTAAAAATTTCAAATTTTTAGAAGGAAAGATAAAAAATTACGATCTCCTCCTTTGTATAAGTGGAATTGGAAAGGTAAATGCAGCCATCTCAGCTACCTTAGCATTTCAGAGCTTTTCTATAAAAAAATCAATTATATCAGGAATTGCCGGTGCCTATCCTTCCTCGGGTCTGAAGGTAGGTGATATTGTAGTAGCAGAAAAAGAGATCAATGCAGATGAAGGAATATTAATTGACAATAAATCTTTCGTTTTTATAGATTCTGAAGAGATTTCTTTAGTTGTACCAAAATTTTTAAGTAATTTTAGAAAAGGCATTTTTCTTACAGTATCTTCATGTAGCGGCAGTTTGCAGAGAGCAGAATTTTTAGAAAAAAGATTTAATGCTCTCTGTGAAAATATGGAAGGTTTCTCTATAGCAAAAGCTTCTATGATGAACAATATCTCTGTAATGGAAATAAGAAGCATTAGTAATATTGTTACTGACCGATATGAACTTTTAAAACTTGAAGAGGTAAGAAAACCTGCTAAAAAAGTGCAAGAATTTATACTTGATTATTTGCTTTATTTTGATTTTCTTTAATTTGGTTTATAATTTTTTTTACACTCTCCTTTAAATTTTTGTAATCCTCACCTGCGTAATTTATGAAAAATTCATAGTGTTTTAATGCTTCTGTTTTCTCATTTGTTCTATAAAAAGTAACAGCAAGATTATAGTGAGTTTCAGGGTTGTGCGGATCTAACTGTAAAGCTTTAAGAAAAAACTCTTTTGCCTTATCATACTCACTTTTGTTAAGATAGACAAGTCCAATATTAGCATAGGGAAGAGAAAAGGAATTGTCAAGATTAATAGCTTTTTTGAATTCCTCTATAGCTTTATCAAATCTATCAAGATAAAAGAGGGCAAGTCCATAATTATTGAATACCTCTGGTGAGTAAAATTCATTAGAAATTAAATCTTCATAGATTTTGCAAGCTTCTTCAAATTCTCTATAAGTAAGAAGCAAATTTGCCTCTTCTAATTTATCTTTCCAAGTAGCTTCCTTTTCCATAGGGAAAATTATAACAAACTTACTCTTTTTTTGTATACATATACCAAGGTTTTTCAGATGGCTTATCTATCCCACAAAGCTTTGCAACTGCCTCTACAATTTGATTTGCATTGAAGGGTCTTATAATTACATTGTCAACTAATTTGTTTTGAATTAGTTCAACCACTTCTTTCTTTACTGTATCCTGAGGAATTATGAGAAGAATTTTAATTTTGGATTTTTCCTTTATTGTTTTTAAAATAGGTATTGTGCTTTGTCCATCAAGAAAGGAATCAATTACTAAAAGGGAAAAGTTTTCATTATTTTCAATTGCTTTCTCAAGTTGATGTATGTGATCATAAATTTGGATAGAAATAGAGGTTAAATCTTTCAATGCCCAATTCACTACGTTGGTGATGTCTTTTTGTAGACAAAGAATTACTTTCTTTTTCATTGATTCTCCTTTCTAAGAATTTTAGCCAAGAAATCTAAGGATTTCTTTATACCTTCTGTTTTTAAAATTTCACTAAACTTAGATACATCTATTATAAAATAACCGTCTTTTTTCTTAATAGTAACGAGAAAAGCTTGCAAATAGCCCTTTTCTGAAAGTAAGGCTTCGAGGGCATAATCATTATCTCTTTTCCACGCAGAAAAACATTTAAGATAGAGACTCTCTTCTATTTTAAATTCTCTATGACATATTTCCTCTATGCAAAGATTTTCTATATCTACTTTTACGGGAAACAAAGCTGTCACCTCCCTTATTTTTCTTGTATCCATAGGTTTTGGTTCTCTTTCTTTAATAAGTATTAGTTCCCAGATGGTTTTGCCCATTGATATCCATTTTTTTTCGTATTTTGTAAGAGGCCTTTCTACTTGTGGGGTTTGTATTTTCCAAGAAAAAGATTCTAAGATACGACATTCCTCCAAGGTAAAATTTAGAAAGAGATAATCATCGGTTCTAATTTTAATTGCTCCTCCATGTATCAATTTTTTTCCGTAAATATATAAATTCTCTCTTGTAGTAAGTCTCTTTTCTTTATGGGATTCTTTAAACCAAGGATCTGGGTAATTAATGATTATTCTTTTTACACTCTTATCTCTAAATAAAAATTGAAATGCCCAATATGCATCAAGTTTTGTGCAAAAAATATTTTTCAAGTTTTCTCTTTCACATTTCTTAAGGAGTTTATTAATAGGAATCCATGACTTTTCAATTCCAAAAAATGTTTCATCTCTATTTTCTTTTGCTAATTGGATAAGGTAATCACCAGAGCCAAATCCTATCTCTACTGTAAAATTCTCGAATTTTAGAGGTTTACTGACTTTACGATAATTAATATAATTTTTCATATTTTGATGCTTAGCAGAAAAGATCCTTTTTGTAAGAAATATATGATGAGAATTTTACAAATTTAATCTTTGTCATTGTTTCTTTTATCATTTTCCTTTTCTTTTTTTCTTAATAATTCTGACATTTCTTCAAGTTTTTTCGTAACTATATAGTTTATAGTGCCTTCGGGATAAGTTCCATCAGGTTTAAGTTCTCCAGCTTTTATGTCTGTGAGTATTTCGAGGCCTTCCTCCACATTTTCAATAGCATATATATGAAATTTGCCTTCATCTATTGCCTTTTGTACTTCCTCTTTTAGCATTAAATTTTTAATATTTCTTTTAGGAATGATTACTCCATGACTTCCATCTAAACCTCTAATTTTACATAATTCAAAAAATCCCTCAATTTTTTCATTAATTCCACCTACTGGTTGTACTTCACCTTTCTGATCCATTGAACCTGTTACTGCAATGTTTTGCTTAAGAGGAATATCTCCAATACTGCTTATAAGAGCATAGAGTTCAGCGCATGTTGCACTGTCACCTTCTATCATTTCATAAAGTTGTTCGAAGGTAATAGAGGCACTAAGACTAAAAGGCTTTTTAATGGCATATTTACTCCAAAGATAGCTTGATAAAATCATAACTGCCTTTTCATGAATTTTCCCTGACATTTTTGTTTCTCTTTCAATGTTAACTATCCCGCCTTTACCTAAGTAAACTCTTGCAGTAATTCGTGATGGCTTTCCAAAACTGTAATCACCCAAATCAATCACTGCCAGTCCATTAATTTGTCCCACCTTTTTCCCTGAGGTGTTGACAATTAGAACGTCTTCAACAATGAGCTCCCTTAATTTTTCTTCTATACTTGAAGATCTGTAAACTCTCTGTTCTAAGGCTTTAATTACATGGCGTGCTTCAACTTTATCTTGCCCTTCCTTTTTAGCCCAGTAATGAGACTCTCTAATGAGATCGGCAATTGAGCTAAATTGAGTAGAAAGCTTTTCTTGATGTTCTGCAAGTCTTGAGCCATACTCTACAATTCTTGCTACTGCTGAACGATGGAAAGGTAAAAGTCCTTCTTCTTTTTGACATAGAGACACAAATTGAGCATATTTTTTTATATTTTCCTCATTTCTTGCCATGCGTGTATCAAAATCAGCTTTTACTTTAAAAAGCTCTCTGTATTCATCGTCATAATTATATAGCAAGTAATAAAGGAATGGAGTACCTATAAGAATTACTTTTATATTTAGTGGTATTGGCTCTGGTCTAAGTGTTGAAGTGGTTATAAGTCTATATTGCTCCCATACATCTTCAATACGTATTTCTCTATTTCTTAGAGCACGTTTAAGTGAATCGTAGGAAAAAAGATTTTTTAAAAGTGCCAAAGCATCTATTACAATATAGCCACCGTTTGCTTTATGAAGAGAACCTGGCTTAATCATCGTAAAATCAGTAATTGCCATTCCATATTGAATCTTGTACTCAATACTTCCAAAAAGATTGAAATAGGTAGGATTAGTTTCATATACAACAGGAGCTCCCTCTGTATTAGCATTATCTACAATAATATTAACGGTATATTTAACGAAAGAAGCCTCTCTTGGTAATTTCATAAAAGGTGGCATAGGAGGAGCCACATCTTCCTGTATTTTAAAATCTTGAAGATTATTCAGGATATCCTCTCTCACAGAATCAAGATATTGCAATATTTTTTCACTAAAGGAATATTTTTTTTTCAGCTCATCAATGGGTTGTTCTATCACATCAAGAGCAATCTGTTTTTCTAATTTGTTAAGCATTTCTTTCACCATTTTATCTGCTTCTCTAACAGCTCTTACAACATCATCAAGCTTTTCTTGGAGCATTTTACCGAGTTCATCAATCCTTTTTCTTGTATCTGGTTCAAGAGCCTGAAATTCTTCCTCTGTGAGAGGTTCTCCATCTCTCTTTATTGGCACAATTATAAGACCAGCAAGAGCTTTTCTTATGGCAAAGCCTTTACCTCTGGCTTCTTCTTCTATTGCTGAAAACCATTCTTTTTGCTTTTGTTGAAAGTCTTCTAATATTTTGTTCCTCTGTTTATCGTATTCCTTTGATTCGAAGGCTTTGGGAATCTCTGATTTTAGCATAGTTATAAGATTTTGCATATCTGCCTGAAATTCTCTTGCCTTACCTGCTGGAAGACTAACAGCCATGGGAGCATCAGGCTTTTTAAAGTTGTAAAGATAACACCAATCTGGTGGAACTGCTTCGCTTTTAGCTTTTTCTGAAAGTAGGGTTCTGATGGCTCGCATTTTGCCCGTGCCTTGAGCACCTAAGGCATATATATTGAAACCTTTTGCCGTTAAATTTAAACCAAAATCTAAAGAGGCTATTGCTCTTTCTTGCCCAATTGTACCCCTTAAAGGTGTTTCCTCCAAGGTAGTTTCAAATTTGAAATGAAACTCATCGCACTTTTTATAAACATCCTTAGATGTAAGCTTCCTTATCATCTTTTCCACCTCCGTGGCAATTTTTTTATTATACCAATTTATCAAAAACAAAGTGTTTAATTGACAAAATGATTCATTAAGATTTATTCTTAAACTATGATTTTAAAAATTTGGAGGTAATGATGGCAGAAGGTATCTTGGAATTAACAACTTCATCTTGGGAAAAAGAAGTATTAAACTCAAAAGGTGTAGTAATGGTTGATTTTTGGGCACCCTGGTGTGGACCTTGTAGAATTATAGCTCCAACCATTGAAGAGCTTGCCAAAGAATATGCAGACAAAATTAAAGTTGGTAAACTTAATACGGATGAAAATCCAGAAATAGCAACACGTTACGGGATCATGGGAATTCCTACTATAATGTTTTTCAAAGATGGACAAAGAGTTGATCAAATAGTGGGTGTTGTTCCAAAATCTACTCTGAAGAGTAAATTAGACAATCTTTTAAATACTTAAGTGGTAAAAAAAAACCTACTTTTAATTCTATTTATTTTTTTCCTACTGTCAAAGGAAGGGCAGGGAGCATTAAAGAAAGGTGACCCTGCCCCTGATTTTAAAATTAGGGGCACAGATAACAATGTTTTAAATTTGTATCAATTCAAAAGCAAGGTCATTCTAATAGAATTTCTATCTAAAAAATGTTTTGCCTGTGATATGGTTATTCCTGACATAAATCGTTTAAGAGAGAAATTTTCTCAAGATCAACTTGCAATAGTGGGAGTATTATTTGATGATGAGATAGATAATGCTTCAAACCTCTATGCTTTTTCAAAAGAAAGAGGTATAAATTACGCTATTTATGTAACAGATATGAAGACTAAAAAACTTTATAATGTCTTTGGTTTCCCGAATTTTTATATTCTCAATGAAAAAAAACAAATTATTCAAATATATAGAGGTATAACAAAAGATACCTTTGGACTTTTAAATAGAGAAATTGAAAAGCTTTTGAACAAAGGAGGTAAATAGGTGTTTGAAGCCTTATCAGATAAATTAGAAAGCATATTTAAAAAACTTAAAGGCAAAGGAATCCTTAAAGAAGAAGATGTAGATGCTGCCTTAAAAGAAATAAGAATTGCTCTTTTGGAGGCAGATGTAAATTTCAGAGTAGTAAAGTCTTTTATTGAAAGAGTAAGAAGTAAGGCTATTGGGAGCGAAATACTCGAAAGTCTCTCACCCGCTCAACAAGTAATTAAAATTGTTTATGAAGAAATTTGTGAGCTTCTGGGAGGCAGTACCTCTAAGATTTTATTAAGTCCAAATCCACCAACAGTGATTATGATGGTAGGATTACATGGTTCTGGGAAGACCACCACCTCAGCTAAACTGGCAAGAATGTTTAAAAAGGAAGGCAGAAGACCTATGCTTGTAGCAGCAGACTTACAGAGACCAGCAGCAATTGAACAGTTAATCACCTTAGGTAAGACAATAGATGTTAAAGTGTTTCATTCTTTCGAGATTAAAGACCCAAGACAACTCTGCAAAGAAGCCCTTAGGATTGCAAAAATAGAAAGAATGGATCCTCTCATAGTTGACACAGCTGGTAGAATGCATGTTGACGATGAGCTCATGAATGAATTAAAGGAAATGAAAGAAATTCTCCAACCAAAGGAAATACTCTTTGTTGCCGATGCTATGACTGGTCAGGATGCAGTAAATATTGCGAAGACTTTTAATGAAAGAATCGGGATAGATGGAGTAATACTTACAAAAATGGACGGTGATGCCAGAGGTGGAGCTGCTTTATCTATAAAAGAAGTCACTGGTAAACCTATAAAATTAATCGGAACGGGTGAAAAAATTGATGCCCTGGAAGAATTTTATCCAGATAGAATAGCAAAAAGAATATTGGGAATGGGTGATGTTTTATCTCTAATAGAACAGGCTCAAAAAGCCTTTGATCAAAAAGAAGCAGAAAAATTAAAAGAGAAAATTGATAAAGAAAATTTCACTTTCGATGACTTAAAAGAACAGATAAGAAAAATGAGAAAAATGGGACCTCTTGAGAATATTTTATCTATGCTTCCAGGAGCAAATAAATTAATGAAAGATATTAAAATTGACGAAAGAGAATTTATTAAAGTAGAGGCTATAATAAATTCTATGACTCCTGAAGAGAGAAGAAATCCCAAAATAATAAACGCCAGCAGAAGAATAAGAATTGCTAAAGGAAGCGGTACTACTATTACAGATGTAAACAGACTAATAAAGCAGTTTAATGAAATGAAAAAAATGATGAAAAAATTAAAACATGGTAAAGGTTTTAAATTACCAAAGATTTTTCCTTTTTGAGACCTATCGGGCATTCTATTTTTTGCCAAAAAGCCGATTAAGTGACAATTTTACAGGATAATATCTAAGAAGGCATAATCAATTTTTATAAAATATTTTATAATTAAAAAATGCCTTTTCAAAAGCTAATAGGCAAATTACTCACCTTTATAGAAAAATATCATCCCTTTAATCTACGTTATTTCAAATTTTTAGTTACTATCGTAATGATTGTTTTGCTTGGAATGGTCTTAGTATTGGGATGGATGTCAACCCGTAAAATTAAAGAGATTGTAACTGAAGACTTTAATCAACAGCAATTAATGATTGCAAAGCATTCAGCAAGTCAAATTGAAAACTCCATAGAATTAATAAAAAGAGAGTTAACTCTTCTTAGTTTGTCGCCTTCAATTCAATATTTTGAAAAACCTGCGTTGAAAAATAGAATAAATATTGCTTTTTCAACTGTTAAATTTGAAGGCGTAATAGAAATAGCCCTTATAGAAGCAAAAAGGAAAAAAACTTATAAAATAATGGAAGATAATCATTTGTATATGATAATAAGTGTAGCGATTTGTAATGTTTGGCTATTACTTTTCTATTAAAAAAAGGAGGTTACAATATGACAAAATGTGCCTTTGAAAAAGTTTTGCTACCTGTTGATAGAAGCGAAAACTCTCTTAGAGCTATAAAGTTTGTAGGTTCTTTACTTTCTGGATTAGACAGAACAGCTATAACGCTTCTTTATGTGATGTCAGGGGGTTATTTGGGTGAACACATGAAAAACATTGATTTCAGAGCAGAATTAATAAAAGAAACTGAAGTATTCAAAAAAATCAAATCAAAACATATTGAAGAAAACATTATGCCTTTTCTTAAAGAGTATGAAAAAATACTTAGGGATAGAGGAGTTAAAGGAGAAATAGCAAGAAAAATTGAGGAAGGAGACCCTGGTAACAAAATAATAGAAATTGCTACTAAAGAAAGTTTTAAAACTACTATGCTTGCAAGAAGAGGGATGCCTCAATTAAAAGGGTTAGTTTTAGGAAGCGTTTCAAACAAAGTTATTCATGGGCTGTTAAATCAAAATATCTACCTTGTTGGGCAAAAAATTTCAGAGCAAAGCCCTATTAGTAAAATTCTTTTACCTGTGGATGACTCAGAGTATTCAATGAAAGCTCTGGAACATGCTGTTTGTCTTGCTATAACCGTAAAAGGAATTAAAAAAATAACAATTCTTAGAGTAATTAATGTTTCTCTTTATCTTGAAAGAGTAAGACAGGGAATTGACCCTGAAGCAGAGGCAGAGGAAATTCTTAGTAGAGCTAAGAGGAGATTCACAGAAGAAGGATTAGAAAATATTATTGAAGCAAAAACAAAGGTTGGATTTCCAAAAGATGAAATTATCAAAGAAGTAGAGGAAGGCGGATATGACCTTATAATTATGGGAAGAAGAGGACGCTCTACACTCAAAGACATTGTTCTTGGTGGAGTAAGTTCAGCAGTAATAAATAGCTGTTTGGTGTCTTCAATTGCCATAATAAATAATTAAACTAATAATGAAACTTTTTATCTCTGGCTGGGCAGGATTTAAAGAGGCTTTAGGAGATATTCCTGAAGAGTTGTATTTTATAAATCCCTTCCTTGATTTTAATGAGGAAGGGATTTTAGATTTTTTAAAAGATAAATCTGGCGATGTAGTAATAGGTTGGTCAACAGGTGGACACATAGTTTTAAAGAATCTCTCTTTTTTTAGTGAAAGATTTAAAAAAATTGTCATTTTAGCAGGTTTTAAAAAATTTATAGATTATGTCCCTGCAAGAATTCTCCTCAGAATGATTCAAAAGATGCAAAAGGAACCTGTTAATGTTATTAGAGAATTTCTTTACAAGGCAGGAGCTATAAATAGAATTCCTACGGATATTAATTCAGCAAGATTAATAAAAGGTTTAGAATTTTTGATAGAATCTGATATACAGAACATTAAAAGTCATATAAAAGTAAAAAATTTATTGCTAATTCATGGTAAATTTGATAAAATTTTACCAATTAAAGCAGTTTTTGATTTAAAAAAACTCTTTCCTCAGGCAAAGATAAGTCTTGTGGAGAAAAATCATTGGATTACCTTTAAAGAGATAAATAATCTATTACTCTCATAGTTAAAATCCTTCTAACTGTCAAACATCTACAAAAGACAGGGGATTACTAAAAATTTAATAAATAGTAACGGGGATATTCCTTAAGTAAAGTCACACTCCATCATTCCTTTGAAATGTCATATTTATCATGATTCATCCTTTCTTATATTCCCTTTTCGTTATTGCGATATATTTTTCCCTGTCATTGCGAGCCTGCATTTCTTTTCCCGTCATTGCGAGGGCACCGCAAGGTGCCCGAAGCAATCCCATTGCAATCTTTTCCCTTAAAGGCGTGGAAGACGAGATTGCTTTGCTTCGCTCGCAACGCCGGATTGCTTCGCTCCGCTTTTGCTACGCTCGCAATGATAGAGAAGGCGCACCGGCGGATTGGTCCAAAAGGTATCCTTAACATTAGAGGCTTAGAAAATGCCTTAATTTACTAAAATCCCTTTTAGATAAAGAATTTTCAAATATCTGTAAAAAACCTTAAGAAGTATTCTAAAGCTGCAAAGCAAATACTATCAATTTAAAAAAGTAACATTTTCGTCTTTGTGTTCGTAATTCCCTCTTCTTTTTAATGTTGGAAATTTTTGATTTTAAAAGGTTATATAAATATTCTGCACTGTTTCCCTGACTTTTTAGAATCTCTAAAAATATATCTCTCATATCATGAGGAACCTTTTGGAACTTAGATTCCTTTTTTGATAGAGATTAATATTGTCTTCTTCATAAAAGGCATCAGAATCTAATTAACATAATACTTCGAATACTTCACACAAAGACCATAGCTATCTTTAACAAACATGCTGTGTCTAAAAGGAAGGTTTCTGGATGATTGATATAATTTCTACTTCAGCAGATCCAGTATCTGATTACAGATTAAACGCGGGTGGAACTGGCTGGACTATGTTGGAGAACACATCTGTTACGAGTTTTATGGCTCCTACTCATTTTAATATGTTCAGCTTGTATATTTTACCACCCAGTTACTTGGGCTGGATCCTAAGAATGTTGCTCATACACAAGAAGTAGCAGCTATTCTTACAAAGCTGGCTGGAAGCAGCAATAAAGAAGATCAGCAATTGCTTAGAGATTTAATAGATGGTTATGCAGACCATAGAGTATTAAATAAGGATATTAATAAGATAAAAGAAAGTATGCATAGTAAAAGAGAAGATCTGGAAGAGAAATTTAATTCAATTAAAGCGGAAGTAGAAGCGAATGCTAATAATAACCCTCCAGAAGTTGTTCCTTCTGATCCAATTTCAGGACTTGATACAAGCGGTACTAAAAAAAGGATTAAAGATATCGGAAAGGCTATAGATTTTAAAACAAGGGTGCAAAACATAGCTGCTTTTCCTATCCTTGGATATCCTTTAGCTGTGCTTGGAATGAGCACGTATGCAGCTAGAGGAGCCTTTGGGACTGGTGATCCTACTGGGGGTCTATTTAAAACCCCAGGTGAATTGTGGGAAAATCCTTCTCCTAGAAATATTTACGAGCTTCAAAGGAATATAGATCAATTATGGGGTCCTGTTGCAAGGGATATTAAAGATTTCTGGGCATATGGCTTGCCTGATCCGCTTAATCCACCAGCAATACAAGAAGAAAAGAGAAGCAAACTTAGAGAAATGCTTGATTATGAAATTTCCAAAACATTTGGAAAGTAATATTTAAAATAACAACAGGAGAGAGCAATGGTAAAAACACAAGAAATGGAAAGCACTTTGCAAGAAGATTCTGCATTTATTCCAATGTTATGTTTCATCCGTTCGCCCGAAGGGTATGTTGTAATTTACCCTGAAGTAGAAGTTCTGGAGGGAAGGATAAAGTATATGGATATAGCAATAATGGAAAATAGTGATGCGTATGTAGTGTTCAGTGATGAACAAAAAAAGTTTAACTTTCTTTTTCCTTTTGGCGAAATTGAAAAATTTGTAAGCAATGGAAAGGCTTCCTCTGTGAAGCTTATAGCTTATAGAGCATCTCAAATAGGGCAAGAGGCAAGTCGTCTTTTTAATATGGAAATACCATTAGAAGCCATTTATGAATTTCGAGGAGCTCTATCCGTAATAAAGAGATCTAGGCTAAGCTACACACAGGAAGCCAACGAATTAGCAAAAAGTGCAGTGTAGAGAGTTGTTAAAACAAACCTCTTCTTATAGTTTGGTTTGCTATTTGTTTAATAGTTTGTTCATTGACGCTATCTATGGTTCTGCCTTCAGGAAGTCTAACTTCAACAGTTGCTTTAAACCCACCCCATATACGATGACACTTTTTAAAGAGAACAACGATAAGAACAATGCCAAGTAAAAAAAGCAATATTTTCATAATGCCTCCTTTTTTTACTTTTTAATATTGGCAGTTTTTGATTTTACAAGTTTATATAAACTTTCTGCATTACCTTCATAACCTTTTAAGGTATCCATAACCATTTTTTCTGTGCTATTTGAGATCTTGTCTGAAAGTTTTTTAATTATGGACTTCTTTTTTGGGAGAAAACGCAAATTAATAGCACGGTCTTCTTCGTAAAAGGCATCAGAATCTAAGTAGTATGCTATTTCATACATTTCACGAGAACGACCATATTGGTCTCTAACAACTATGCTGTGTCTGAAAGGAGAGTTTCGCATCCTTTTAATAAGAAGCCCTAAAAGGTATACAAATAGCAAAGTAAGTACAATACAACCTTCCATGACGAGCAATAAATCAAAATTACTCATAGTTTTACCCCCTTTTTACTTTTTTGTCCCTTATATTAATATTACTTCTATTTTGGGATTTAAAGGATTTAGAAATATATATAGAAAACGTTCATAAACTTAAAAACATTAAAACATTCCCTGAATTTTTCCAGTTTATAAAATCTATAGATCAAAAGCTGTGATATTCTTACAGCGGCTGGAATTTATATAAAAAAAGATTAAAGCAGTAATGGAGAGAAAGCAGCTAAAGGAATCAGAAGCCAAACTAAACTATGCTTGGGGCTTAGTGTTTGAAGATCTTGACTTAAGAGTAGTTGAGGGTTGTTATCTCATTTCAGGGGATACAGAGGCAACCTTAAACTTACAGGAACAAGTGTTTTGTGTAGGATTTGAATGTTACAATAAGGAACAGATCAAGTATTTACAAGATCATTTCAAGGCAATAGTAAGAGAAAACAGGTCAGCCATAGGAGTAGAGATAAACACAAGAGAGCCTTTAGCTCCAACGGCAGTAGTAAAAAATGGTATAATTTTAGACCTAATAGATGAAGTAATGTCAGGAAGTTTTTCAATAAACAGCCCAGAAGATTTAGATGACTATGCAAGTTTACATAAAGTCTATTTGGAGGTAAATGGACAGGAAATATGGAAAAAATAGGGATAATAGTAAGTTTTAACATTGAAAAACTTGAAAAAGAAATTAAAACAAAAGAAATCCCCATGACCTGGAGCAGTTATGCTATTGCACTCACATTTTGGAAGATAGATTTAACAAGCCTGGAGGGTGTAGAAATAGCCTGTGTAAACTTAGAAGAAGATGGTAAAGATTTTAGTATTATCTTTTTATGCAAGGACAGCTCGCAAGTAGATCATTTAAAGGATATCTTAAAAGACATTCACAAAAACACAATAGCAGCATTAGAAGTATCTGATTATATAGCAAAAGGCGATGAGAAAATATATGTCAAAGTAGAGAAAGGCAAATTTGTAAGTAAGGATTCAAAACACAAGTGGGCTGAAAAGCTATTTTTAGATTCATACAAATATGCAAAGGGGGACACTTTATTTTATGCAATGGCTTATTATTTAGGGGTTCCTGTACCGATTAAAGGGCTAAGTTTAAAAGATCTTCAAAGTAAGATTTTAGATAAAGCAGTGCTTTGGGGAACTTACAGCCCTAAAAAAGCATTTTATTTATCTGTAAAGACCAGCATCTTTGTATTACTTGTTTTTCTGGCAGGGCTTTTTTCCGTAGATTTAATAAAGAAGGGATACATTTTACAAGCTCTTATAAGTGGAGCTTTGGGATTTATGTGCTGGTGTATAGTAGTTAAAAACGCATTAGTTTTATGGTTACTTAAGGAGTATAGCTTAGTTATATTTGTAGTGCCCAAAATTAAAAAGATAACATATTCTACCCCCACATGGCTTGTTGATAAAGAAATACCGATATTAGGATTTTTCCTTCCTAAGTTCATTGTAGCTGCAAGAAAGAGAAGAAAAGACGTAATAGAAGCCACTTCTTAAGACTGGCTAAGTTGGTGGACGACCTTCTTCTAACTTTCTACTTCTTAATTGAGTTACGTTTTTTAGTTTTATTGACCTGTCTATCCTCTTTTCTATGGGGGCATATTAGTCCAATCAAAAAACTGGCATCAACCAGAAAATTGTATGAAGAATTCATACTAATTTTAAAACTTAAAATTAAGAAGGTATAACATATCAAAGAGAGGAAGAAAATTAAAACCTTAGAAAGAGTCTAAAAAATTCATTCATTCCATGGAAAAATTCCTTTAAAAAAGGTAAAGTTCCAAGCCTTATCCTTCTAATGGAAGGGATTCTAACTAATTCATAAAGAAAGAGAATTTTAGTTAAAACAAAAACCTAAAGAGTAAGCAATCGGACAATACAAAAGAACTCTCGCAACAAAGTTTGGACAGCTCTCTTTTAAAATCGCCAAAGTAAGACAAGGAGGCAAATTCAAATCCCAAAATTTCATATTAAAAGGCTTACGTAAAGTATGCATATTTATAACAGATCAATTCACTGGAATGGACAAGCTTATAGCAAAACTTTTTCCTGTAAGTGATCATCAGTTTTGTGTTTTATATCTATACAGAAATCTTAAAAAAAGTAAACCTTAGGAAAAGGAGAGAGCTGTAAAGAATATGGGAGAGCATAAAAAATGCATAAGACATAGAAGTGGGAGAAAGGAATTTAATTTAATAACTCTCTTGTTTTTATGAAATGCCAAGAAGATATAAAGAATAGGAGGGATAGATAATGCATAAGAAAGGAAGGAAAGGAGGTCCTGTTATAAGGGATTTGCATATTTATTAAATTTTATAGTATAGGCTAAGCTAAGACGAGATTGCTTTGCTTCGCTTGCAACGGCGGATTGCCACGGCTCACTTCGTGATCCTCGCAATGACAGGAAAGGAAAGGCTCTCTCGCAACGGCGGATTTTTTTGTCTATTAAGGTCGTTTCAATGCCAGTGAGGTTATTTGTTCAATGACCTTGGAGAAATTTCTCTAAATGAAAGAAAAAGAAAACCTCGCAATTATGCCCACTATTCTTTTATTTCGACCAAGAGTCTTGCGAGGGAGAAGTAGTTTAATCGTTAAGATTTTAAGAAGGCTATAATAATTTTGAGATTTTAAAACATTAACCACAAATTAGATAATAACAGTTGACAAACAATCTATTTACTGATACAATCCAAAAAACGGAAGGTTTTCTATGTCTTTCGAAAAAAGGAGGTAAAAAATGTTTAGGTTTTTTGTTTTTACTATTGTTTGTGTCTCTATCATATTTACAGCCTGTTCCAAAAAAGAGGAGGGTGTCAAGGAGAAAGCCTTTAAAGAAGACAGAGTAAGTGTAAGTGAAATTAAAGAAGGGCTCTGGGAGATTACAACTACTATGGAAGCCACTGGTAATTTGCCTACTACAATGCCCTCTCAGACTATCACTCAGTGCATAACTAAAAATAATTCTGTTCCGCAT
Source organism: uncultured bacterium (assembly GCA_937924475.1). Lineage (GTDB taxonomy): Bacteria > Nitrospirota > Thermodesulfovibrionia > Thermodesulfovibrionales > Thermodesulfovibrionaceae > Thermodesulfovibrio. Next base: position 37,258 of record CALDSV010000028.1, read on the forward strand.
AAAGTAGAGCCGAATCAGGATTGTAAATTCACAAAGAATGAAGTTAAAGGAAACACAGTATCCTGGATTGTGGAGTGTAAGACTGAAGAGGGTCCTGTTACAACAGAAGGCACCGTTACCTACAAGGGAACAAATTTTGATGGAAAGATAAAGACAAAACAAAAAGATATGGTGTTTACAATGATAATGAAGGGTAAATGGATAGGAGAATGTAAATAAGGAGGTTTTATATGAATATTGTTGAGAGAGCAAAAAATATAATTTTGAAACCTTCTAAGACATGGGCTGAAATTAAAGAGGAACAGATGAGCATAGGAGAGGTTTATCTTTCCTATGCTATAATTCTTGCAGCGATACCTGCAATAGCTCAGTTTATTGGTAATGCTCTAATCGGGTACTCTGTCATGGGAATTACCTTCAGAATGGGCATAGTAAACGCTTTTGGATATTCCATAGTTTTCTATGTTTTATCCCTTGTAGGAGTTTATATTCTGGCTTTGATTGCTAATGCTTTAGCACCAAGTTTTGGTTCTGAACAAAATCTTTCAAATGCTTTTAAAGCAGTAACATTTTCAATGACTCCTTCATGGATAGCTGGAGTACTTTATATAATATATAATACCTCAACTTTCACCTCTTGTTATTTTGGCAGGTATTTATGGAATTTATCTTTTTTATTTAGGGTTACCTCTTTTGATGAATACCCCAAAGGATAAAGCTCTTGTTTATTTTATTGTGGTCATCGTGGTAACAATAATAGTCTATATTCTAATAGGAGTAATCACTTCAGCAATATTTGTTAGCACACCTGCTATGAGAGGAATGATGTGATATTTAATAACGATTAAAAGGAGTTTAAGATGAGAAGAATCTTAATTTTAGTATTTTTAGTACTTCCTTTATTTCTCTTATCTTCTCCGCTTTTTGGCCAAAATGACAAGCCTGGCTGCAAGGACCATCCGATGTTTACAAGGATGGAAAATTTCTATATTGAAAATTGCGAAGAAATAAAATTTGATGAGGTTAAATTCAAAAATGAAAAAGGAAAGGAAATAAAGGTTGATGGAAGAGTATTTAGAATTCACTATGTATCAAAAAAAGGCGTTTCCCCGCCCAGTGGATTACAAGTGATTAGAAACTATGAAAACGCCATCAAAAAAATTGGCGGAAGCAAGGTATTTCAAGAGGGTTCATACCAGATATGGTTAAAGTTAGACAAACCTGGTAAGACCTTTTGGGTATATGTGGATTCATGGGATGGAGGTGGAAAGGGCGAGACTTATATGTTGACAATTGTGGAAAAAGATGTAATGGCACAAGAGGTAGTTGCTGATGCTACGAGTCTAATGAAAGACATTCAGGCAACTGGTCATGCCTCTATATATGGTATCTATTTTGATTTTGATAAGGCGGATATTAAGCCTGAGTCTGAGCCGGCGATTAAAGAGATTGCAAAACTCCTTCAGGGAAACAAAGGACTGAAGCTATATGTGGTTGGTCATACAGATAATGTTGGCAATTTTGATTACAACATGAAGCTTTCAAAGGCAAGGGCAGATGCTGTGGTAAAAGAGCTTGTAACAAAGTATAAAATATCCCCAGACAGACTCAAAGCCTATGGATTGGGTTGTCTTGCTCCTCTTGCATCAAACAAAACTGATGAAGGTCGTGCCAAAAACAGGCGAGTTGAGTTGGTAGAACAGTAATTAAAAAAATCCTCACTCTTTACTCTCACACAGCAAGAGGCAGAGTTGACAACGGGGTGATATACATCACAGGAAGAAAACTGAGGATTCTTAGATAGAAATGTGCAGAAAAGAAGCCTTTGAAGAATATCGCAAATCCATAGAGGATTTGAATTGGATAACAAAACAGGTGATATACCATAAAACAATAATGCAACTGTTTCCCTCTGACCAAAGGAGAGATTTCCCAATAAAACAAGATGATGAAAAAAGCAGTATAAAAAATGTTAGGAGCCAGAAGGATGCTATGGAGACTATTCAGAATCTATCCGGCAATTGAATTGGTAAGAGTCCATTGTAAGACGCATAATAGGAGTTAAAAATGGCTTTAAAGAAGATGAAAAGATTATTTTTACTAATTTTCATGGGAATGATTTTTGTCTCTTTCTCATTCGGTAAAGATAAATCGGTTATAAATAACTTAAATAAGGTTTGTAAATCTTATAGCCAGACCAATGTATTGGAAGTGATGAGAGCAAAGTTTGGAACCGGGTCAGACAATATCGGTGTGACTATGGGTAAAGAGGCTGCTTCAGAAGGTCCTATGAGCTTTGCCTTAGGTAAAGATGATGAAATCTATATCCTTGATCAGGTAAACTCCCGTATTCAAGTATTTAAAAACGGTAAAAGAATAAATTCCATTCATCTCATGAGGGATATTAGATTCAAAGACATTGCTTTGACTTCTGACAGTAAAATCATATTATTAGAGAGTTTTTTTAAAGATGGTTATGAAAAAACATCTATTCATATTTTAGATTCCAATGGGAAAACTATAAATGTCATTCCACTTGAAGATAGAAAATTTATTCCAAATTCTGGTGAGGTTTTAGGAATTCAGATAGTCAATGAAGGTAAATTTTCAGGAATATGGGTTGATTTAGGAGATTTCTCAGTAAGAGTAGCCTCTTTGAAGGGAGAGGCTGTTGAAAGGTGGATAGTTCCTGGGAAATTATCTTTAAATGGAAGGAGAGTCTTTTATGCTAAAAGAGTTGGAGATATAACAGGAGTGATTTATCTTTCTGAAAAAGATAGCATTTCCAACTGGGAGCCAGAAATAATGGTTTATTTTAAAACATTTTTAGAAGGCCTTCTGGGTATCTGGGTTGATCAAAAAGAAAGAATTTATCTTGGTGCAAATCTTTTAGATGGTCAGTCTAAATCTTCCAATCTCATAGTGATTTTTAACGCGGAAGGGAAAGAATTAGGATGTGTAAAACTCTTTGTTCAGAGAATGGAACATGAGGTCTGGCAATCTATTAGAGTATCTCCAGAGGGAAATATTTTCCAGATGGCTGTTGACGAAAAAGGCGTTTTTGTAAGGAAATACACTCTAAAGAAATGAAATTTAAATATTTCAAGAGAGAGGCAAAAGCATTATTTTGAAACCTTTGAAGACCAGAAATACAATCAGAGATTTTGGGTAAATAGAATAATATATAAAGCCAAAATAGAAGGAGATTTTCAAAATGAGAAGATATTTATTTTTAATTTTTGTTAGTATTTTCACAATAATTTTGTCTTTTAATCTCTATGCACAACAATCTTGTGATGAAACTTTAAAAGAATGCCTATCAATTTCAGAAAAAACATACAGAGAATGTCTTGACAATAAAGCCTTGGCTGAATTTAGATGTAAAAGTATGGGCTATAAACCCTATTCAAAGGATTTTACCTTTTGTGTTGACTCTATAAATAGCTATTGGGACAAGGAATGTAAAAAAAATTATCATCAATATACGGAAAGTTGTTACAAACTTCAAAAAAACTGTAAAAAAGGGGATATAGTTGGTATTATTAATGTATCTTTTAAGGAAAAAAGTAATATATGTGCAAGTCCTTATATTGAGTCTCAGGGTTCTTATACACTGTTAGGCTTTTGGAAATATGAATCTTCAGAGTCCTATGGATTTATTAAAAGTTTTAAGCCTCAAGAACCTCAAATATTTTATAATTTTAATGAAACCGCTTTACAACATAATGAGTATTGCTCTTCACTGACTCAACATACACATGATTGTCCAATACTTTTATGGGAATTACAAGATAGCAGTGCTAAGATTTATGCCTTAGATACTCGTTATGATGGTCCTGCCAGTCGGCTTCAGATTCATAGCATACCTAATATGGGGCAAATTTATAGAGCGAGCTTGCCAGGAATGGTTGTAAACATTACAGGAAAGAAACGAAAAGGAAATAATCCTCCCTATTGTATGCAATATGATAATTATAGCCGACAGATAAGTGTAGGAAGCTTTAGTATTTCTGATAATCTACTACCAAATGGGGAAATGAAAGGTTCTCAGTCATGGAAAAGCTGTGGGCATCCTTTTAGAGATAAAATGGGTTTTGGCATAGGAAAGGATAGATTAAGTAGCAAAAGCGAAGCAAAAAATAAATATAGCCCCAGAAAGGAAGATATTTGCCCCACTGGAGAAGAAGTTTTAATAAATGCCAGTTGGAAATTTTATTTAATTCGATAAGGTTCCTTAACCGGCTTATTCTAAAAAAAAGAAAGTTTATTGTCTTAAGAAGAAAGCCTTCCGAAAGAGAAAACAAAAGTTAAAGTTAATTTTCATATGTCAATATTAAATCTTTTAGGTATGTGGCACAAAATTAAATGCTTTTCTTATTTAGTAGCATTTCTTGTTAAAGAAAAAGGAGGAAAAAGTAGAAATATTTCTGCAGGGGTTTTATTTTTAAAGATTTAAAAGAGATAAGAATATTAAGGCTTCCTGTGCGGTCTGAGCTCTATGAAAAATGGCGTCAGTGAAAGTTTCATCTAAAATAAATTATAGCCAAAAATAGTGAAAATTTTGAGGTATAATTTGTTTTATAAAAAAGATTTTTAAATGCGCCCAGGAGGATTTGAACCCCCGACCTGCGGATTCGTAGTCCGACGCTCTATCCAACTGAGCTATGGGCGCAAAGCTTTTAATTTCAGATATTTTTGATATACTGATAATATAATTATAACATAAACTGTGATAAAATCGTGACAATTATCACCTTTCCAGAACACTTTTTGCGTCCAGAACTTCAACAAACTGCCTAAGACTTTCCGTATTATAATGTGCGTACCTTTGAGTGCTTTTGAGATCTTTGTGCCCCATTAGCTTTGCAACTGTGTATATATCCACTCCAGCCTGAACCAGCCTTGTCGCGAAAGTATGCCTTAGATCGTGAAATCTAAAATTATGGATGTTCGCTTTTTTAAGCGCCTTGTAAAACTCCCTTAAAAGGTTTCGATTCATAATTTTTGTTCCGTTACCAGTTGTCCAAATGTATCCTGAGATATTCCTGATTTTTTTGCCCATTAAAACCTTGCAGGCGATGTTGTTTAGCGGTATGGCTCTTGGCTTCGTTTTTGTCTCCCTGATTATGGCTACTTTATTTTTCAGATCTACATCTTCCCATTTTAGGTTTAGAATCTCGCTCTGTCTGAGCCCAGTATTTAGCGCAAAAATAACAATTTCCTTTAATTGTCCATGTAGATACGGTGTGAATGTACACGCATCTAGTAGCCTTATCTCTTCATCTTCAGATAGATATCTAACTCTTTCATTGTCTTCTTTGAGAGCACTTACCTTTTCGCAATGATTCTCTTTAATCCATTCCCATTGCCTCTTCGCAAGACTCATAGCTCTACTCATAGTCCTAAATTCCCTATTAACTGTCCCTGGTTTTGCTCCCTGCTGTAATCTTAGCTGCATATATTCCACAATAACCCGTGGTGTTATGTCTTCAAGATATAAACCAGAGAAGTATTCTTTTAGGTGCGTGATTGCTGCTTTGTATCGCTTTTGTGTTGATTGTCTTTGTTGTTTTGCATGAGTTTGCATAAAACGTTCTATAAGCTCGTCAAAAGTATGTTTGGCTCTTTCAAAATCAAACCATTTGCCTTCTGCAATTATTGTTTGGACTTTTGCATAGATTTTCTCTGCAAGTGCTTTATTGGTTGTTCCTGTGCTACGTCTATAGTGCTTATTGCCGACAGAAAAACACATCCACCAAAACTTAGAGTCTTTTCTTTTATATAATCCCATTAGTCCCTCCTCCTTATAAGGGGGACCAACACTATACTTTTCAATGAACAAAAGAAGTATAAGTATAATATCATAAAAATCTTACCTCAGAATCTCTTTCTTGGCTTGTTCTATGATTTTATTTATTTGTTGTTTGTCTATTTTTTTGTGTGATGTATGTGTGATTGTTTGTTTTGTATGTGTGATTGTTTGTTTTGTATTATGTAGGCATTTTTGTATCCACTCATCTATATCCTGCTTTCTAAACCTGAGCATTTTGGAAGATATTTTTAGTACTGGAATTCTTTTTTCATACACGAGTTTATACACAGTTGTTTTTTTTATTTGCAGTAATTCTGCAACATCAGCAACTGTGAGAAGTTTTTCTTCCATTATTCCTCCTCCTTGCTTGTGGAAAGAGGACAGATGGTTTAGTCCATCTGTCCTCTCTAGAGTGCGGGGGGCAAACACGCACTCTAGAAAGTATATTTAATACTTGCTGTGAGTCCTTTGTTGGAAAAATCCTTACTCTTCAATATGTTACATTCAATGGAAAGTGAAAAATCCTTGTACTTTCCTGTAATTCCTCCTGCAATTTGGAAAGTGTTAGCGGTCACCTCTATGGTCCTTTTTTTGGTGGTGTAAAAAGAAAATTCCTCTCCTCCTGGCATAGTAAATATCTCTTTTTGTAGCATTAGAACTTCAAACTGATCTTTTCCCTTGCTGTTTCTTATCATAGCATCACTCCATGCTTGTAGCTTCAGTTTGCCGAGCTGGAACTCTCGGGCTATTCCTATTCCTGCAACTGTATATGTATTCTTGACCCTATTTGCAATATTTTTCCACCCTATGCCACCCCTTGGCGTGACCTTAATACCTACAATTTCTCCGTTCCAACCAATTGTGTTTTCGCTTACAAACCCAAAACCCCATTTATACGGTAGTGAAGTGAAATAAGATACATGAGCGATGTTATTTGTTTGAATTTGGAAGTCTCGGTATATGTCGACTTTTCCTGTAAGCCTTAATCCTCCTCCAATGTCTTTTTTGTCCCCTTTACTGGTAATAGTAATATTACCGACACCAAAATCAAGTTTGTGGTCAAATTTTGCGTATTCTGTGTATATTGCGCTTAGCAATATGGAAGCTGGATCAAACTCTCGGATGTAGTCTATGCCTATATGTTTTATGCTGACATTTGACTTCACAACATCTATATCTCCCTGTATTTTTTTTATTCCTCCCCATACCTGTATAGAGTCACTATTCTTTCCTGTCTGCATACCTGGCGTGTTTAGTAATGAAAGATGCGCAATATGTGAAACATAAGAATTTACCCCCCGAAGCGCTTTTTGCGCGGCGTAAATCATCATATTTTCTAAGAAGGGATCTTGCGCCCACGCAGTTGAAAATGAAAAAAACACTACCAACACTAATACTAGAGTAGATATAACTTTTTTCATGCATGCCTCCTTTTCATATACTTTTATATACATAATGCAACCAAAAGAAAAAATCTCTGTAATCGTTTTAGAGATGATTTTTTTGTGCGGGTAATAAAAACTATGGCTTGGAAAAAAAAGTGGCTTAAAATTGATTTTATAGCGATTGATAAGTTGCATTATGTATATAAAAGATATAAAAAATAAAAAAGGGGGAAAGAAAATGAAAAAAATAATAAGTATACTTGTATGTCTTCTTCTTATGGCATCAACTATACAAGCGCAAGTAAACACTGGAGTAGATGCGAATAAGCAAGTTAGAAAAAGTCAAGAAAAAGCATTGCAATACCGAAAATCTCGGAGTATAAGCATTGGTGAGTCTGAAAGGAACGCAAGTAGTAATGCAAGAAATTACGCAATGGAGGTAGATATGATCTCGCTTATAATGGCAAAAATAGCTAAGTCCGATGATAGATGTAACCTGATAGAAAACCCCCCTCTGTATTCTGATATCTTCCAAACTGAAAGCCCTGCTTTGATAAACCTGACAAAGCTAAAGTATATAGAAAACCTGGCTAAGATTGGCGGGGAAATAGATATAGTAAATCCTGATGCTTATATTGAAATAGAAAGGATCGTACAATGTATAAGGTATTATGCTTCTATAATTGACAAAGTCTCAAATACAATTAAACCAAAATATAAATCATATGAAGAGTTAGATAGGCACGTAGAAAAAATAATCCAAAAGATTAAAGAACAAAAAATAGATAAGATAAGTGTAAAAAATTGTAGATATGCCGGGGACGTAAAGCAAATTGTCTGCACTGGTGGTATACTAATAGAGTATGCTTTGCCGTTACCAAATGTAACAATTGGGGGTAAGGTGGTGTACCACGGGGCTAAAGCAATTGTAAACAACAAACATATGAGATATAGTATTATTGCTTCAAATGCAAATGAATTTGCAAAAGTAAAAGATGCAACAGATAACGCGCAAAAAGATCTGACTATAGCTATAAGAGCCTCTGAAGAGAAAAGTAAGTCTTCTTCTTTTGGGACCAAAATATCTCCCCCTTCATTACAATAGATAAGATAGCCCTCTTTAAAGAGGGCTATCTTATTTTGATTTTAGTCTTAATAAGTGATTATTTTTGCTTCCTTTTTATGTTATTAACTTTAGGCTTATTATATTTTGCTTGCAAATATTCAAACAACAAAGGCTTGATTTTTGCAACTTTACTAGGGTCAACTAGGTAATGTACAAAAATACTAATAGCAATGTTATCTTTAGCTAAAAAGTTAAAGTAAATATCGTTCAAAAATTCTATAATTCTATTTTCAGTGATTTCCTCGTTTGGCGTAAGATATTGTCGCATCATTTGTGCTACATAAGGTAGTTTTGCGGCAATGATCATTTTGTCGACAACTCTGAAGTCTGCACCTTCAGTTTGTATGTTATACTGTATTCCTGCTTGCGATCCTTCTGGTGATTCTATATACATCTTAACAAAATTGTTCCCGTCGTAATAGGTGTAATACATTCCATCTTCTACAAACTTATAGTCTGTAACTTTAAAGCCTGACGGGGTTTCTGCCGGTATTAATCTTATGTATATATAATTTCCTATTTTTTCAATTGTTCCTCCATATATACAATTAAAGCTTCCAGATAACCAGTCTTTGTCAGGCGCTATTAACATATAAGGGAGGCTCCGTGCTAGTGAACAACCACGTACAATAAATGATGATAGTATATTATCCATATTTTTTTTGTGTAGCATAATGATAGTTCTGTCCACCTCGTCACTATCCATATATCGGGGGTCAGTGGCTGCGCTAGAAATCGTTACAAAGAGTAACATAAACAATAGTATAGTTATTATTTTTCTCATTTTTCCTCCTTTTTCTGATTTTCTTCGACTAGTGCTCTTTCAAACTCCTGAATGTATTCCTGTTCTTTCTTTTCCTTTTCTTTTTGTTTCTGCCTCATTTCCGTTACCTCTTTTTCTGCTTCCTTAGCCTTAGCCTCATACGTTTCTTTTAGTGCTTTGTCTCTCGTAAAATCTCGCTCAAACTCATTGATTTTTTGTTCCATTCTTGCATCTTCAATCTTCATCTCTGCATCAATTTTTTGTTGCTGAATCGTGACGTAATAGAATATTATCATTGCTATAGGTGCTAGCACTATAGCAATCTTAAAAAGATTACCAAGCATTTCGCCTCCTTTCTAATTTAATGTTAATTTAATAATATAAATCTGTCGTTAAAGATTAGACTCTGATTTTTCACGTCCCGATGTGTATACGCAATCCTCGTCTGTGTTATATCGTAATTTAAGACTTTAATGTAGAAGTTTAAGTCCCGTAACTTTGAAAACTCAGATGGTAATATTACTCGGTCTGTCTTTCTTCTTCGTGTGATGCTAACCCCATCTCTAAGGTCTGCGGGTCCCATAGAGTAGCTTTCGTCAGTTTCCACGATCTCTCTATCTCCAAAAAGTTTTGAGATGTAGTCGCAACTAATCGTGTCGCCTAGAGCAAAACAACATATTGTATTACAATTATTCACTATGGTATTGCAAACCTCATTTCCGTATACCTTTTGCACTTGCGATATGTCCTGGCTTGCGATCCATACGCTTGCACCTTTGCTTCTTCCTAATTCCAAACACTTGACGATGGTGGGTAACTTCTGAAGGTTAGCAAACTCATCGAGTATAAAAAATATCTTCCTGCCTGGACTTTCGTCCGAGGAAAGTAAATGCTTCATCGAAATATCCACAAAAAGTGAAAGAATGGGGCGCAAAGTGTCTTGAATGTTGATGTAGTTTGTGAGGAAAATAATCCCGGGCTGATCATTTATAATCCATTCCTTGATGGAAAAGTTAGAACCTAGATGTCTCATATAATAAAAGCAATTTGTATACTGTCTCATTGTGGAAAGTACATCTGACGCTACCTTGCTTCCGCTTTCTTTCCCTTGAAGGTACCCTATCGCACGCCTCAAGACGTCTATCTGCACGGCTGCCTGAGAGAGGACTGCAATGATGTCGTTCTCGGGCATACTACAGTGGCGGTATAAACTTTCATTGCTGGTCTCACCAGATCTAACAAGTAAGTGTAAGATTGAGGCAAAAACATCTCTTGCACCATCGACCCAGAACTTGTCGTCCCTGTTGCTATGGGGAATCAATGATGCTGCAACTGAGTCTATGTCTGCATCGTTTTTGATTTCATTGAACAGGTTCCAATGCACGCACCTTATGTCGAGAGGGTTAAAGACTACGTCCCGTTCTGGTACAAAAAAGTGACTTAAGTAGTCTCCCTTAAGGTCGTGTATTACGACCTTTGCCCTTTCTTTGATTAATTGTTCAATTACATTACATAGCAATGTTGTCTTACCTGTTCCAGACCTTCCTACCAAGAAGAAGTGCCTAGTTTCCGCCCAGGGGGGTACGGGAATATTCCCAAGCTTTATTCTGTTTTTGCCTCCTCTAGTCCGCATATCTTGTTCTATCTGTTTTTGTACCTCTTCCTCACTTGCAAGTTTTACTCCTCTAAGATGCATATCTTGCATTACTTCCATTGCTTTTTTTTGGTATCTTTTAAGTAACTTTGGGAAAATAGCCCATACTGGGGTTGTGATAAGAAAAAAAATAAAACTTTTTTTTGCGATAATAAAACATACCTGTAGTAACAAGCTAGGTTGTACTGATAAGACCTGCATAGCATTGCTGAGAGTACCACCACGGAAAAGCAAAAGCAACAAAAAAGTTAGCACCAAGTGAAGCAATAGGCATAACAAAAAAGTGTAAACATATGCCTTTGCCTCCATTTGCAATTGATGCCATAAAATTTCAAAACCTTTATATTTTTTTGCCTCTTTATACATATTATTCCACTCCCCATTTTTGTTTAATTGCTATGATTTTTTCTCGTATTTCTTCCATAGTTATGTTATCTTGTGTAATCATCTTTTCTACCTCCTTGGCAATTTCCAGATAGCAACTTTGTTGTGCAAGTTGTAGCATTTCCTGCATCCTTTTAATTCTCTTTTGAAGCATCATTGCATTTACCCTTTTTTTTCTGTTATTCATCATTTTCACCTCCCTTCATTTGTGCGATAATGTCTGAAATATATTGCCGCAATTTTTCTGCTTTGGTGCGCTCGATGAAGAGAAGGTCCCCCAGTGCATTGATAACAGTAAGCACCACTATAGTATTTATGTTTATATGTTTTTGAACCTCGCTTGTTATACTGTATACATCTGGAAGCCTCTCCAAAACATCAATGAACTTTTGTACCGCAATGGTATCTTTCATTTCCGCTTTAACCGCTTGCAACGCTTTCTCTCGGACAAAAGTTGATATTTTCTTTTTTTCCATTTGCGCTAATTTAGAGATCGTTTCGTATTCCTCATCTCGCAAATATACGTCTACGTATTTCCCCATTTTTACCTCCTTATATATATAATAATGCAACAAAGGGTATATCCGATAATACTGGGTATCACGACTCAAAATCATATACGGTATATATAAGGCTTGATTTCCTTATATCTAGCTAGGGAAAAGCCTTCAAATATCTGGTATATTGAGGCTTCAATTTCCCTTTCAAGATCAATGGGTTTTTAAAAAACTTGCCATTGCAAAATGGCGTCGGGTGTGAACGGTAAACGAGCGAGGTGTAACTATCTACTGAAGTGTAACTGTCTATCGAGGTGCAAAGAAAAGAGGTGTAACTATCAATTGAGGTGTAAATATCTATGCGAGGTGCAAAGGGAAGAGGTGTAACTGTCTAGGCGAGGTGTAACTATCTATCGAGGTTAAAAAAAAGAGGTGTAACTATCCCGTGAGGTGTAACTGTCTATTTGAGGCTAAAAAAAAGAGGTGTAACTGTCTTTTGTTGAGGTGTAACTTTTTTTATTGAGGTAAAAAAAAGAAAAAAAAAATAATTGTTATTTTTGTTGAGGTGTAACTTTTTTTATTGAGGATTATGTTGTTCCATTTAATAATAAAAAAGACTACAACATTGTTTTGAGATATTTTATAGATGTCTAAATTGTTCTGGAAGGTGTAATTGTTTGTTCCACATTTGTTTCTTTGGCTTGTTCCACGTTTGTTTCTTTGGTTTGTTCTAACTGCCGTAATTGCTTTTCTACCTTTTCAATAGCCTCAAACATTTTTTTTGCGTCTTTTATGTTTTGTCTTTTCTCTACCTTCCGCTGCAATTTTTCTATATTTTTTGCCGTGTTTTTCATACCATTTTTCCTAAGGTTTTCAATTAGTTTCTGTAAGTCTTCCTTTTTGACCGTCTTTATTTTAGTGCCTCCTGATGGTGTAAGTCTCCCAAAAAGTCCCCTCTTCATTTCCCCCTGAATGAGAGAGATATTATGCGGGGTAACTCTTACGGTAGTCACTGTATAGGTTCTAACCGTTAAGGGCTTCTTTATGATTTCTGTTTTTGATTTTGCGTTTCCTTTTATTGAATATTCGGTCTTTTGTGTGACAACTTTGTCCCTGAGAATGCCTTTTTTAACGTATGTTTTTCGATCAAAACTCCCCTGCCCAAGTCCAAGTTTGGAAAGGTCCAAGCCCCACTGGAACTTAACCCCTTGAGAGCGTGTTTCTGTCATAATGATTTCATTTTTTCCTTTTTGGGCGTCATCCAAGACTGTATGGTGAATTATGCTTTGTTGTGATTGGAGTTGTTGTGATTGTGATTGCAATGATTGCTGCAATGATTGCTGTAATGATTGCTGTTGTTGTTGCTGTTGCTGTTGTTGCTGTTGCTGTGACTGTTGTTGCTGTTGTTGTGATTGCTGTTGCTGTTCTTGTGATTGCTGTTGTAACTGTTGTTGTTGTTGCTGTTGTAATTGTTGTTGTAATAGCTGTGATTGTTGTAGCAACTGCGATAAATCCACATTGTAATCCAAGGATGAGGTCTTTAGTATTTCTTCTTGCGCTTTTTCGATAAACTGTTTCTTGTCCGTCGTGTAGATTTTTATGTTTTCCCTCCCTCGCGTGAGGGCTACATAGACCTCGTTAAACGACGCCTTTTCAGGATCGGCGTAGTATATCACATTTTGAGCCGTGGCCCCCTGCGATTTATAAGCGGTTATGGCGTAGCCGAGATCAAAATAACTGTATTGTTCCGGGTCGATATCTACTAGTCTCTCATCCACTTTGAAAGTGATTGAGTGTTGCGTTATACTTACTATTTCGCCTATCTGGCCGTTCCTGACCCCTATTTTTTTGTCATTTTTTAAGAAAATTACTTTGTCGCCTTGGTAAAACTTTTGTTCCCTTTCCTTAAATGCTGTAAAGTTTCTTCCATATTCAACCAGGCTGATTTCTTTCTGAGTTTCATCTTTCTTTCTCACGGTTATGGTATGGTTCTTGGTATCCCCGTGTACCACCCGTACCTCTTCTCCTAGTCTAAAACCTGGCATTGGCGCGGTACAAATGAGGATATCTCCCCATTTAAAATTATGCGCAAACATTTTATCAGTGGCGGACAAGTTTTTGGGCACCCTAATATTATATGTGTACATCCTTGGGGACTTATTTTTGTTTCCGTGTTTTTTCGCTTGAATTGTGGTGTTTATCCAACCGCGGATGTTGTTTGTGGGTACTACTATCAACGTTTGGTCAGGGTTTTTCATATATTCCTTTACAATGGCTTTCACTGCGCTGTCTTGGCTTGCTTGATAAATGAGCCCGCTAATCCTCCTTAATGCCTCTTCCATATTTTTTTGACTTGCCGCCGTGGTTGCCTTAAGGTAGCCCAGATTTTTTTGTCTTTTTATAGTTGTAAGTTTTGCTGTTGTCACTCCTGCTTTTTGCATATCTGCAAAAATCCTTCCTGCCTCAATAGATTGGAACTGCTTGACGTCTCCGATCATCACTATTTTTGCACTCGGGTTAAGGGCATTTATTCTTTTTAATACTTCATACATTTTCAAACTTCCTACCATACCTGCCTCATCAATTATGTACACATCTGCCTTTTCATCAGTTTTTTCATTGGTTTTTATATCAGTTTTTTCATTGGTTTTTTCATTAGTTTTTACCTTTGTATTTGCTTGACGTAAAAAAGAGTCTATAGTTTCTGCTTGCCTCGTCGCTACTACAAGTTCCTGTGCTGCTTTTCCTGTTGGCGCGAGCCCATACACTGTTTTCCCCATAGCTTGACAAGCTTGTCTGACCACCTGCATCACGGTTGTCTTTCCTGTGCCTGCGTCCCCTTGTACTAATACAAGTCGGTCCGAGGAAGAGAGTATCGTGTGTGCTACCTCTTTTTGGTCCTCACTTAACTGGTATCCCTTTAGTGCCTCAAAGTTCTTTATAACTTCTTCTATTTTTTCCTTCTCCATTATTGGTGTGAGTTTCCCTTGGCCTTGCTTCGCAAAAGCAACAATTTCTCTCTCCTTCGCCGCTACTTCTCGGGTTGTGTAATATTTTGTCCACTGGTCTTTTGCTAGATATATAATTTCCTTTTCGAGCATCAAGCTTTGTAGTGCCTTTTGCACGTCGTCTATATTATAACGCCCTATTGAAAGTTTTAATGCCTCGCGGAGTAACTCTTCCTTTGTAAAAACTGACTCTTGGGTTGTAATGTTTTGTGCTGCAATTTTGATTGCATCTTCTGCTTTTACTATGAGGGTTTCTTGTTGATTTTGTTGATTTTGTTGCAAAAGAGAGTCGACCGTTAAAAAAAAATTTTTTTCAATCTCTCTGTTCCACTTTCGTCTGATTGCCTCAATATCTATGTTCTTTTCCTTGGTTTTTCTACTGGAAAGCGTGGCGTACTCACGTATTTTTGATTCATTAGCACGGATATAGCTTTCCCGTATTTCCTGTGCTTTTCGTGCAATTTCTTCTGATCTACTGGAAAAATAATGCATTACTTCTGTTGGAACCCCCAGAACCTCAAATAATCCTTTATGATCATATACCACCCTAAACCCTTTCTCAACCAAAGCTTTTGCGAGCTCATTTCTGTAGACTTGACCCAAGAAAAGTTTATTTTCCAATATTTTTTCATTGCTTATGCTTCTCCACTCGCCGTCATACCTGGTCTTGTTCACAAAAAAAGCGTGTGTGTGGATCTGGGGGTCAAGGTTTCTTGATGTATAGTGTAAAAATTTTGCGACTATTGCATTGCCTGTTTTAACAGTCTCTCTCACATTGTTTTTTTGGATCCTTGTTGCCATAAAGTTTTTTTCTACATATTCCAGTACTTGGTCTACTGCCCGTTGATGCACTGCGAGGATCTCGTCTCTAAACCTTCCATTGTCCATTTCTGCAAGCACGCTTACGGATTTTGGCGCCGAGAACGTAAGATCTAACCCTGCGCGGGTATATCCTTGTTCTTTTAGTCCTTCAAGAAGTTTTTGGAAGTCTTCGTGTTTTACCTCGCCGGTCATACCTAGTTCTTCGGCACCTATTCCATACCATACACCTGGGTCCGAAGTATAATAGCTATCACGCTGGAAGTAAGAAGCCGCCTGGTTTATGTGAATGTTCGCGATGCTAAGCACTATACTCCTAGCTTATCTCTGATGTAATATAATTTCTCAAACAGGTTGTTCAACTCACACCTGATGAACTCCAGATCTCTCTCGATGCGAGTGAAATGCATTGCGAACTCTTCGCAGCTGTCGTATAAAAGATCAATTTGGAACTCTATTCTAGATATGAGTTCTTTCCTTATGTTTTCCATTATTTCCTCTTTAATTTTTTGCATTTCCAATATTTTTTCTTCGATCATCTTGCACCTCCTATTGCTATAAAGAATAAGAAAAGCATTGAACCCAGTAAAAACATGCTTTCAAACATTTTTATACCTCCTTTTTTAGTTTTATTCTCTATATATAATGCAACAATCGCAACAACAAAAAATCAAAAAAAAGTATGAACAAATCAAAAAAAAGGTATTGACAATTTTTTTAGAAAAATGTACCATACGTATATAGATAGTTATTTCTCTCACGGCTTTGCCGTGTCTATTTTTTTAGCCTATTATGATGGGCTAAAGAGGATTAAGCCGCAATTTTCCTCCTTTTTTTTCCCAGGGACTCTCCCTGGATAGGGGAGTTTTTCATTTTTTTCGGGCATACATAGCTGGCGGTCTTCCCGACTGATTCTCCATGCTTTTTCTCCTATGGGACCACGCAGGACAGACACATAGTGGCTGTCTTGCGTGGAAAAATACCCACATAGGGGGCAAAGAATGAAGCAAAAAGCCCAAAAAATCAATGAGTTTTTTCACACCAACTACGCGCGTCTGCGTGCAATCTGCCAGTCAAGGTGGAACGGCAAAGGAGAGGATGTGTTACACGAGGTTTACGTCTGCATGATGGAGCGAAATATACGATGCCTTGACGAAAAGTACATCTGGAAGACCTTCCATATTTTCGCGAAGGAAATTGCCGCAAGGAAATATCCAGAAATCATGCCGTACGGGGAAGACATGACATACGAGGAATGCAGAACCAGCCGAGATCGCAGAAAAACAAGAGAAAGGATAGCCAAACACATATACACAGTGTGTGATGAAGATGGGGAGCAAGATCAGGAAAAGAAAAAAATACATAAGCACATAGCCAAACTGGTAGAGCAACACAAAAAATCCCAAATGTGCCTATTCCTAGTGGGGGTGGAGTGATGAAAATTGAGGCAATCCCTGAAATCCTAAAACAAAAGAAGCAATGGTGCTACTGGAAAGGCATAGATGGAAAAAAAATACCATGCAACGAATATGGAAAACCAATAGATATAACAAATCAAGAGAACTTGCTAAGTTTTGAAGTCATACAGAATGATATACATAATGGAAAATACGATGGAATAGGCTTTGTTTTGACAGAAGCTGATGGTATTGTAGCAATTGATCTCGACAATTGCTTAGATGGAGAGATAAGCGAGTATGCGCAATATATCGTGGAATACATGCAGTCATACACCGAGATATCCCCATCTGGGAAAGGATTACATATTCTTCTAATCACCAAAGATAAGTCACAATACCAGAACATTAAGAAGAATGGGATTGAAATATACTTTTGGAAAAGATTTATTACCGTCACAGCGAAAACATATCAAAATTATAACACCATTCACGATAGAACAGAACAGTTGCGTCATCTTATATCTGCAACCACTACACATGTTTTGCCACAGCAAATATGTCCACAAATAAGTCCAGAAGATATGCAAATAATAAGGCAAAGCATGCATGAAAACCCCAAGATGAAAGACATTTGGGAAGGAAAGTGGAATATGTATTATGCCTCGCATAGTGAAGCTGACCTTGCCTTATGCGCCTACCTTGCCCGCATTTTCCGAGGTAATGTAAACAAAATAGATGCAGCATTCCGTGCATCAATGTTGTACCGATATAAATGGGACGAAAAAAGAGGAAACGTAACATATGGGGAACTAACAATACAAAAAGCAATACAAAATATGCATAATATACAAAGCATACAAAGCATACAGAACAATATAGAAAATGATTCAAATAAAGATGAGATTGCCAAGCTTGCAGAGCACATACACATTACATGCAAAATAGATCTTTTTAGCCTCCCAAAAGAGAGAGAGTGGATCATATATCCTTTTATACCGCGGGACTGCATTACACTTCTTGCGGGATATGGTGGAACGGGTAAGACAATGATATCACTATACATGATATTATGCGCACTACTCGGGAAACCAATACACAAGCAGTGCCAAACAAAGAAAATAGAAAGCGCAGTCATTGTTTCAGCAGAGGACGACATACACGAGATACACTCACGGTTGTTTAGAATTTCGCGCTATATGATAGATACGAAAAAATGCACTATTGAAGAAATACAAGAGGTACAGAAAAAAATAATAATCATCACAAACGACTTTCAAGGATATGACTTCCTGATAAAGTCCAATAGGTATGATGTGGAAGCAAGTTCACTATACCATGCAATTAAGAGAATTGTTACAAGAGATACAATAGTATACATTGATGCTCTAACGTCCTGTATAAGCATCGAGTTCAACAATGCCATGCAAGTACAGAAGGCATTACAGATATTGCATAATCTAGGTTGCACGGTATTTATGAGCCATCATCTCAACAAAGCGTTTGAGACTGACATAGAAAAAATGCAAAATTACATCTTAGGATCTTCAAGCATCACCAACAGAGCAAGACAGGCTATAATTTTGTACCGAAATGTAATGACAATAGCAAAATCGAACTACACTAGAAAAAAAGCAATACAAATATCTTATGACCCTCAATACAACATCATGCTCCCTACACAACAAGACATCATTGATTTCCAAGACTTTAGCGCACTTTTTGAGGCAAAAACCATGAAGAGAAGGAGGGAGTATACATATGATCCATTCTGATAGTAAAAACAAAATAAATGGTATAATCAATGTATATAGAAGAATAATAAAATACCCTTGCTGCGCTTTGCAACGCAAAAAAGGACCTATGATGCTAAAACATCACAGCAAAAATGGCACTGTAACAGTACAAGCCCCAGAATATGTTACAACTGAAGATTTTGAAAAGCTATACATTGTTTTAATGCTTGCGCAGCAAAAAAAGTGTAAGGTAGAGGAGACAGAATATACAATACACATAGAAACAAACATGAAAGATATTGCAGCAGTAATTAATAGTAACAACTATCCTTCCATCTTTGCATCTCTGGAACGCCTCGCAAAGATAACGGTGAAATATAACTTTTATAATGTGGTTGGTATATTACACGTTTTGGATTGCGTGGAGTGGAACAAACAAAATGGAAAGGTAAAAATTAACATAAACAAAAACTTTTTTGATCTATGTCGCATGAAGTTTCTATCCCTAAACTGTATAACATATACAAAACTTTCACCAGCCGCAAGAAATATATATTGCTTTCTCATATCCAATTCTCAAAACACATATAACGAGGAAATACTTATAGAAAGGGGTGTGATCCAATGTACCAGGAGAGATAACGCTCGTAGACTTTTAAAGCAAGCTTTAGATGATCTTGTTCAAGCCAGAATCATACAATCATACAAAGTAAAAAAGTCAGAAAAAGGCTATATGTATAAAATTGTTCGTACAAATCCCCAGCGGTAGGAAAAATCCATCCCCAGCGGTAGGAAAATCCTACCACTGGGGATTTATAAGTTATTGATTTTTATAGTTTATTTGAACCTTAACAAAAAACGCATAGTATATATATATAACACATAGAGTGTTATATATATAAAAAAACCGTGAAAAAAACTGTGTTTTGTGTGATTTTTTTTTATTATTACACACACACTAACACAGTTTTTTTTTGTTTTTTTTTGCTATTATTATTATCACACACACAAAAAAAACCGTGTTTTTTGTATAAAAAAAATACATGAAAAGTTATTTAGTTTTCATGTAGAAAAAAAGTAGAAAATCATAAAAATAGAACCAAAACTGGTAAAAAAGAAAACAAACTACATGAAAATGGAGATTTTCATGTAGTAATATACTATAAATGTGAGAAAAGGAGAGAAGGTCAATGTCTAAATTGGGAAAGCTCTCAATTTTTATTTATTCTATTGGTTTAGTAATTGTCTTTCTTGAACCTGATCTGGAGGGGATATTATGACTCACCATAAGTTAATAATTGGAAATTGTATGAGTATGCAAGAAATCCCAGATGAAAGTGTTCATTTAGTGGTCACTTCACCACCATATTTTAATGCCCCATTTGACTATAAAGGATTATTTAAAAGTTATGACCAATACTTAGAGGTCTTAAATAGGACAGCTCAAGAAATATTTAGAGTTCTACAAAAAGGTAGAATTGCTGTAATAAATATTGATGATATGCTTGTAGACGGTGAGAAATTCCCGATTGTTGCTGATGCTACAAAGATATTTCAAAATGTTGGTTTTAGATACAGAGATCGGATTATTTGGAAAAAACCCGATGGCTATTTAAGGATTAGCCGAAGAAGTGGTGTTCTTTTACAAAATCCATATCCGATGTATTTTTATCCTGATAATTTACTGGAAAGCATATTAATATTCCAAAAAGGCAAGTTTGACTATCGCACAATATCAAAAGAGTTAAAAGAAGCATCAAAGATTGACACAAAAGAGTTTTCTGAAAACAAGTGGTATATGACGATCTGGGAAATGGTTAATGTTTTGCCTGGTTCACCATTAGAAAAAGAGATTGCTGCTTTTCCTGAGGAACTACCTTACAGAATTATAAAACTTTTTTCTTACAAAGGGGAGACAGTTTTAGACCCTTTTGTAGGAAGTGGAACAACTATGAAAGTGGCAAGGCAACTTGGAAGAAATAGCATCGGGATAGAAATTAAAAAATCATTAATTCCTATAATTAAGAAGAAACTGGGTTTTGACGAACAGTTAAATCTTGATAATCAAGGTGATACTTTTGAACTGATAATAAGGAAAGGGGGCAAACATGGATGTATCAGCTAAAATAACGGGTATAAACTATACTCCATTTCTAAGTCGTTTAATGAATCAACACAAAATAGATGAAATAGATTTTGCTTTTAGTAAAGACGCAGCATTTGTGTTAAATATTCAAGAAGACAAACAAGTTGCTTTAAGCTGGTGGGTATCTCCAAAGAGAACTAGATCATACCCTTATGCACGAGTTTATGACACTTTAAATTTTCAAGGTAAAAAAGTAACAATCATTCCTATATTTAAAGATGAGGGCAAAGATGGAGATAGAGATTTTATACAATGGGATACTGTTTCATTAATGAGTTTATTAGGTGTATATGTGATTATAACTTATTATAAAAGCGCTGAAAAAAGTTCAAGATACAAGCATAAAATAACAAATCAAAGATTTGATTATGATCATTTAAAAGAAGAACTAAAAAATATTTTGTCTTACCATTCCGATGCTTTACACTGGAATCTTGCACAAATTGAAAAAGTTGGCGAGATTGCTCAGAAAGCTTTAAGTTCTTATAAAGAAATCTCAAAGCAACTTGGTGTTAATATGCATTCAGAGGAATTAGTAAAAAAAAGAATTAATAAACTCTATAAAGAAAAAGAGACTTTTATGTCGTTTTCAAGAGAGTTAGCAAAGAAAGCTCAAAATAGAGAGTCCTTAACAGTTCAACCAAAAGAAAGATTAACTGGGGTTAAGGCTACCCTTACAATTGAAAATTATCTCGGAGGATATTATTTCTTTACTTGCGATGAGGTTAATATTGAGAAAGGAAATATTTATCTGGTGGAAGGAAAACATAGCCAGCAAAGGTTTCTTCCATCATTAGAAGATATAAAGGATGGTTTAGTAAAGATGATTTTATTTACAAATTTAAGAGAGGTAAAAATTGGAAACATTGAATACACTCCTATGCCTATATTAAAGCTTACAACAGATTTAAGCTTTTCAATCAATAAACTAAGAAGCTCGGATAGGGAGGTGCTAAAGCTTCTTCAACAAGAAGCAGAAAAAAATGGTTTTCAGGTATTAATTAATGATACAAATTTAGAAGATATTATTTAAGGACGAATATGAAAATAACCATTTTTTATTTTTGGATCCCATTTGGTCAAAGTATTTTTTTCAACTCTAAACAAATCACTTTTATAATAACTCCAACAAAAAAGGGGGATATCTTATTATATCCCTTCCTCCAAAAATGTCTCTAAAATAATTACAGAGAGACTTTTTTGGGGGATAAGGTCCAAAAAAAAACCGTGAAAAAAACGTGAGAGAAAGGGAGAGAATATAACTAAAAATAATCAATCATATATAAAACAAGAATTACAAAAACCTCTTGATTTTATTGAATTTTCAAGCATAGTGTTGGTCCCCCGAATGTTCTGGATATTTTTCGTAGTCCGACGCTCTATCCAACTGAGCTATGGGCGCTTAAGAATATTATAACATAGTTTATTTACAGTTTATTTATATTCAAAGGAAACTTTTATTATAGTTTTCACATTCCCTGCAGGATTAAAAACACCTATGACTTCTAAATCTCTTGGATTAAGATTATGTAAATCCGCATAATTTTGCTTATAACAGCTTCATGATAAATATATTTACCTTCATAATAATTAAAAAAAAGCTTTAAAGATGTAAGTTCCACGATTTTTCTGTCCGATATATAGCTTTATTGTTGCAAAATCAAGATATCCTAAGGGCTTACATAGACAAGTAAACTCATGGAAATTTTTAATTTCTGTTTCCATTTTTAACTTATAGAGAGCTGAATTAAATAAATTAAATTTTTAATAAGTTTTTCAAGAAGCCTGATTCCGTAAATTATACCTGGAGATCCTCTTATCGCTAAAAAACTTTTGTTTGTAATAACATATTGATGAAATGTTAGAAAGATGGTTTAAAATAACAAAAATTATTCGTAATAGGAGGATAAATGATGAAAATAGGGTTCATAGGACTTGGAAATCTTGGAAAAGCTATGGCAAAAAGACTGATTTCAGAGGGAGTTGAATTGATTGTCTGGAATAAAACTATTGAGAAAGCAAAAGAATTAGGATGTCCTATAGCTAATACCCCAAAGGAGCTTATATCTGGAGTCGATATAATCATTCTAAATCTAAGAGATAGCAGTGCTGTAAAGGATGTATTAATAAAAGAAAATGGAATTATTTATGGTAATTGTGAAAATAAGATAGTTATTGATACCACAACAAATCATTTTGAGGAAGTCTTAGAATTTTATAATCTTCTAAAGGAGAAAGATGCTTATTATCTTGAATCTCCTGTTTTGGGCAGTGTAATTCCAGCTTCTCAGGGGCTTTTAACAATACTTGTTAGTGGTAATAAAACTGCTTTTGAAAGAGCAAAGTTTATACTGGAGAAAATGGGCAAAAATATCTTTTATCTTGAAAAAGAGGGAGTTGCAACTAAAATGAAGTTGATAAACAATCTTGTTCTTGGCAGCCTTATGGCAACTCTTTCAGAGGCGATTGTATTTGCAGAGCAATCAGGTATTGACAAAAAGCAGGTAATTGATATACTCCTTTCTGGAGCTGGAAACTCTATGGTTCTCAATGCAAAAAAGCAGAAAATCATTGAAGAAGATTTTACGCCACACTTTACAAACGCTTTAATATATAAAGATTTAGATTATCTTCAGGATTTAGCAAAACTCTTGAAAAGACCATTATTTACTGGAAGTATTGTAAAGGAAATTTATGCTACAGCCATACTAAAAGGACTTGAAAATGAGGACTTTTCCAGTATTTACAAGCTTTTTAAATACTTTTAAAAGCAATTAAAACTAATAAAATTTTTCAAAAAGAGCTCTAATTTTTTCAAAAGCAAATTCTTGCTTTAAAAAGATTTATGTTCTAAAGCAAAAATCTGTTCTCCATTGGAGTGTGGGATTCTTAAGTATTTTCCATTTTCATACTCTTCGGGATTTTTCTTTAACTATAATTTTCTCTTTTTGCATTAGATAATTTAGAATCCCTTCCATTAGAACGACAAGGCTGAAAATTTTACCTTTCTTAAAGGAATTTTTCCATGGAGTGAATGAACTTTTAAACTCTTCCTTTGGTTTTGGTTTCTCTCTAACTTTGAAATAGTATTACTTCTTAATTTTGAGTTTTTGAATTTTACTATATTTTTACTAAGTATTCTGGTAAATCCACATGGCAGTTAAATAAGGTTAAGGGTATAGTAAGTATGAAAAAGCACCTATTGACATTAAGACTAATAGATGGTAAAAATTAGGAAATAGCAGAATTATGATTTACGTAGGAGGTCATCATGGAGATAGAGAAGATTGCAGAGAAGTTGAAGGACTTAATAATTGGAGAGATAAGAGAGGAGTTTAGGGATTTTAAGTCATCTGTAACTGGTGAGCTTGCTGGATACAGGCTTGCCATAGAGTCTATGAATGGAAGGATATCAGGTATAGAGGCAAGGCAAGCAGCCTTAGAGTCTGAAATAAGGGATATAAGAAAGTCGATAGATAACCTAAGGGTAGAGCTAAAGACAGAGATAATGCTTAATACCCAAAGGATAGACGAAACAAACAGAAGGATAGATGAAACTAACCAGAGGATAGATGACACCAATAAGAGAATAGATGACCTAATGATAGAAATCTCTCACATAAGGGGAGAT
>CALDSV010000029.1 GCA_937924475.1 uncultured bacterium
ATTCTGCAAACCTATGTTGAAAAGTTGTTGAAAACTTTAAAAACCGCTGAGGTTTGCAAAAACCCAGAAAAAAGCTCTTTGAAATCAGAGACTTACAAAGGAATAGTCCAAACAGGTATCCCTAACGTTAGGGGCTGAGACCATATACATCCTCTACATTCTCATCTCTTTCTTGTCCAAACAGGTATCCCTAACGTTAGGGGCTGAGACGCTCTGGCGCTATCGAGAATTGCGCGTGAATTTTCGTCCAAACAGGTATCCCTAACGTCCCCCATTCCGTCATTGCGAGGGCACCGCAAGGTGCCCGAAGCAATCTTTAATTGCGAGCAGTCCGAAGGACTGCGTGGCAATCCCATTACACCCCTCTTTACCATAAAGGCTTGCAAGAAGAGATTGCTTCGCTCCGCTTTCACTTCGCTCGCACTGACAGAATAGGGTTAACCAGAAAATTTTTTAAAAAATATCAACCCATATTAAAATTTAAAGTTTAAGGAGGAATAACATGTCAAAAAGAGGAGGAAAATTAAACCATTAGGAATATTTTATAAATTTATAAACTCCATGGAAGACTTCCTTCACAGAGTTTCATATACCAGTCTTATTACCTCAAGTTTTTAATGTTTTCTATGAATATTAAACTCTCAAAGACCATTAATCATAATGACATAACGCTGTCAGTTGAAAAATTATATAATTAAAATAAAAATAGGTAAGGAGGTATACCATGAGAGATGAAGATGTGAAAAAAATTTTTGAGAAAGAGGTAAATAGGGAGGATGTAAAAAAGGCAGTGGAAAAAGGTGAGGAAATCTTAACCAAGGTTAGGGGCGGGTTTCTATCACGAGAATTTGCTAAAATTAAATTATTAGTGATGATGGTTAAAGATTACTGGAATGAGATTTACACTGAAGTCCCCTGGCACAGCATCACTGCCATAGTAATAACATTGTTATACATTTTAAGTCCTATTGATCTTATACCAGATTTCATACTAGTAGTTGGACAAGTGGATGATCTCCTCGTTTTATTATTTGCATGGCAACTTATCCAGGAAGATGTTAGAAAATACGCAAAATGGAAGATAAAAAACGGCTTTACTGAAGTGCAATATCTCTATGATGAAGCATTTGGTGCCTAAAATTAGTTGGCTATCCTAACACAAAAGGGGGATAAAACATGCCTATATACAGAGAAAAAAGGACAGTTGAGGTGACATGTAGACACTGCGGAGAGAAGTATACCTTCACCGAAGGTGGTTATGGTGACTTACCAACCAATAGTTTAGAGCAGATGTTAAACTTTATGAGAGATATTATTAGAGCTGAAAAAGGCATAACCTGCCCCAAATGTGGTAAAAAATTAAGCACTTCTAAGGGAGGTAATAATGAGTCAACTTGATATATTCATCGCGGGTGAGCCTGTTACTTTTGCTACTAAGGCTGAAAAAGAATGGAAAGATAAACTAAGGAAGTGTATACCCAATCCAAAAAGTTCTAATAAAACCATGCTGGAGAAGGGGTTAGAGATGCACTTTTACCTTCAATCCTTCACCCATAAGGGGCAACCCTTTGATTTAGACAATTTAGTGGAACCTGTATTAGCTGTCTTAGTGAATGAAAAAGGCTTCTTTGGTAGCCGACGAAGCAATATATACTGGTGGTATGCCATTAAAAGGCTGTCCAGTGAAAAAGTCGGGGTTTACATAAAAACCAGTCAAAGCACCAATCCTCAGATAACCACTTCACCCTGTTACAACAGGATTGAGAATCTTCAAAATGAAGATAGGTTTAGTGTAACCTTAGAATTTCCCATGAAGACTAATATAGGAGACATTGCCACAGGAGAGGTGAAAAGAGAAATAGACTCTCTCTATGAGATTATAGGTGGCAGTGCAAAAGCACCTAATGACTGGAAAATAGACGAGCTATTTATAATAAAAACAGATACAACTGAGACAAAAAAGTATATCAAAAAATTAAATAGGTAAAAAATGGATTTTTAAGATGGCAAAGGATTTCAACAAATTACCAAAGATAAAAAAAGATAAGCCACGGGGCATAACAGAAAAAATTATAAATCTCCTCACAATTCTTAATATGATTGAGTCAGGGCAGTATCCTTCTATTACTGATATTATGGAAAAATGTGAAATTTCAGAAAGGACTGCCTTTCGTTATCTAAAAATCATAGACTTCATAATTCCAATCAAATTTAACAAAGAAAAGAAGGGCTATGAGTTTTATCAGACGAATTCAAAAAAAGTAATAACAATTGATGACAAGGAAAGGCTTTTAATCAAAGCACTTGAAAATTTTCTTGGTGATAGGGATGAGTTGTTAAAGAGGACATTTGAAAGCTTTTTAAAAAAGGTAGTCGTCTGCTCAAAAGACGAGGAGGATCTAAAGGATAAGATGCTCCTCTCTATGGAAAGGACTATAAAACCTAAGGAAGAAAACTTAGAAAAAGTTCTCACTGCCATAAAAAGTAAAAAGACACTTTTAATTAAATATCATCCTGTAAACAATAGAAGAATAACAACGAGGGAAATAGAGCCCTTAAGACTAATCTTTTACGACGGTATCTGGTTTCTCTATGCCTACTGCAAACTGAGGAATGACTATAGAACCTTTGCTCTGGATAGAATGAAAAAGGTAGAAATCACCAACAATAAAATAACAAAGGCAAAAGCAGAAGAACTGGAAAATACCATTAAAAATAGCTGGAAATTGTGGAGTGGTGGAGGTTTACATAAGGTTGTAGTAAGATTTTTACCAGAGATATCAGAGGTAATAAGGAGGAAACCCAGATGGCACAAAAGTGAAATAAGAGAAGAACAAAGCGATGGGAGCCTCAAACTCACCTTTGAGCTAAACTGCCTTGAAGAGATAAGATGGTTTCTTTATTCCTTTATCCCTTATGTAGAGATTTTAGAACCAGATATACTGAAGGAAACAATGAAAAGAGAGATTGAGAGATTTTTAGCGTTAAATAAATTCTGAAATTATTAAATTTGGACTTAAGCAGATGATAATTTTTTCAAGAGTTGGTTGGCATATCCTTATAGTGAAGTTTATTATTAACCTTATCTTCCTCTATTCAATCTATCATCTCTATAAAATATCTGCCAGCTTCAGCCAGTATCTGGAGGTTGTATTTATTTGGATAGCTTCAAATATTATCATAGGCATTATATATAAAATAAATGTAAAATTTTACATAAAAAGACTTTTAATGAAGCTTGGAACAGGTTTTTGGGAGTATAAAGTAAAGATAATAAAAGACCCATCTATTAATGCCTTTGCTTACAAAAGGTTAGGTTTCTTCAGTGATAAAGAGAAAAAATACATTGGAGTTACCACGGGATTATTAAAAAAATGTTCAAAAGATGAGATAAACTTTGCCATTGCACATGAGTTATCCCATCATAGAAACAATGATATAGTAGTCAGTTTTTTTACTAAGGTCTTTGGGAAGTTGTTCAAATCTGGATTAGGGCTTATAAAAACCTTTAAATCTGGGTCAGTTCTTGGATTCTTAGCAAGTCTTGCAATAGAGGTGGGAATTAAGTTTTTACTTAAAAAACAGGAATTGAGGGCAGATAAAGATGCATTCCATTACTTGAAAGAAGCTGGATTAAATCCCTCTGGAGGACTTAAATTTTTTGAGAGGCTAAAAAATAACCCCGATAACCTTGAAAATACAATATTTGGCAAGCTTTTACTTACAATTACTGACGAACATCCCTTCTTAGAGACACGAATAAAAAAACAGAGGGAGTTACTGGAGACTCATATAAATTCTAATAAATAGATTTCTCCTTGACAAGGGGATATTTTTTGGTGTAATTTTAGAAAAAAATTAGGAGGAGGTACTATGTGGTGGATAATAGCAGCAGCAGCAGCAACGATATCAATAATTGCAGCAGCAGCTGCTGGTAATGAGGAGAAAAGAGTAAATATAGTAGTAATAGGTCCACGGGGAGTGGGTAAAACAACCTTGGCTACCTTCCTTACGACACACAAACTACCTATTAGCTATGAACAAACAGTACAACAAGAGAGGTATGAGGTATCTCTAAATGAATCAAAGGTAATAATTTTAGATCTTCCCGGAGGTAAGGGTGAATATGGGGGATGGGAAGAGGGTTGTAAAAATGCTGATTTTATCTTTTACTTAGTAAGATCAGATAAAATCTTATCTGACGATGAGAACACAATATCAAGGGTCACAAGCGATATCACAAGGTTTAAATCATGGAATATTTTTGAACAAAATAAACCGCATCTTGTCATTATAGGTACCTTTTTAGATATGCATCCAGATTATAGTAAGATTACACCATCAAATTTCGGTGAATACATAGACAGATTTAAAGAAAAAGATATTATAAAAAGGATTATGAACATTGCTATAACAAAGGGACTTAAGTTCTCCGTAGTAATAGGAAGTTTGAAGAGCGAAACAGATGCTCAAAAACTTCGTTCCTTTCTATTAAACATCATAGGGATAAAAAAATGATTAAGACAAACAATGTATTTGAATTTTCTTTTTGGATGCAAAATTTAGCCGGTGAAGAGGGAGGGAGCGATTATGCTCAAATCAATGGCGAGTTTACTAATGAATTAGAAGAGCAAATTCAATTAAAAAATAATATTTCCAGAATTACCAAAAAGGGAAAGATAGACACATTGGAAAACGATAACGCCTCAATAACAATTTTTAGTTCAGGACAATATTTTGTCCTTAAAATAATTTCTTCTTTTAGGGATAATATGGGCCGGAAAGCACCTATTTTATGTTATGGTAAAATTCCGTCACCTCATAGCAATATAAAATTCTTTATAGAAGATTTTTTTTCTTCTTTTGAAAATTTTATTGCCAGTATAGGCTTAAGTTTTGCTTCAGATGTAGAACAAAAACAGATAAAAGATTTAATTATAAAATCTTTCAATATTCTCAATAAAAAGAAATCAAAGGAAAAACAATTACACTGCTTAGCTGCTTTGGGGTTAGGGATTAGCGGAACAGCAATAGCAATTAAACTTAAGACTTCTCCTATAATAGCTGCAATGCCCACAATTTTAGCCATAGGATATTGTTTTTTAAAATATTTAAAAAATGATAATGAAAGAATAGGAGGATAAGATATGATTTACAAAAACACTCCCCCTAAAGAATGGACAAAACGGAAAATAATTATAATTTTAGACGAAGATAAAGTAGATATGCTGTATGAGTCACGTGAGGCAGAGGAATTTGTAAACAACCCTGAAATGTGTATTCTCTCCTTGCCACTTAACAAAAATGACAAGGTAGTCCAAGAATTAATAGAAAGTAATCTGGATAAAGAAGGTTTAATACTTGTACAAAATCCATTTTATCGAGATCGTTACACAGAGATTAGTAATATACAAGATTTCCCTTTAGGAAAATATCTTATTTTTACTCAGTTTTGTAGATATTTAGGGGCTAAAGAGGTTAAGATTGAAGAAATTGACATCATAGAGACTAATATAAAGAAAGAAATTAAAGCTTCGTTAGAAGGTGGTGGGCATGTGAGTGGTAGTGTTAAAGGTATAGAAGGTGGCATTGGCTCAAATATAAAAACACGCATGGATTTAATACATGAAAAAGATCGTGAGCTTGTAAGAAACCTGTTTTTACAAGCTTCTTTTTTTGAAGGTAAAACAGATATTAAGGCTGCGCATAAACTACTTGAAGATATTCCTATCTTAAAAAATGATCTTCAAATTTATCATTTGTTTCAATTAAGGAATGGAGAAACTAATAGATTACAGAGTATCCAGATCTCCCTTAATCTGACCAAAGAGACAAAGGAGCTGATAAGTTTCATTTCTTCAATTGGAGGGAAAATTGATCTTCTTGGTAAAATTCTAAGCAAAATTGGATTTTCAATAATGTTCAACTTTTCTGTAAATTTAGAAAACACCTTAAGAGAATTAGAAAAAAAAGAGTATTTTTTGAAAATCTCACTAAATTTTGGGGATTAAAAAAAATTTTTTAAAAAGATTCTTAAATTGCTAATTAAGATAACACTTTTGAGAAATCAAAGTTATTTGATGTTTTAGGAGAGAGAATCATTAAATTTTTTAATTAATTTACCTGCTATCTATTATCAATATTCGCTTCTGGTTTGTATTTTCCTAAATTCCCATACTTTTAGGCACTAGGATATTTAATTTTTTTATAATTTCCTTTTGTTGTTTTGTTAATTCTTGAATGAGTATTTCATCGTCATATACCTTGCACTTCAGGTTTCTCATAGTCATCAGGATTTCTTCTGTGGTATGTCCTTTCCCTATCTCCTTCTTTAATAGTAACAATACTGTTAATGCTATGAAGATTAACAGCAAATAACCCCTCAAGGTCTCTTCTTTATGAACCCTTAACGGGATTAATTTTAAATCATCCTTTGAAAACCCAAATAACCTCTCCACTGTTTGCCTCATGTAATAAAGAGGCATTAAATCTCCCTTCTCTATCTTGAAGGAGGATACAAGAATCATTATCCCTCGTTTCATTAATCTATACTCAAGTCCTTCTTCATCTTCTAATTCTTTATCTTTTACATCAAGTAAAAGCTTCTTTATCTCACGCCCCTTCCTCTCTGGATCAAAGATAATATAAGCATAGGCCCCCTCGCCAAATAAATTAATTTCCCTCTCTTTTATAAACAATACCCTCTTGCCGTATTTCACAGCATTCTTAATTATCTCTAAGTCCTGCACCCCTTCCTTAAGTAATTCCCTATATAATCTCCTCGTTGAAGGTAATCTCACAAGAAAATTAATACCCCCTTTATATAAACCCCTTATGTTCTCCTCTGAGAAAAACCCTGCATCAATAATGATAAAACTACTCTTAATACCAAACTTCTTAAGTTCATCTATGGTTATATTAAGGGTAGAAACATCAATGATGTTTCCTGGTAAATACCTGAAAAATACCGGCAAAGAACTCTTCTTATCAACTACAAAAAGAAACCTTATCTGTTTGTCTATCTCTCCGTCGCTGTATCCCCAAGCATTAAAGGAAAGTTTAATCTGGTTAGGTAAGGCTGTCGTATCCATTATAATACCCTCATCTGCCTTCACAAAAGAAGATATATAGTCCCTAAAAAATGCCATCTGCAGTACTTCATTCCCTATAGCCTTTAGAAAAAGACTTATCTTCTGAGATGAAAGCTCTATATCCTTGAATAAAAAACTGGATATGTTCCCTTCATGCCATATCCTCGCATAATTCATTGCAGAACCATCACATAAACGATAGCAAAGAAGGGCTAATAGACTCTTTGCCTTGTCCTTAAAAACCCTTTCTATAAGCTCTATTAGCTTTGTCTTCTTCATAAATTCATACAGAAGAAAGGTATCCCCAAAATCTAAAATAAGCCTCTCCCCTCTTTGCCTTGATGATTTCCTCTCAAATATGCCCTCCTTTTTATCTATTACCACGCCGAGATATCTTACCTTTTGCCGAGGTATCTTCTTAACTGAATCCCAATAAGAGATTACCTCGTATGCGTATTCCTTGTTGCCAAATCTCTTGTATCTAATATAACTCATAATGCCTATATAGGCATTAGGCAATAAATATCTTATGAAAGTCAAGTATAAAATCGTCTATTCTTATAAAGCCTTATTAGACAACATCCCCGTAGGATTTATAACATTCAGAGAGTAGCTTTAATTTGGATAATTTTTGACATAGTGCCTAACTTTGCGGGAATTTAGGATTTTTCATTAGAGTATACCTTAAGGCAGTAAGTAGATTGTAGGAGAGGTATAAAGATAAGGTCTTTATTAAAGGGTCATCAAATAGTGAAAGTTTTTTACCTGGATATAGATTGGATACACACTTATGACATAAAGATAACTACAAAGCCAAATAGTTAACAAAAGGAGCTTTAAATGAAACTACCTGTAAATTACAAACCAAGTAAGAGAATGGCAGTATATAAGAAAAGCGAATTTGTATTTAAAAAACAAAAATTCAATAATATCAATATGTTATAATTAAAAAAACCTAAGTTGGGTTAGGATTGAGGTAAATTTATTTACTGAAATGATGAGTTATTTTTAAATATTATGGGCAGAAAACAAAGTTGTTAAAATATAAAAGAATTTTTGAAATGCAAATGCATAAAGAGGAGAGGAACATATGCTTGAGTTGAATAGGAGGGCTGCATTGAAATTTGGAATAGATCCAAAGTTAATAGAGGCAAATGTAGACACTAAAAAGAATATTGAAATTTTGGGAGATGATTTAACTTTTTTGGGCGTGAGAGAATCTGAAAGAACAAAACATGTTCACAGATTACATCCTTATCTTGGTAAATTTATTCCACAATTAGTTGAGGTTTTTTTAAGAAAATATTTTAAGAAAGGTGACACAATTCTTGATCCTTTCTCTGGTTCAGGAACAACACTTGTAGAAGCAAATGTCTTGGGAATAAATTCTATCGGTATAGAATTGTCTCCTTTTAATGTATTGATCCAAGAGGTAAAAACCAAAAAATATGACATAGCAGACGTTGAAAGGGAAATTAAGGATGCTTTAAAAAGACTGAAATCTTTCAGTTATAATTTGCAGTACAATAGTGCATCTCTGTTCCCTATAGAGGTAAGAAAGTTTCATACAGAAAGTATTTATCTGAGAGAATGGTTTAGCGAAAGGGCTTTGCAGGAAATACTATTTTACAAGAGCATCATACCTGATTATAAAAATCAGGATGTTTTAAAGATTATTCTTTCAAGGGCTGCCCGCTCAGCAAGACTTATCCCACATTATGATTTGGCAAGACCTAAAACACCTGTTAGAGAAACTTATTGGTGTATCAAACATAAAAGATACTGTGAACCAATAAATGAGGCTTTTAAGTTTATTAATCGTTATAGTTGGGATACTATAAAAAGATTAAAAGAATTTGACAAGTTAAGGACTGATGCCTTTGTTAAAATTATTCAAGGCGATGCGAGAAGCGTTAAATTGCCAGAGGATATTAAAATAAACGGAATATTTACCTCGCCTCCCTATGTTGGTCTCATAGATTATCACGAACAACATAGATATGCCTATGAATTATTTGGTTTTCCAAGACAGGATGAGCTTGAAATAGGTCCAGCAAAAAAAGGGCAGAGTGAAAGTGCAAAAGCAGAATATGTAAAAGGCATTGTTGATGTATTCAAAAATGTATCAAAAAATTTAGTTATTAACTCTCCAATTTTCATTGTTGCTAATGATAAATTTAATTTATATCCTGAAATAGGGAAGCAATGCGGATTTGAATTAGTAGATGTTTTTCATAGACCTGTTCTTATGAGAACTGAACGGGACAAAAATAAATTTTTTGAATCGATATTCTATTTCAGGAAGGTGTAATATGCCATTATCCTCACAAACAGAGAATAGAATTTCTGACCTTCTCAAAAACACTGTAAGAGAGAAATTGAGAAATTATAGACCTGAGACGAAACATATGCCCTTTCACCATAGATTACTTGGTAAGGATAGATATGCTATGTTTTCTTTTATTCAGTCAATGAATACAACTTTTGGTATGTCTATCTGGGAACATGTAGCTGCGATTTTAGCTGAAGAAGCAGGATATTTTGCGGTAAGACAATATAAATTGCTTGGAGAGATTAATAAAGAGGCGGAACAAATTATAAACGAGATTCATTACAAATTAAGGAAAGGTGAAGAGGTCCCTAATAAGAAAAATGAACTTGAAAAAATCAGGAATATAATAAAGGTAGGGCAACTAAAAGAGCATCCTGACTCTACTGTGGATTTATTTGTCAAAATCAAGGATTGGGAAAACTATTTTGATATCACAAGTGCTAAACCAAATATGAAAGAATTTGCAGCATTAAAACTCAAGCTTCTCAAGTGGACTGCTTTAAGACTAAGCCAAGATAAAAATGCTAAGGTGTTCACAAGATTAGCGATTCCCTATAATCCTTATCATCCTGAACCTTATGAAAGGTGGACATTAAAGGGATTATATGATCTTCAAAGTGGTGAGATTTTAGTTGGAGAAGATTTTTGGAATTTTGTTTCAGGTGATGATATATACGAAAATCTTTTAGATATCTTCCAAAGAGTTGGTGAAGAATTAAGGTATGAAATTGATAGAAAGTTTACTGAATTTAGATAGAAACATAATTGTATTCTAGTAAGTTTTTTTGACATAAATAACAAAAAGATCGGAACTCAGTGAAGGAAATCTTTAAATTCAAAAAATTTCTTCTTGGAACTATCATAGCTGACTCCCTTAGTGCAGGTAAAAAAGGTGCTTTTGATATCTCTGAAAATAGGGATATCGGTTCCGGTCTTTTCATGCATCCTGTATACCTTCTACTTCCTTTGTATCTAAAAAATTATTCATATAACTTGCTTCAAACTTAAGGGCAAATATCTGCCTTAAAATATCTTAACCAATGGAATAACTATTAACCAAAAAAACAATGAAAAACTCTCCATAGTCTTTGTTAACTATCTTCCATCTTTGAGATAAAAGGCTGGGATATTGACTCTTCATAAGCATTTAAATTTCTTTCTCTCTTTGACATGTTCTTCCTATTTAACTTTAAGTTTTAAAATTTTACTATAATATTTTTATACAATTTTTTCTGGTTAATCCCAAAGGAAATTATAGGATAATAGAACAGAATAAAACCGAGATTTTCATAGATGCTTAACTTTGATAGTAATTGCGTGCATATTTCGCCCTTTAGACTTATCTTTTTTAAGGTCCCAACAAATTTTTTATGATGGTCTGATAAGATAATCTGTCAATTTAAAGAAAAATCTAAAGATAGGGCACCCCTTTCTTTCTCGTA
>CALDSV010000030.1 GCA_937924475.1 uncultured bacterium
GGAAAAGAATTCTTTATGTTCTTCCCTATTTCTCGTATAGAAAAATCGTATAAATCAGAAAGAATCTCATTTTCCGTTAACCAGAAGAAATAGTAAATTCTGTTTGAAAGATCAAGCCAAATGTCTCCGGAGTTAATAAATTGTTTGTGAAGCTCTCTAAATATGTTAAAGATCTCAATTCCTGCAGGAACTTTTATTAATTCACTGAGCTCATCATTGTTTTTTATTCTCATGGTATTTTCTTGTATCTCTTTATAAAGAAAAGAATAAGCCTTCTCAGCATAAGGAAACCCCTGTAAAAATATCTCTTTGTGATATTTTACTGGATCTATGATTGAATTAATTTCATCATAGAGACTAATTAAATATTTTTTATATAAGCGAGTAAAATCATTCAAAAGTTTTTCATCTCTTATTTGAATTTTTAATATTGTTTTACCAATTACTCTAAGGCTATCAAGTCTTGGCAGATAGGATGATATCTCTTCTGAAGATAAGTAATTAAAAATATTCCTTGCGATGCTTAGAAAATTCTGATTCTGTAAATCACACTCTTCAATTAACTTTAAAATCATTCTTAGTATTGATTTTATGCAACTTTCTTTTGTCTCTGTTTTGTGAAGACATTTCATTAAATAACCAAATAAAAATCTTGTAGCTTCAAACCCTTCAGAATGCCTTAAATAATAATTGAAATATTTTATAAAGTGAGTCTCAATTTCATAGGAAATATATTGACTGTGAAAGCTCTTTTCAAGTTTACTAATTAATTCCTCAACACTATTTAAAATCCCGGGGTAAGGAGAAAAAATTTCTAAAATCTTCTTTTTTTGTTCTTCATTAATTGTACCATCTAAGTAATCCAACATTGCTAATATTATTGAATAATTCCATAAAATTTATCAAATTTTTCCAAAGTTTCAAAATAATATAAGTTAGATAACATAAATTTAACCTCTGCGTCGGTGTTGCGATGAAAGAAAAAAATGTAATGAATGTGCAAAGAGATTGCTTCGCACCTTAATGGGTGCTTGCAATGACATTATGGGAAGTCATTGCAAGGAGCGTAAGCGAGGAAGCAATCTCGTCTTATAAGCTTTACTGTAAAGGCCTAAAATGAGATTGCCACGGCTCACTTCGTGAGCCTCGCAATTACAAAAAATAAGAGTTATTCTCGCAAAATCAGATTGCATCGAGGTTCTAAGGAACTAAAGCAATGACAGTAAGGGAGGGGACAGTGGTAAGCTTCATTGTCACCCTTTTTCTAATTTTTAGAGAATAATAAAAACTTTTATCAACAATTTAGGAAATAACTCCTTTTATCCCTCTTCATAAACAAAAATTAGTAAACAAAATCATTTGTATGTTAAAATTTAGAATATTTCCTAAAGATGAAAAAGACTGTTTTTTTCCACGAGATAAAGGAAGAATGCGGAGTCTTTGGGATTTTCGGACATCCCGAAGCTGCTAACTTAACCTATCTTGGGCTCTATGCATTACAGCATAGAGGGCAAGAAGGAGCTGGAATATGTTCCTCTGATGGAACAAAACTCTATCTGGAAAAATCCTTAGGTCTTGTAGCCGAGATATTTAATGAAAAGGTAATAAAGAAACTTCCTGGGCACATTGCAATAGGACATAATAGATATTCCACCACTGGTTCAAGCACTTTAGAGAATGTACAACCTTTAATGGCAACCTACAGCTTAGGAAGCATCGCAATAGCTCATAATGGAAATCTAATTGATATTGATACTTTTAGAGAAAAATTAGAAAAAGATGGAGCAATTTTCCAAAGCACTTCTGATAGTGAAATCATTCTTCATCTCATAGCAAGAGCAAAAAGTGGGCAGCCTATAGAGAGAATTGCCAATGCAGTAAGACAAGTATCTGGAGCCTTTTCCTTACTTCTTATGACAGAAAAAGAATTAATTGCCATAAGAGACCCTTATGGAATAAGACCTCTTGCCCTAGGTTCACTTCATAATGCTTATGTAGTGGCTTCTGAAACTTGTGCCTTTGACTTAATTGGAGCAAATTATATAAGAGATATTAATCCAGGAGAAATGTTGATAATCAATGAAAACGGATTAAACTCCATCAAGATATTTAATTCTGTTAAACCTGCTCATTGTGTTTTTGAATTTATCTATTTTGCAAGACCAGACAGCTATATTTTTGATCATACTTGCGTAAATACAATAAGAAAAGAACTTGGAAGACAGTTAGCAAGAGAACATCCCATTGAGGCAGACCTTGTTATTCCTGTTCCCGATTCAGGTGTGCCTGCAGCATTGGGATATGCGGAAGAAAGTGGAATTCCTTTTGAGTTTGGCTTAATAAGAAATCACTATGTGGGAAGAACTTTTATAGAACCAAAACAAAGCATTAGACATTTTGGAGTAAAAATAAAGCTAAATCCAGTAAGAGATGCCTTAAAAAATAAAAGAGTTATAGTCATTGATGATTCAATAGTTCGAGGAACCACCTCAAAAAAAATTGTAAAAATGATAAGAGAACTTGGCGGTGCAAAAGAAGTTCATATGAGAATAAGTTCTCCACCTACAGTTGGACCTTGTTTTTACGGGATAGATACTCCTACAAGGCAAGAACTCATTGCCTCTTCCCATAAAATCGAAGAGATAAGAAAATATACCACAGCTGATTCTCTTGGTTACCTTAGCATTGAAGGCTTAAAAAAGGTAATTCCTAATGCTGACCTTTTCTGTATGGCATGTTTTAATTGTAAGTATCCTATAGATTTCCACTCTAAGAAAATGAATCAACTGGAGCTTTTTGAATGAATCTGAGGCCTTTGGAAAATATATTTAGAGTAAATTTAAAAATAAAACCCTATGAAAGAGTTCTCCTATTTACTGATCTTATAAGAAAGGATGAGAGGCTTTCCCACGAAGAAAAACAAAGAAGAGAAGCTATTAAGGATGTTGCATTAAAACTAAAAGAAATTGGCATCTCCCTATGTAAAGAGATAATCTATTTCGAATATCCAGCTACTGGTTCTCATGGCATCGAACCTCCAGAGAAATTATGGGAGCTTGCTTTTGGGAAAGAAACTGTAAAGAAGCTCAAAGAAAAAGGATTCTTAGAAAAACTTCTTTCAAAAAATATTACAAAAAAAGAAATTTATGAGATTAAAAAAATTATAAAAGCTTACCGCACTTATGCTGTAAATGCAGTTATTGCACTTTCAAACTTTTCTACAAGTCACACCAACTTTAGAGACCTTCTAACCACAGTTTGTGGCACAAGATATGCAAGCATGCCACTTTTTGAGTCCTCAATGCTCATAGGAGCAATGATGGCAGACTGGAAAGAAGTCCACAAAAGATCAGAAAAAATAAAGAAATTTCTTCATAAAGTGGAGAGAATACAAATAGAAACTCCAAATGGTACAAAAATAACCTTTTCGAAAGGCAGAAGAAGAGTCCATATTGACTCAGGAATCCTTACACGCAAAGGCTCCTTTGGGAATCTTCCTGCAGGCGAAGTGTTTCTTGCACCCTTAGAAAACACTGCAGAGGGTAAACTTGTAGTAGAATGGGCACCTACAAGAAAACTTCAAAAACCATTAATTTTAAAAGTAGAGAAAGGAAAGGTATTTTCAATTGAAGGAGATGAACCTTATAAAGAGGAACTGGGAAAAAAGCTTAATGAAAGATCAGAAAACAGAAACATTGCAGAGCTTGGAATTGGAACAAACGATAAAGCAAGTAAACCAGACAACATCCTTGAATCAGAAAAAATACTTGGAACAATACACATTGCCTTAGGTGATAATTCCTCCTTTGGTGGTAAGATTAGGACTCCCTTTCATCAAGATTTCATCTTTTTTAAACCAACTCTTATCGGATTTACCGACAAGGATGAAGAAATAAAAATTCTTGAAAAAGGCTCTCTTTTGATATAATATTGTTCTATGCAAGCAAAATTAGAGATAAAATTTAAAGACATTCCTGCTGAAAAAATTCAACAAACACTATTAGAGATTCTCTATACTCTCAAAAACTTAGGACTGATTGAAGATGGTAGTTTTGAAATATCAACTCCTAATGGTGTTGTCACTGAAAAATGTATACTGCAGCAAAACAAAGTAGTAGCTTGAAGAAGAAATCCTCTGCTGTAAGCAGATAGAGCAAAAATGTCCATAAAAATCATAAGCCAGAATAAAAAAGCCTATGCTGACTACTTTATTGATGAAACAATAGAGGCAGGGATAGTACTCACAGGAACAGAGGTAAAATCTCTTAGAGATGGTAAAGCAAATCTAAAAGATAGTTATGTAATCATCAAAGACAATGAAGCATGGTTACTTAATTGTCACATAAGTCCCTATAGTCATGGTAATATTTTTAATCATGACCCCTTGAGGACAAGAAAACTATTACTACATCGCAAAGAAATTGAAAGATTGAAGGGCAAAATACAGCAGCAGGGTTATACATTAATCCCTCTGAAACTATACTTTAAAGGTCCTTATGTAAAAGTTGAAATTGCTCTGGCAAGGGGTAGAAAGAAATATGAAAAAAGAGATATAATTAAAAAAAGACAAGCTCAAAGAGAAATTGAGCGTGCCCTAAAGAATAAATGATCTTTAACAAGGGGGCGAAAGGACTCGACGGAGGTAGTGAGGGCTAAGCTGCATGCCGTGGTTCCTGCCGCCACGTAAAAAAGGTAGGGAAAACACAACTGCCAACAACGAATTGGCACTCGCTGCTTAATTAAAAGCAGCCGTCTTCCCAAGTTCTGCTCTGAGGCTTGGGAAAGGCGTCATAAATCAGAGCTACTCTTAAGCATTTAACCCGATGCTTAAGGGAAAATCTAAGGGTTGTAGGAGCTTAGAAAGCCAGTGGAAGGGCGAGCTAAGTTCCGAAATCTAAAACTTCCACTAAGCATGTAGATGCTTAGAAGTAGCACCTTCGGACGCGGGTTCGATTCCCGCCGCCTCCATAAATTAACAGTTCCACCTAGTTTTAGTCCATCTAACTCAGTCCCAAAAAATAGATAAGATGAGCGTTTTAGAATATCATATAGTCTCATGCGGTACCATATTTTTTAAAATAATCTTGAAAATTTGTTGGTATTTGTTATGGTATCATAATAAAGTGATAAAGTGTTGGTATCCAAAAATTAAAGTTGGGAGTTTAAAATGGGTAAACTTACAGACCTAAAAATTAAATCTCTAAAGCCAACTAACTCCCCTTATAAAGTTAGTGATGGTATGGGACTTTATCTTTAGTTACTCCTCAAGGAAGTAAACTTTGGAGAATAAACTACAGATATAAAGGAACACAAAAAACACTCGCACTTGGAATATATCCTATAATCACATTACAAGAAGCAAGAGAACTTTGTCTCAATGCTAAAAAACTTTTAGCTGGTAGGAATTGAACCCACATAAGGAAACTCTCGGAAGCAGTACCTTTATCTTCAACTAAAGATAAGCTTCTTAGAAACTCTTTCTGCTTCTGTCCAATTATTTCTCAAGAAATAGAAAAAAACATATAAGTATATTTTCTCTTTAGCTCTTTTGTATAAAGATCTATAAGCTTTTCTCCAAGGCTTACCCTAAAAAAGCCTTTTTCTATAGCTCTTTTCTTCATCCTCAGCAAACATATGAGATAGAGCAAGAACTATTAAAAAAATTAAAAACTTGGCTAAGTTTTCTAAACCAAAGTTTACAAACAACATATTTTTACCTTACTAAAACTTTCTTATTTTTAGGAAATGGGTAGAGTTTAGGAACTTAAATAATTTATATGTTATTCCCATATCTTTTTCTACTATTTCAACTACTTGTTTTATATGCCAAATGAGAAATTCAAAATAGCTCACACCTAAGGCTATCTATAAAAAGGGTGATTTGGTATAATTATTTAGCCTAAACTTACTTAGGAGGTTTAATCATAAAATAATTTTACAATTTTGCTTACCTAACAAGAATAAAAATCCTAAAATTAGCACAATTTTCTAAGTGAGTATAGATAAGAGGTTTAATTATGGAAGTGGATAAAGGAAACTTACTTGTTTACTTTTTATGTTTATGCTTATAAATATAATTTTTACAAAAAGGGTTTTTTTACAATGATTAATTTTTCATTCAGAGTATTACGTCTTATAAAAAAGATAAAACATAATAAAAAATTAAAATATAAAAAATGGGTTCAGATTTTTGATGCTCTGTTAAGCGAAGAGATAGATTTAATAGTACAAGATATAAAAACTTCTAACCTAAAGACAAAATTTTTGGTTTATATTATTGAACAAGATGAAAATAGAAACATTCAAAATACACTAAATTCACTAAATACACAATTGTATAAAAACTTTGACATATTTATTGGCGAAACAAAAAATTGTCTTCAATTCATAAAAAATCCACTATATTCCGACTATTATCTAATAATTCTACCAAGTGGATCATTATTATCTAAATATGCTCTTTATTGGATGGCAAAGGAGATAGAAACCAATAAACCTATACTTATTTATTCTGATCATGATTATATAGATATTAAAGGAACAAGAAAAAAACCACATTTTAAACCAGATTTTTCTTTAGAGTATCTTAGATCTACAGATTATATAAATTTTTCTTTCGCAGTAAAAATGAATCTTCTGAAAAATATAGAAATTATGGAAGAAGATATTGGGAATTCTCATGCCATATTGCTAAAAATAGTTGAAAAGCTCAATTTTTCTGAGATAAGACATATACCAGCTATTCTTTTTCACTTTCCAGAAAATCTTTTTACAAAAAGGAAAAGCTCCATAATTTTGCTAGAAAACCATTTTAAAAGATTAGGTATAAATGCGGAAGTGCAAATTCTAAAAGATGGTTGTTACAAAATAATTTATCATCCAAAAAGTAGACCGTTAATAAGTATAATTATACCAACAAAAGATAATAAGCCAATTTTAGAAAACTGTATTAAAAGCATCCTCAATAAAACAACCTATAAAAACTACGAAATATTGATAGTAGACAATCAAAGCTCTGATTATGAAACCGTAGAATATTTAAAATACTTAAATTTATTGGAAAATGTAAAAATCTTGAGATATAATGCAGCTTTTAATTTCTCAGCTATTAACAATTTTGCAGCTAATTATGCAACTGGAGAAGTTATAGTATTCTTAAATAACGATACAGAAGTTATAACCCCTCAATGGCTTGAAATAATGCTCGGTTGTCTTGAACAGCCACGAGTTGGAGCTGTAGGGGTAAAGCTTTTGTATCCAAATGGTACAGTGCAACATGCTGGTGTTATAATAGGTCTACATGGTACAGCAGATCATCTTTTTAAAGGCTACGAGAGATGGGAAGAAGGATATATGTGTAGAGCTATTCTTCAACAAGATCTTTCTGCAGTTACAGGAGCTTGCTTGATGACTTGGAAAAGGCTCTTTGAAGAACTAAAAGGATTTGATGAAGTGAACTTACCAATCACCTTCAATGATGTTGATTATTGTCTTAGATTAAGAAGTAAAGGCTACAGAATAATATTTACACCTTATGTGGAACTTTACCATCACGAATCGCTAACAAGAGGGAAAAAACATTCTAAAAATTACAAGAAGGAAAGAAAGAATGAGGCTCTTTTTATTAGAAATAGATGGGGAGAGTTTATAAAAAATGACCCATTTTACAATCCTAATTTAGAACTAAAAGATGAAGCATTTACCCTAATTTTAAAACCAAGAATAAAAAAACCGTGGAAAGAAAATGAAAGATAAAAGACCTATTTTTATAATTGAAGAAAAAAGGAACCCTTCTACTGATTACTACATTATTCCATTATTAAAGCATCTTGGTTATTACGAAAGGAGTTTTTTTATAAATAGTCCACCAAAGGAAATTAAGCATGCGAATCTTATACTTATCTTTGTAAGGTATATTACAAGAGATTGGGTAAACTTTGTGGAGAAAAATAGAAATAAAATTAAAAAGATAATCTATTTTTTTGATGATGACCTATTTGATATGAAAGCATGGAAAGGGTTACCTCTTAGATATATAAAAAAGTTGTTTTTAAAAGCATATAGGTGGAAAAAATGGTTGATAAATATTAAATCGGAATTTTTTGTATCTACAGAATACTTAGCTAAAAAGTATGCTTATCTCGATCCTTCAATCTTACCTCCATATCCTATATTTGAACCGGTTGTAAGTGAGGAAAAAGCTAATACTTTAAGCCTCTTCTATTTTGGAACCGATTCTCATTTACAAGAAAAGCTTTGGCTTTATGATATAATTGAGGAAATTATGAATTATAACAGAGAGATAGTTTTTGAAATTATAGGTGGTTCAAAAGTTTATAGAAGGTTTAAAAATTTAAAAAATGTTATAGTACTACATCCCATAGCGTGGGATGCTTATAAAAATTTTTTATTAACCAAAAAAAGGCATATTGCTTTGGTTCCCTTTTTAAATGGTGGTTTCCGAAGTGCAAAAAGCTACATTAAGTTTTTTGAAATAGTGGCTTGTGGTGCCGTTGGTATATATTCAAAAAACTCTCCATATGAGGAAATAATAAAAGATAGAAAAAATGGCATTTTAGTTCCAAATGAAAAGGCACATTGGAT
Organism: uncultured bacterium; assembly: GCA_937924475.1. Taxonomy (GTDB): domain Bacteria; phylum Nitrospirota; class Thermodesulfovibrionia; order Thermodesulfovibrionales; family Thermodesulfovibrionaceae; genus Thermodesulfovibrio. The sequence continues at coordinate 8,605 of CALDSV010000030.1, forward strand.
AGAAGCTATAAAGATACTTATAGATGATGAAGGTTTTAGGCATAAGCTATTTCTCAACTCAGTGGATAAACTTAATTTTCTTAGAAAGAGTGCGGAAAAAGTATATTTAGAAATTATAAAAAGGAGGATGGACTAAATGAGAAAGAGTGATGTAGTTTGGCACAATTTTGAAGTTACAAGGGAAATGAGAAATCGTTTAAACAATCATAAAAGCATAGCAGTATGGTTTACTGGTTTGCCAGCATCAGGTAAATCTACCTTAGCTCATGCTACAGAGAAAAGACTATATGAACTTGGTATTAGAACTTACACACTTGATGGTGATAATATAAGACACGGTTTATGTTCAGACCTTGGTTTCTCAAAAGAGGAACGCGATGAACACTTACGCAGAATAGCAGAAGTTATAAAGCTTTTCATAGATGCTGGAATAGTTGTTTTAGCAGCTTTTGTCTCACCTTTGAAGGAACAGAGGGAAAAAGTCAAAAGCATAATAGGTAAGAAAGATTTTTTAGAAATATACTGCAGATGTCCTGTTGAAATTTGTGAATCAAGAGACCCTAAGGGGATGTATAAAAAAGCAATATTAGGTGAAATAAAAGAATATACTGGAATATCCTCTCCCTATGAAGAGCCAGAGAATCCTGACCTTGTGCTTGATACTCATCTTCTCTCTGTGGAAGAGTCTGTAGAAAGGGTAGTTAGTTTGATAAAAAAAAGAATGCTTTAGTCAAAAGGAAATTTTCCATAAAAACTTCCATTTAGTTGTTTAGTTTTTATAACATAAGCTCTGAACTTATTGTAAAGTTCTCTATCAATTTGTCCCGGGTTACTCCAAAAATCATTAAGGGACCCTTGGAAAGTCAATCCAGGAATATCATAAATAGCCTTCCCCATTACCTTTACAGGTATATTGTGATAAAGAGCTTGCAACCCAACAGTGCTGTTTATGGTAACTACTCCAAGACTACCTTTAATTAATGTAGGAAGATGCATATCATGGATATAGAAAACTCTTCCCTTAATTTTAAGTTCTTCTGAAAGGCTTTCAATAAGCTTTTTGTAGTTTTTAAAGCCTCTGTCAAAAGGATGATGTTTAAAAACAAGGTAGGTATCAATTTTCGCATACCTGCCAAAAGATTGCAATACCTCAGATATGAAATCTTCAATAGATTTATACTCACTATGCAGTGTAATTTGTGTATCATTATGTACTTGTAAGATTACCAAAAAATATTTTTTCTTTAGATCTTCTATTATTCTTTTAAATATGGAACTTTCCTTATAAAGATATATAGGTTTTTTTACAAGTCCTCTTATCCAATAAAAGATCCATAGTAAATAAGGAAAGTATCTTTTTGTTGGGACATAGTTTGGAAAATACAATCTTAGTAGTTCAAGAGAAAAATAATGAAAAGCCCTGGAAAGGGTTTGCTTTATGTAACTAAAATTTACAGGCAATGGTTCTTCAATTTTTAATTTGGGTAAGTTTTTATAAAACTGTGGGTCTTTTGGTAATTTATAAAAACCGTTTATACCTGATTTTTCCATTGTAATATAGTGTGGACGAATATAACCCTCCTCAAACACGTAAACTGGTATATTAAGTTCCTCACAAACCTCTATAGCAATTCTATGATAATATCTATAATCACCATATAGCAGAATAACTTCTATTTTCTTTGATGCTATAAAGTATTTGAGGTATTCCTTAAAGTTTTCTAATTTATCTCTGTAATTATATGTATTTCTAAAAGAGGGATATGTTAGAAGATCTCCTCCGTTAAAGTTTATCTTATAGACATTTTTACCCATACTTTTTAGGTATTTACCAAGTTTGTAAAAGAAAAAACCTTTTGGACCTTGCAGAAGAAGGTAGCTATTGTATTTCAACACCTCCTCTTTTACATCTCTTATCATTTTGCGGTTAACCTCCACACAATAAAGTTTATGTAGTTTAAAATCTTTTTTATTGGTCTTGGAAGGTAAGTATTCAGTTGCATTTTATTTCTTAACCTTTCATAAGTTATTCGGTTTATAACTGTCTTACAATCGACGAATCCTTTAAGTTTCCAATCATAGTACACTGGATATAGCAGTAAAGTTCCAGCAACAAGTTCCTGAAGAATAAGTTTTCTCTTCCTTTTTGGGACAGTTATATAGTCATATGTGAGTCCCCATCCTGCATAAAAGGGGGTACCGTAAACAAAGACTTTTTTTTCTCTAATCAATGCCTCAAATCCAGAAAGGGATGTTAATACATGAATTTCGTCCGAAACTTTAATACAACTCAATATATCTGCCTCAATTTCCACAAGGTCTGCTAACTCTTTTATAGACTTAAGGTTCATTCCCTGTCTATTTTTTGAAAGCACATCTGGGTGAAGTTTAAAGATTATATAATCCTGTAGGTTTAGTTCTCTCACCTTTTTTAATAGTTGAAGGTTTGTTTTTATTTCTCCACCTCCAAAAAGGACCGATTCATCATCCTCAACTTGTCCAACTACCAAAATAATTTTTCTATCAGTATTTATTCTTAACTTTTTCTCTAATTGTATGTTATACTTGGTTATGTTTCTTTCAACTATTAATTTTCTTATTTTTTCTGCTTCTTCTATCTCCTCTTCAGAAAAAGGATAGTTATTTAATATATACTCTAAATCGCTTTCTTTAGAGGAATCATAATATATACCTCTTGAATCAAAAACCAAGCTCATTGGTGGGATAAAGTCAGCACCAAGTCCATAAGACCTAATGAATCCATCTTCTACAGTAAGTATTGAGACTTTATCTTTTATAAGATTTTGTATTTTTTTACGATTTTTATTTCCCCATACTAGCAAAACATCTTTTTCAGAAAAAGATAAATTATGTAAATTCTTTGACTTTATGAAATGAATTTTGTTATTAACTGTCTTAATAAAAGGTTTCACATAGCTTTTCCTTGCCATATGAAAATCTACACAATAATAATTAAATTTTCCAATTTTTTCAGCCCATTCTCTCTGTTTAAGTATGAAATCTATAACATCAAATATACTACCTCTTTCACCTGTTGTAGGATTTAAATAATGACAATATTTTATATAAGCTCCGCAAAAAAGCTCTATTAAGCTTAATGATTGTCTTCTTCTTGGATTTTCTATTTTATCTTCTGTTAAGCCCCATCCTGCATAAAAAGGCATACCAAAGCACACCACCTTTTTACCCAAAAGAAGAGCCTCAAAACCCATTTGAGAACTAACAGTGTAAATCTTGTCAAAAAACCTGAGCAAGGAAAGTGGATTAACGTCTTTTGTTATCAAATGCACATTATCGTGCTTAACCCTGTTTAAGTAGCCCTTTTTCTTTCCGGAAATTACATCTGGATGCATCTTTATGTATATATCGGCCTGGGGATTTTCTTTTATAACATTATTTAACATCTCTTCAAAAGTCTTCTCATTAGCTAACCCGTAAATTACAGAAAGGTCTTTATATGTTTGGTCTATAACTAAAACATTCTTAGTTTTATCATTTTTTATAACATCAGAATTTGCCATTGGTTGGTAGTTATATTTGCTTATATTATGTTTTAGAATTTCCTCTAAAGCCTTTTCTGCCATCTTTAGGTCCTCTTTGTCAAACTTTCTTTCATTCAGTATATTTTCAAGAAGAGAAGGCCTTGTAGCATCATAGTATATTCCTACTGGGTCTACTATAAGAGAAAGGGGAGGGTAACCTTTAACCCTCAAACCATAAGAGCAAACAAAACCATCCTCTATACTTATGTAAGGTATACCATATTTTTTTGAAAATTTCTTTGCCTTTTTGGCTGTTTCCTTTAAGCCCCAACCAATTATTCCTTTAATTTGGGAAAATAAAACTTTTCTTGAGTATAAACATACTTTGTCTCCTAGTAAACTATCTATAAAGGGTATTCTTACAATCTCTCTTGACATTGTAATGTACATAAGAATATTATTTTATCATAGACTAAGGATGAATAAAGAGCTCACACAAATTAAGAAAGTAATTATAGCTATATTTATAAGAGAGCTTAATACAAGATTTGGTAAGTATCGCTTAGGATACTTGTGGGCGCTGCTTGAACCTCTATCTATCATTGTACTCTTTGTCTTGATAAGAGGTATCCTGGCAGGTTCCTTAAGAGGAGCAACGGATAAGATAATATACCATGTGGATTATCCTTTGTTCTTAGCAGCTGGAATTATACCTTTTTTTATGTTTAGACACATAGTTACCCAAGTTATGAACTCTATTGAAGCAAATAAAGGTCTTTTCTACTATCAACCTGTCAAACCTATAGATGCTATGATAGCAAGGTGGATATTGGAGGGTATAATATTTTCAGTAGTTTGGGTTGTAATATTTTTTATGCTTGCGTGTCTTGGATTTTCTACAGAAATAAAAGACCCTCTTGGGTTATTGGGTATTTATCTACTGCTATATCTTTTTTCCTTTTCGGTAGGTCTTGTATTGTGTATAGTGGTGAATATCTTTGAAGAGCTAAAAAACATTGTACCACCTGTTATGATGTTTCTCTTTTTCACATCAGGTGTCTTCTTTTCAATAAACATGATTCCCCCGAAGTTTCAAGTTTTTTTACTTTGGAATCCTGTTCTTCATTTTATAGAACTCAGCAGGGTAAACTTTTTCCCTCTTTATAGAGCGGATGCTGTTAGCTTGGAGTATGTTACCTTTTCGACGATAGTTGTCCTTTGGCTTGGTCTGTCCCTTTATAAAATTAAAATAAAGGAGGTGCTTTCTTCGGAATGATAGAGATAAGAAACCTTACCAAGTCTTATAAGACCAAGTACGGAAGGCATTATGTGTATAAGGATGTTAATGTTATATTTCCAAGCGGTAAGAACATAGGAATAATAGGTCCAAACGGAGCTGGGAAATCTACCCTCTTAAGACTTATAGCAAAGATTGAATATCCCGATAGGGGTGAGATCATAACCCATGGGTCTATCTCCTGGCCCGTGGCTTTTTCTGGAGGTTTTCAGGGTAGCCTTACAGGACGTCAGATTGTAAGCATTGTATGCAGGATCTATGGAGAGGAAGATAATATACGCGATAAAATAGAATTTGTGAAGGATTTTACAGAACTTGGAAAGTACTTTGATATGCCAGTTAAAACTTATTCAACAGGAATGAGAGCAAGATTAGCCTTTGCTCTTAGCATGGCTTTTGATTTTGATTACTATATTATTGATGAAGTAATCGTTGTTGGTGACACAGAGTTTAGAAAGAAGTGTAATACGATATTGAAGGAAAAACTTCAAAGGTCAAACCTTATCATTGCATCACATAAGATAAATTCTTTAAAGGATTTATGCCATATATTTGCTATACCCTATAAAAGAGATATTGTAATTTTTGAAGACTTCAAGGAGGCTTCCAAGTTTTATGAACATGCCTGCAAGAATGGCGGATTTAGGAATATTTAATCTTTGGAAAAGATATGCTCTATTTTTTATAGTAGTTTTAATACCTCTTGCTTTGATTTCTGTTTATTATGTTTTTATAGCCTCGGATATATATGTAAGTGAAGCAAAGATAACGGTTAAACAATCGGGGCAGATTCAAAGTGCACTTAATATTTCTATTCCTCTTTTAGGAAACCCTCTGGTAAGGGAGGATGCTTTATTACTACAGGAATATATACTATCCTATGATATGCTTAATCATCTTGAGAAAACTCTAAAGATATCAAAATTTTATCAGGATGAAAACATTGACTTTATAAAAAGGCTTCCAAAGAAATTCACTCGTGAAGAGTTTTTCAAGTATTACAAAAAGAATATAGTAAAAGTTCAATACGATGATCACAACTCGGTCTTAATTGTAAATGTTTACGCCTTCAAACCAGAGATTGCATATAAAATTAATAATGAAATCATCCTACAGTGTGAAAAGTATATAAATGACATTTCCCATAGGATAGCAAAGGAGCAGATGGATTTTGTGGAAAAAGAATTGCTATATGCTTATCAAAAAAAGCAAAATGCGGTTAGTAGTCTTGTAAGATTTCAAAACACTCATAGGGTGGTGGATCCTCAGCAAGAAATTCAAGCAAATCTTGCTATAATATCAAATTTGGAAAGTCAATTAGCTATTCAAGAAGCAAAACTAAAAGAAATGCTTACTTATCTGAATGAAAATTCTCTTCAGGTTCAAGCCTTAAAAGCTCAAATAGATGCGCTTAAAAAGCAAATAGAAAAGGAGAAATCTAAGCTTGTAGGTGGCCAGACTTTAATAGCTCTTGACTATCTGAATATTAAACTCACCGCAGAATTTTTTACAGATGTCTACAAAGCAACCCTTTCTGCCTTTGAAAATGCTAGAGTAGAAGCCTCAAGAAAGATAAAAAACGTGGTAATAGTGGTTTCTCCTAACATGCCAGAAGAGGCCCTATACCCTAAAAGAGCTTATAACATAGCCCTTGTTTCAATATTGCTATTTCTTTTCTATGGTATAATTAGTATAGTAGTGAGCGTAATAAAGGAGCACAGGGTATGAAAATACTTGTAAGGTTTTTTTTTATAATCCTTTTTTTCTTCTTTGCTAATATACTTGCAATAGCTCAAAGTATACCTAAAATACTCCCTTTTGGAGTACAGATCCAACAACCTCAAAATAATCAACCAACACAAGCACAGCCTCTTCACACACCCCAACCTCCACAGCTTCAAACTTTTCAACCGCCACAACCTATTAACATTACTGTTTTTGGGGAACATCTTTTTTTAGGTAGATTTGCTACAGAGCAATTCTCAGGCTTTAATCCTGAATATCAAATAGCTATTGGGGATAAAATTACTGTGAAAATTTGGGGAGCTTTTAATTTTGATGACACATTAACCGTTGACCCTCAGGGAAACATATTTATCCCTCAAGTTGGGCCGGTGAAGGTCTTAGGGATAAAAAATGCCGACCTTAACACGGTAGTGGAAAAAAGTGTAAGGAGTGTTTTTAAGAATGTGGTAGCTGTTTATGCTTACTTGGAAACTGCTGTTCCTGTTAAGGTCTTTGTTACAGGCTTTGTTAAAAATCCTGGTCTTTACGGTGGGCTTTCTTCAAACTCGGTTCTTTACTATCTTGACAGGGCTGGAGGTGTGGACCCTGAAAGAGGGAGTTTTATTGATATAAGTATTCTAAGAGGTTCCAACTTAAGGCAAAAAATAAATCTTTATGATTTCTTATTAAAAGGGAAACTGGATTTGATTCAGATGGTTGATGGCGACGTCATTTTTGTTACACCAAAAAAGAGTAATTTTAGTGTATCAGGAGAAGTTTACAATCCTTTTCAGTTTGAATTTGAAGGAGACTCTATATCTGGAAAAGAGGCTATGAATCTTGCAAAACCAAAACCTACTGCAACGCACTTAATTATTACACGAAAACAAGGAACAGAAAAGTATATGGAATACTACTCACTTAGTGATCTTGAAAAGGTAAAAATATACAATGGAGATGAGATAAACGTTGTTGCGGACAAATACCCGGGAACCATTCTAGTTAGGATAGATGGAGCTCATTCTGGGCCACATGCTTTGGTTTTGCCTTACGGATCAAAGTTAGGAGACACACTTACCCTGATAATTCCAAATACTAAATCAAACCTTGAAGCCATACAGATATTTAGAAAATCAGTAGCACAAAGGCAAAAGGAAATGTTAAATGTGGTACTTCAACAACTACAGATCTATGCTCTAACAGGTAGGGCAGCTACACAAGAAGAAGCAACCCTTAGAGCAAAAGAGGCAGAACTAATTATGAGATTTATAGAAGCAGCAAAGAATATAGAACCAAAAGGTTTGGTAGTTATAGGTTCTATAGAAAAAGCAAAAGATATGTTACTTGAAGATGGAGACATTATTTTCATTCCTGAGAAAAAGACTACTGTTTTAGTTCACGGAGAGGTTAGGTTTCCAAATTCTATAGCCTACACACCAGGAAAAACAGTAGAATACTACATAGATCAGGCTGGAGGTTTTACGGAAAGAGCTAATAAAGTCATCCTTGTTTTACACCCAAATGGTATGTTTTCAGAGGGAGATCGAGTTAGCATACAACCAGGAGATGAAATCCTTGTACTACCAAAGATAGAGGCAAAGAACATAGAGATCGTAAGAGGTATTACCCAGATCCTCTATCAGATAGCTGTATCTGCAAGGGTATTGCTAATGGCATGGTGATTAAAAATATAAAGAGAAGGTTTGCTAAGGGGATAAAGAAGATAATAAGGAAAATTAAAGAAAAGTATAAAAAGTATAAACTTTCCAAAAAGCAACATCATGTGGACGGGGTTTGCAATGGAGTTATCTTTGGGTGGGTTATCTCTCCCAAAGAGCCTACCTTTGAAGTATACATAGATAAAACAAAGATAGACCTACCAGAAAAGGCAATAGTCTTTTATCCATCACCAGAAATACATCCTATGATGTATAAGTTTGGGATAGACCTAAGAAAAGCAGTAGAGCTAAAGGAAGGGGTCGAGATAAACTTACATATTAACGGAAGGCAAGTAAAAGGTTTTCCTAAAAGGCTTGCAAGGTCTCTTCTCTTTGGAAGAATAGACTTTTTCTCTGGTATACAATGTTTTGGTTGGTTATGCTCAGCCCTTGAAAGCCCTCCAAAAATTCAAGTATATGTAGATAAAGAACTGTTAGAAGTAGAACCAGAATGGCATAAAAGGGAAGATTTTAGAAGAATAGGGATAAATCATCCGGTTGGGTTTAAATTCAAAATCCCAGAAGCCTTTCTTGATGGAAGAAGTTATAAACTTTTCTTAGTAAATCCATATACTGGCAAATCCATAGGTAAAGAAAAGGAGTTTAGATTTCATGTAAAAAGGGCATATATAGATAAAGCGGATTTGGAGGCTATAGCTGGATGGCTGCAAGTGGGAGATCATCCAGGACCCCTTGACCTGGATATATTCGTGGACGGTAAAAAAGTAGGTACTGTAAGGGCGGATTTTTTAAGGGAGGACGTTTGCAAAGAATATGGCGAGGGATGTTTTGGTTTTTATCATGCTTTTAAAGAAAAAGACTTTCTTAAGGATAGTTATAACTTTTCTATCCATCTTAGCGGTACTAATATAAAGGTCATAGATTCATATCAATCAATCACTACGGCGGATATCTTAGAAAGTTTAGAGAAAATAGCGCAGGAGCTCAAAAATAATGGCAAAGACATACTACGTTATTCTATAAAGACGGCTATAGATATAATTAGGACGAATTATAAGGACAGAGTGGTGAGTAAATTTGGGAGTGAAATTGAAATCACAAACAAAATTGACGTTATAATACCGGTATACAAAGGCAAAGAAGAGACAATTCAATGTATAGAGAGTGTGCTAAATGCAAAAACCAATGTTGCATATGAAGTAATTGTTATAAATGATTGTAGTCCGGAGAAGGAATTGAGAGATTACTTAGTAAAATTAGCCAAAGAAGGTAAGATAACCCTTATAGAAAATAGGGAAAACCTGGGCTTTGTAAAAAGCGTGAATATAGGAATGAAGCTTCATCAAGACAGAGATGTGGTGCTTTTAAACTCCGATACTCTTGTACCAGATTATTGGTTGGATAGGTTAAAAAGAGCAGCTTATTCTTCAAAAAACATAGCCACGGTAACTCCTTTATCAAACAGAGCAACCATCCTTAGTATTCCAAAGCCTAACTTTGACAACGACATACCTATGGGTTTTGACTACAGGAAGATAGATAGCCTTTGTCAAAGAGTGAATGATGGTATAACAATAGACATACCTACCGCAATAGGTTTTTGTATGTATATAAAAAGGGAATGCCTAAGGGAAGTAGGGTACTTTGACGAAGAAAAATTTGATAAGGGTTATGGTGAGGAAAATGATTTTTGTATGAGAGCTTCCTCTCTTGGCTGGAGGCATGTGGCATGTCTTGACCTCTTTGTTCAACATCATGGAAGCCTATCCTTTGGGAAGGAAAAACCAGAAAGGGTTAAAAAAGCCATAGAGGTTATCAACAAACTATACCCAGATTATAACCTAAGGGTACAAAAGTTTATAAAAACAGACCCTATATCCACATACAGGAATAGGATAATAAAGGAGATTCTCAAGGAAAGGTATAGGTCTTTTGCCCTTTATGTAATTCACAATTGGGGCGGTGGAAGTTTTAAATACTGTGAAGATTTAGCTTTATTGTTGGCTAAGAAGGGAGTTGGCAGCCTCTTTATCCAACCAGAAGGCGACAAAATAGCCGTGTATCTATATGATCCAGAAAGTAAGGGAGATAGGTCTTTGAGCATTCAATATCCAGAATATTCTCATACAGAGAAAATATTAGAAGAGCTAAAAGATCTACCAATTCTTTTTGTTCATTACAATCAAACCATAGGCTTTAAAACCTTAAGTATATGGGAACTTCCCAAAATCCTAAATGTTCCGTATTTTATCACAATCCATGATTACTTCTATATATGCCCAAGAATACACCTTATGGGACCCGGAGATATATTCTGTGGCTTGCCAAGCGAGGAAGGCTGTGAAGTTTGTCTGAAACATGGCAATTTACAAAGGGATATAGAAACACTTTTAGAAGATAACTTTGACGGTTCTATACATCTTTGGAGAAGCTTTTATAGGAAGGTTTTAAGTGGGGCAAAAAAGGTAATTGCCCCTACAGAAACTGCCAAAAACTATATAAACCAAGTTTTTGGCTTGACAAATATAGAAGTGCTTCCACATCCCGAACAGAAAGTGGAAATTGAAATTAAAAGACCTCATAATATTTCAAAGCTAAAGATTGCCGTAGTTGGAGCCATAGGTGAGCATAAGGGATACACCCAATACAAAAAATTGATAGAATACTCCCATAAAAAACATCTACCCTTTGAATTTATATTCTTTGGCTACACAAAAAACAACGAAAACCTCCAAAAATATCCTAACGTTGTTATAACAGGTCCTTACCAGGATCAAGAAGAGCTTTACCACCTTGTTAAAACCTATGATCCTCACATAGCCTTATTTCTACATGTTTGCCCAGAAACATACACATACACTTTATCGGAAGCTTTGAAGCTGGGTTTATATCCCATCTCATACGATATAGGGGCTCCGGCAGAGAGATTAAAGAAGCTAAATATTGGAACCCTTATACCCTTTCCGTCAAGTGCTCAAAAAATAGCAGAAATACTCATGAACGTGTTAAAGAATGGATGGGAAGGTAAGAGGATATCCATAGGAGGAAACTATGAAAATATTCTGGAAGAGTATTACAATGTTTAAAAGTGAGGATGAGAAAATGAGGATGAGATTGTATTTACACATTGGCTTATCAAAAACGGGCACAAGCGCTATTCAAGCCTTTCTGTATAGAAATAGAGAGATATTATTGAAGGAGCTAAAAATTTTATATCCTCAAACGGGTATTTTTATAGGCGGTGGAATACCTGCTCACTATTTTTTGGCTTTTTCTCTTTTTAAACCAGATGAAGCAAAATCTTTAAGTTTACCAGCCTCTTTTGAAGATTATATAGAGCAATTAAAGAGAGAAATGAACGAAACAAAGCCGGAAAAAGTTATTATATCTTCTGAAGCTTTTATGCATTATAACGATGAATCTGTTCTTAGAAAGTTTAGTCATACTCTTGACGACTTATTTGAAGAAATATACATACTCGTTTACCTTAGAAGACAGGACATTTGGCAGGAATCTTCTTATTCGCAAGTTGTAAAAGCCTATGGTATGAGAGTAACGAATAGCTTTAAGGAGTCTATTGAGCACTCTAAGAGGCTCATTTGGTTGCTTATGTACGATAAATTTTTAAGCAGATGGAAAACCTTTTTCCCTAAAGCTAAAATAATTCCAAGAATATATGATAAAAAGGCACTTCCTAATGGAGATGTTATAAAAGATTTTCTAAGCATACTCGGGATAGAATATGGAAAATTTGAGAACTTAGAATCAGACCCAAACCCCTCTTTAAGCCATTTATCCACTCTTGCCCTAAGGAAGATTAACGAAAAATTTGACTTAACTCGTGAGGAGCATGTAAAGATAGTTCAGTATCTTTTTAAACTTGATAAAGAAGAGGGTAGTCCTCTAAAGACTTTTTTCACACTTCAAGAAAGAATAGAGTTTCTTGAATATTTTA
>CALDSV010000031.1 GCA_937924475.1 uncultured bacterium
TTCCTGAGCAATCCATTTGACGCCTTCTTTGTATTGTTGAGATTCTTTTATTTTAGAGGGTTTTAACTCAATTCTATCTGCTTCTTTTAAGATTACAGGTCCCCAATGTGGAGTATTCTCTTTGTCAAAAATTCCGAAATCTTTACCTAAGGTTACATAGTAATTTCCAGGCCCAGAAATTTCTTCGCTAATATCTATGTAATAATCCTTTTTATAAAAAGTGAATATCCTCTTTATTGATAGTTCTCCATTGTTATATTTAAAAGTTATTTCGATTTGCTCTGAATCTTTAAAATTAGTCTCCGGTTCTTCCATGCTAAAAATGAGCTTTGAATAATCTAAATTTTGATCTTTAAATATAGAAAGAGGGGCAATTTCAGTGGAAGTAAAAACAATTGGAACCCCTTTTTTATCTTTGTATCTCTTTAGCTGAACTTTTTTTATAGTAGCACCTTCATTGGATAAAGTTACTTTAAACACATCATTTTCAATCTCTATTTCCCTATATTTTGTATCTTTAATATCTTTTTTGGTGTCTTCTTTTTTGGGTAAAGGTAATTTTGTTAGAGGTGCTTCTGATGACTTTTGTTCTTTTGTAGGGAATGTATTAGACTCCTTTTGAGAGGGAATCTCATGATTTTGAAAATATTTTGTATAGAGATATTGACTACCAAAAAGGATTAGCATACTTAAAATTACTGCTAAAATTGCTCTCAAACCATTGTTTTCCATATTCTCACCTTAAAGGATCATATCCTCCTGGATGTAAAGGATGACATTTAAGAATTCTCTTTATAGCTAAAAAAATACCCTTTATACCATATTTTTTTATAGCCTCTTCAGCATACTGTGAACAACTGGGATAAAATCTACATGCTGGTGGCATCAAGGGTGAAATACACCTCTTATAAATTCTTACTAAAAGCAGAAAAAAATTAGATATTATGGTGTTAATCTCCATCTACCTTTAGCTCTTCTCCTTTTGATTACTCTTCTTCCACCTGGAGTACTCATTCTTTTCAAAAAACCATGAGTTCTTTTCTTTTTTAGTTTATGTGGATGGTAAGTGGTATAAGCTCCCATTATTTACCTCCTTTAAAATTTATAAGGTATGAGAGATTTGATTGCCTTGAACATGGTTTCATCAACTAAAGCTGATTTTCTTAAATTCCTTGTTCTTTTAGAAGGCTTACCAGTAAGCAGGTGACTTTTATTCGCTCTTCTTCTTAGAATCTTTCCTGTAGCTGTAACTTTAAACCTTTTTGAGGCACCTCTGTGAGTTTTAAGTTTTGGCATAATTAATCTCCTCCTCTAAAAATTTAGACATTTATTTTAAAAGAAAAAGGAAATTTTAATCAATCTTTTCCTGGAGCTATAATCATGCTCATGTTATTTCCTTCAAGACGAGGTTCTTGTTCAATTTTGTGAGGAAATCCGATAAGAAGAGCCTTTATTTTATCGAATACTTTAATGCCAAATTCTTGATGGACTATTTCTCTTCCTCTAAAAAATAAAGTTATCCTTGTTTTATCACCCTCTTGAATAAATCTCTTAATGTGTTTTACTTTTAATTGAAGATCATGATCTGAAATCTGAGGTCTTATCTTTATTTCTTTTACTGTAGGTGTTTTCTTAGAGGTTGTCTTTTTTTCAAGTTGATATTTATATTTTCCATAGTCCATTATTTTACATACAGGTGGATTTGCATTTGGTGCTACTTCTACAAGGTCATATCCTCTTTCTCTTGCTATGTTAATTGCTTCTTTTAGGCTAACTACTCCCATTTGTTTTCCATTCTCATCTACTAATCTAACCTCTTTTGCTTTAATTGCTTCATTAACTCTTATATCTTTTGTTGCTATTTGAGCACCTCCTTACTTTAGTTTTTTTCTTTTATTTCCTTATCTATAAAGCTAAGGAAAATTTCTAAATCTATAGATTCTAAATTTTCACCATCTCTCCGTCGAACAGTAATTTTATTAGAATTCATCTCTTTATCACCAATTATTACCATATAGGGAACTTTTTCTAAAGTGGCTTGTCTAATTTTATAACCTATTTTCTCATTTTCTGTGTTAAGTTTAGCCCTGATCCCTTTTCTTAAGAAACTCTCATAGACTGTGTAAGCATAATTTACATGTTTTTCTGAGATGGTCAAAACTAAAACCTGCACAGGAGCAAGCCAGGTAGGAAATTCACCAGCATAATGTTCAATCAAAACACCTATAAATCTCTCTAATGAACCCATCAATGCTCTATGGATCATGATTGGTCGGTGTTCTAAGCCATCTTTCCCTCTGTAGGTAATATGAAATCTCTCAGGAATATTAAAGTCCACTTGAATAGTGCTACACTGCCAAGCTCTATTTAGAACATCTTTTATCTTTATGTCAATTTTAGGTCCATAAAATACTCCCTCTCCAGGATCTATTTGATAGTCTAAATTTCTTAATTTAAGAGCTCTCTCTAAAGCAGTAGTTGCTCTATTCCAATTCTCTTCTGTTCCTACAAACTTGTCAGGCCTTGTAGAAATATAAATTTCGTAATCTTTGAATCCGAAGGTAGAGAGTATAAAAATAGTAAAATCAAGAACTTTTTGAATTTCTTCTTCAAGGTTCTCCTCAGTGCAAAAAATATGGGCATCATCCTGAGTAAAACCTCTTACTCTTAATAGACCATGCAAAACTCCAGATCTTTCATATCTGTATACTGTGCCAAGTTCTGCAAATCTAAGAGGCAAATCTCTATAACTACGAATTTCTGATTTATAAACCTGAATATGAAATGGACAATTCATTGGCTTAAGTTGATAAGCCACATCATCTATTTGCATGGGCGAAAACATGTTTTCTCTATAAAAATCAAGATGACCGCTTTTATTCCATAAATCAAGCTTCGCAATATGAGGAGTATAGAGAAGTTGATAGCCACCTTTTATATGCTCCTCTTTCCAGAAATCTTCTATTACTTTTCTTATTATCGCTCCATTTGGCAACCAAATAATTAATCCTGGGCCTATTTCTTCGTTTATATCGAATATTTTGAGCTTTTTACCCAATCTTCTATGGTCTCTTTTCTTAACCTCTTCAAGAAAATTAAGATAGGAATCAAGTTCTTCTTTTGTAGGAAATGCAGTGCCATATATTCTTTGGAGCATTTTATTTTTCTCATCGCCTCTCCAGTAAGCACCTGCTACACTTAGAATTTTGAAAGCTTTTACCATACCTGTATTAGGAATATGCGGACCTCTACATAGATCAACAAATCCGCCTTCTTCATATATGGATACACTATCATCCTCTATTTCTCTGAGAATCTCAACTTTATAATTTTCACCCATGGTATCAAACAATTTAATTGCTTCCTCTTTTGAAATTTCCTTTCTTGTAAAAGGAGTTTTTGACTTTATTATGTCTTGCATTTTTTTCTCAATCTTTTTTAACTCCTCATCAGTGAAAGGCTCTTCTTTATCAAAATCATAGTAAAATCCATTTTCAATAGAAGGACCTATTGTGACTTTTACATGGGGAAATAATTCTTTTACGGCATGTGCCATTATATGAGCTGTTGAATGTCTTAGAATTTCAAGACCTTCAGGAGAATTGATAGTAATTAATTCTACTTCTTCATTTACATCATTAAGTGAAAATAAATAATAGAGATCTTTTAACTGCCCATTTACCTTTATTGCTACAACTTGATTGTCCTTTAGAAAAGTCTCTATCTCTTCAGGAGTTAAATCAATAACTTTGCCTTCTTTTTTTAGCTTAATTATTTTCCTCCTCTGTTTTATTAACTTATATATTAAATCACAAATGATAATGATTTGACAAGCCTATATTGAATTCATAAAAATTTTGATTTACTGTTCTATTGACAAACTAAAAAAATCGGGGCGAGTGGATTTGAACCACCGACCCCCTGCTCCCAAGGCAGGTGCGCTAACCAGTCTGCGCTACGCCCCGACAATTTTTTAATTTAATAAAAAATTTTTAAAAAAGTCAAATTGTTAAGTTGGTCTAAAATTTAGTATCATATAATGAAACATTTTCTTTAGGAGGTGCAAAATGCTTGAAAATATTAAATGGCTTGGTCATGACACTTTTAAGATTACAGGGGAAAAAATCATTTACACCGATCCCTTCAAAATATCAAAGCCTGATAAAGCAGACATAATTCTCATTACTCATGAACATTTTGATCATTTTAGTCCTGATGATATCAAAAAACTTTTAGGACCAAACACAACCTTGGTTTTACCAGCAGACTGTGCTGGTAAAATAGAAGCAAAAGAAGTAGTGGTAAAAGTAGGCGACAAAATAAATGTAGAGGGTATAGAAATAGAGGCTGTTCCAGCATATAATGTAAATAAAAATTTTCATCCTAAGGAAAAAGGCTGGTTAGGATACATTTTTAAAGTATCTGGTAAAAGAATTTATATTGCTGGTGATACAGATTACATTCCTGAAATGAAATCCTTTAAGAATATTGACATAGCCCTTTTACCTGTTTCTGGCACTTACGTAATGACAGCTGATGAAGCTGTACAAGCAGCCTTAGACATAATGCCTAAGATAGCTATTCCTATGCATTATGGAAGTATCGTGGGTGAACAAAAAGATGCAATACATTTTTCAGAAAAACTCAAGGGTAAAATTGATGTAATCATTCTAAATGAAGAGAGGTAATTTTATGGAATTCACTGCAGAAGAGATAAAAAAATTAATTTCCTCCAATGTAACTGAAATTGGTAAGGAAATAGTAGTCTATGATGAAGTAGAATCAACTAACACCATAGCTTATGAACTTCTTAAAGAAGGTTATCCTGCTGGCACGGTAGTTATAGCAGATAGACAAACCAAAGGAAAAGGAAGATTAGGGAGGAGATGGATTTCACCTGCTGGTAAAAATATATACATGAGCTTTGCTCTTCGTCCAAATATTACTCCTAAATATGCCACTTTGATTACTCTAACAAGTGTGGTTGCTTGCACCACTGCTGTTAGAAGATACACTGAAATTCCTGTATTAATAAAATGGCCAAATGATATGTTGATAGATCATAAAAAAATTGGTGGAATTCTAACAGAAATGAAAATTGAGGGAGAGAAAATAAAAGCTGCCGTTGTTGGTATAGGATTAAATATTAACATGACAGAGAATGACATACCTGAAGAAATCAAAGAAATTGCTACATCATTAAGACTATGTAAGGGAGAAGAATTCTCCAGAGCTATGTTGGTAGCAGAAATAATCAAAGAATTTGACAAATGGTATCAATTACTTGAAAAGAAAAACCGAAAAACAATAATTGACCGATGGATGGCTTTAAGTGGTACTATTGGAAAACAAGTAAAAATTGTTCTCAGTGACCGGGAATTAATGGGATTAGCAGAAGCCATAGATGAAGAAGGAAGATTGATAGTTAAACTACATGATGGAAAATATGAAAAAATAAGTGCTGGAGATGTTACACTTCTTAGAGCTAAGTAAATGTTAGTTGCTATTAAGTTCGGAAATTCAACAGCACAGATTGCTTTTTTTCAGAATCCAAAAATAGATAATTTCTCCTTGATATTTGAATCGGCAAAGGAAAAAATAAATTGGAGAGAGTTAAATAACATATTATACCCCTTCAGACAAACTGCTTGTATAATTTGCTCAGTGGTTCCTCAACTTTCTGAAAATTTTATAAGAAATTATAAATCGTTTTTTAAAAATATCCTCCTTATCAATCATAATCTTATAACTGGACTTAATATTAAAGTTAAAAATCCTGAGAAATTTGGTGCTGATAGGCTCACTTGCTCAGTTGCAGCCTATGAAAAATATAAGAAAAATTTAGCCATTGTTGATGCAGGTACTGCTACCACAATTACGATTTTATCAAGCACAGGAGAAATTCTCGGAGGAGCAATCATGCCTGGCCTAAAGATAATGAGTGAATGTCTAAAGGAAAAAACAGCTCAGTTACCAATTATTGAGATTAACCATCCTGAGTCAGTTTTAGGAACAGACACCTCATCTTCAATTAAAAGTGGTATAGTTTGGGGAACCGTTTTTGCGGTGGAAGGAATAGTTAAAAGAATTGAAGAATACCTTCAGCAGAAACTGAGCATTGTGTTGACAGGAGGTAATGCTAATTTTTTATCTAAATATTTAAGTTATCCCCATTTTTTAAATCCATATCTTGTAATTGAAGGCATGAGATTGCTATACTTAAAAAACATTAAAAATTAGGAGGTAACTATGAAGTTTAAGAAAATTTTATTACCTACAGATTTTTCAGATGAATCCCTCTATGCTATGTCCTATGCTGTAGATTTAGCAAAAATGTTTAATGCAAAACTTGTGATGATGCATGTAATTTACGACATTGAAAAAGCATCAAATCTTCATATCCCTCATCCTTCTATAACTGAACTTTATCAGGATTTGGAAAATCATGCAAAAAGAAATCTCGATTCTTTTGGTATAGATCTTCGCGAAGGATTAAAAGAAGTGGAAACAGTTGTAAAGAGAGGAATACCCTATGAAGAAATAATTAAGTTTGCTAATGAAAATAACGTAGATTTAATTATAATTGGAACATTACCAAGAAGCGGCGTGGAGAGATTTTTCGTCGGTAGCACTACTCAAAGAGTAATAAGAAATGCACCTTGTCCTGTCTTAGTAGTAACTAAAAAATAAGAATGAATTGTGAAGTTTTAGTAGTTGGTGGAGGTCCAGCAGGTTCCACCGCTGCTAAATTTTTATCACAAGAAGGAATTGAAACTTGTTTAATTGAAAGAAATTTAGAATTTATAAAACCTTGCGGAGGTGGAATTCCCTCCGCAGGTTTAAATGATCTTGGCATTCTTGAAGAAATTACAAAAAAAATCCAATTCAAAAGCGTTAAAAAAGTAATAATCATTCCTCCTTATTCAGAGCCCATTGAGGTAGAATTGCGAAGGGGAGAGATATTAATCTTCAATAGATTTGAATTCGACTCTTTTCTTAGGCAAATAGCTACAGAAAAAGGTGCCACTCTTATTGAAGGAGAGTTGGTAAAATTAGAAAAAAACAAAAGGATAAAAGCAACTGTTCAATTGAAAAATGGGGCTTTGAAAGAGATTAGCTGTCAATATTTAATTGCAGCTGACGGAGTGAATTCAAAGGTTTGTTCCTTAATCGGCATTAAAAAGCCTAATTTTTTTTGGACGATAAGTTCTCAAATTCAGACAAATAGAGACCTGCAAACAGAGGCTTGCGAATTTTGGTTTGGTAGTACTCATGCATCATTCTTTTATTCATGGGTTTTCCCAGGAAATAATTATATGTCAATAGGTACTGGCTCTCCAAAAGCCAATGAGCTTAAAAAGCTTCTTGATAACTTCATAAATAAAAGATTTCCTTCTATAAATATTTCAACTGTGAAATTAAGAGCCTATAAAGTACCAAAGTGGGAAAAAAGGCCTTTTTACATTGGAAACATAATTCTCTGTGGTGATGCTCTGGGTACAGTTATGCCCGTTTCCTTTGAAGGAATCTACTATGCCATGAAGTCTGCCCAATTTGCCTCTGAAGCAATTAAACAAAAAAATTTGATAATTTATGAAAAACTTTGGGAACAACGATTTGGTAGACAATTTTTTATTATGAAAAAATTTCAAGATTACATGTTTGGAAATGAGAGAAGAATTGACAAATGGTTGAATAAGCATCGTGATCCTAATATACAAGAACTTGCTATGGCTCTTTGGCTCAGAAAAGAAAAAAGTTCTAATTTAATTCCTTTATATTTAAAAGCTTTTGGTAGTCTCATTTCAAGAATTTTGCTCCCTCAGGTTAAAATACATATGTGAAAAAAGCTATCATTTATTCATTGATTATGCATATTCTTGCTATTAGTTTACTACTATTTATCCAAAAAAATTCACTTCCTCCTACAAGAAAAGATATAGTATCAGTTCTAATAATGCCTCTGCAAGAAAAATTTACAAAAGAAGAGAAAGAGAAAATACAACCTCAAATAAAAGAGAAAATGCCCTCTTTAAAAAAAGAAGAACAACCAAAAAAAATTTCTTCTATACCAAAGGGCATTCCACAAGGAAGCTCATCCAAAAGAGAAGAAGTGAGCAAGGAGAAGAATGACAAAATTGCTGATAAAATTTTGTCTGAAAAGATTAAACCTTTAGAGGAGACGAAAAAACCTAATATTTTCGATAAAGAAATATTAGCAAAATTATCAAAAAATAAAAAAGAAAACCAAGAAAAAGACGGTTCACAGGGATTAACTTTTTCTGCAAAAGAATTTAATGATTGGGGATATTTACAGAGATTAAAAGAAAAAATTGAGAGGGTTTGGCAATATCCTCCAGAAGCTGCAGAAAGAGGAATATTTGGAGATCTATATATAAGATTCATTATTGATAAAAAAGGAAGACTTCAATCAATAGAGTTAATTAGAACTTCAGGATATAAAATGCTTGATGACGCAGCTATAAGAGCCCTAAAAGAAGCTCAACCTTTTTGGCCTTTGCCTGATGACTGGCAAAAAGAAACATTAACCATTACTGGCCATTTCATCTATACATTGCGAGGTTTTTATCTTCGATAGAGGATGTAAAAGGTATTCTGGGGGCATCAAGCCAGAGACGCTCAAGGTCATAATAGTGCCTTGTCTCCTCTAAAAATATATGGACAATAACATCTCCATAATCCAAAAGTACCCAATGAGCATAATTAAAGCCTTCTATACTCAGAGGTTTGATCCCTCTAATTTCCATTTGTTCTAAAACATATTCTGTGAGTGCTTTAACTTGAGTAATATTTTCAGCAGAAGAAATCACGAAATAATCTGTTATGATGGTAAGATCTTTTAATTCCAGAATTTTAATGTCTAAAGCTTTTTTAGCGTCTAAAAAATTAGCTATCTGTAATGCTTTTTCTTTTGATGTTTCATTCATTTCTTTTAATTATAACATAATTATCACATAAAAAACTTATCAGAGCTAAAGAAACAATGGCAGCAGTATCAGATCTAATAATTCTTCTTCCTAAGGAAGCTATTACAATGCCTTTATTTAAAGCTGATTGTACTTCTTTTTGGGTAAAACCACCTTCAGGTCCGATTATTAGAAATATTGGTTTAGAAGTATTTAAATTCAAAAAAACATCACTTAGAGATTGAGTTGCTCGCTCCCAAAAGAGAATGCCATTATCTACTAATTTTAATAGATTATTGAAAGTTTCTACAGCTTCTATCTCAGGAATAGTTAATCTTCCTGATTGTTCTGCTGCCTCCTTGGCAATTTTTCTCCATCTTTCAAGCTTAGAAGTTACCCTTACTATGGATCTCTCACTTGTGAAGGGTATAATTTTTGAAACACCAATCTCTGTTGCTTTTTGAATAATCAAATCCATTTTTTCACCTTTAAGAAGTGATTGACATAGAACCAAATTGTAGTAAGTATCTCTTGTGGTATTTGCTTCATTTAAAATTTCTAATGCTCCTCTGTCTATTATTTTTGCATGAAAACTCTTACCTTTGCCGTTTAAAATTGTAATAATATCTCCCGCTTTAGCTCTCATAACATTAAATAAATATTTCTTATCCTCTTTTGATAATTGAACTATTTTACCAGGATAGATTTCGTTGTAGGTAATAAAGAGTCTAATTTCTGACATAACTAAAGAATGATTTCTGTTCCTATTCCCTTTTTAGTGAAAATTTCGAGGAGAAGACTATGAGGAATTCTTCCATCTATAATATGGGTTTTTTTTACACCACCGGTTAAGGCATTTAAACAAGCATAAACCTTTGGTATCATACCTCCGCTTATAATATTTTCCTCTATAAGCTTAAGTGCTTCATTAATTTTTAAAGTTGGAAGATGTTCACCTTTTTCATTTGATATTCCTTTTACATCTGTAAGAAGTATTAATTTTTCGGCTTTCAAATAAACAGCAATACTGGATGCAACTGTATCGGCATTAATATTATAACTGTTACCTTCCTTATCATAACCTATAGGTGCAATTACAGGGATGAAAGTATCTTTTTGTAAATTTTCAAGTAATTCAGTTTGTACCTCTTCCACTTCTCCCACAAAACCTAAATCTATCTCTTCTTGATTTATTTTCATATATCTCTTTTTTGCTTTAATTAAATTACCATCTTTACCTGTTAAACCAATTGCCTTACCCCCATGAAAATTTATTAATTGAACAATCTCTTTATTAATCACACCTCCAAGAACCATTTCCACAATTTCCATTGTTTCTTTGTCAGTTACTCTATGACCCTGTAAAAATTGAGGTTCTTTCCCCAGTTTTCTCATTACTTCAGAGATTTTAGGTCCTCCACCATGAACAATTATTGTTTTAATTCCTATAAAATTGAGCAAAGCTATGTCTTGCGCAAAGGAGTTTTTAAGGGGATTTTCTTTTTGAGCAGCTCCTCCATATTTTATGACAAAAGTTTTACCGTAAAATTTCCTAATATAGGGAAGAGCTTCAACAAGTATTTTTGCCTTTTCCAGTATTTCTAATTCAGTTTCACTCATTTCTTACTATTCTGAGGAATTCTTCTATGTTAAAATCACTATTTATGATTTCCTTAGCTTTAATAGCCTTATTTTTCTCTCTAATTACTGCTTTACCCATCAATTTTTCCATTCTATCCACAGCTGTAAAAGTATCTAAAGCTGTAACTATTATTGGAATCCCCTTTGCCTTTGCTATTCCAATTACAGTCTCATTCACATGCATACCGCCTGTCAGAATTAGACATTTTGTAGACGTTTCCATAGCTACTATCTGAATATCTGTTCTGTGAATACCTGTTATAACTGCTTTATTTGGTATACGTAAAAAATAAGATAAGGCTGTTTCTGGATCCATGGCTCCAATTGATAAATTTTCAACAAATTCTTCTAATTTTTCTTCTCCGCAAACTAAGCCACCATTTATAGCTTCCATTAATCTTCTTACTGTTACAGACTCTAAAATTTTTTCTTTTTTAAAAACCCCTAAAACTTTTACTCCCTTTCCTTCCAGGAAGGGTACTACCTTTTCTTTTACATGATGAATTTGTTCTGGAGGGACTTTATTTATGACTGCTCCAATGAATCTATCCTTGATTAAGACCTTTATTCCTAAAATATCATCAATTGCTAAATCGCTATCCCAATGCTGGATGGCTAAAACATTCCCTTTAATTTCTTCAATAAGACTTATAGAATCTATACCAAGCGAGTATCCTTCAAAAATATTATTGGCTCCAACAACAATAACAAAATCCTTTTCTCTTTGCTTTAAAAATGCTTCTTTTACTTTATCTTTAACTCCTAAATCTTCTCCATTCAATAATCTATATTGAGCTTCATAGGTAAACACAAAAGGAGAGATTATATTTAGAGGATCATTAAGCTCTAACATTTCAGTTATAAAAAAAGCCTCTTCATCCACAATTTCGCTTCCTTTTTTAATTGGTATTCTCCCTAAGGGCCTCATATAGCCAATATTGTAACCTTTTTCTTTGAGGGTTAAGGCTAAACCTAAGGCAAAGAAATTCTTTCCTGTAAAAGCGCGATTTGATATTATAAAAATAGGTATCATTTTTACCTCCATTAGTTTCTAAATTATTATTCTTGCATCTAATCCTATTCCTCCATTGTTCATAACGAGATAGGGATTTATATCTACTTCTTTTATAAATGGAAAATCTTCTACTAAACGAGAGAGCTTTCTGATACAATTTACAATGTCCATTTTATCATAGGGTTTTTCGCCTCTTACGCCATCGAGGATTCTACTCGCTTTTATTTCATTAATCATTTCATAAGCTTCTTGTTCTGAAACAGGAATTATTCTAAAGGACACATCCTTTAGAATCTCTACATATATTCCGCCTAATCCAAACATTACCATATGCCCGAAGGTTCTATCATAACTTACACCTAATATTATTTCTTTCCCCCCTGTGACCATTTCATATAACATGACACCTTCGATAAAAGCATCCGGCATTACTCTCTTTACGTTTGAAGTAATTTCTAAAAAAGCATTATATACTGCTTTTTCATTTGTTAGATTTAGCTTTACACCTCCCACATCGGTTTTATGGAGTATATGAGGAGAAGAAATTTTCATTACCACAGGATAACCAATTCTTTCAGCAAGAGCTACAGCTTCCATAGGAGTCTTTGCTAAGGCTCTTTCAGGGAAAGAAAAACCATATAATGATAATATCTCGAAGGCCTCTTCACCACCTATTTCATGAATACCTGAAGCTTTTAGTCTTTCAAATATTTCTCTTGCTTTGTTAATTTTTTCTTGAGAAATTATAAATGGAGTATCCTCTTTTATTTCTCTATTTACAAGTTCTACAAACTCTACTAACTTACTGTAAGCAGTAATTGCCACTGAGGGATCAGTAAAATTGGGTATTCCATTAATCTTCAATTTTTTTATTGCATTCCTTATTCTCTGTCCACCAATAAAGGTAGTGAAAATAGGTTTATCTGTTTTTTTTGAAGCTGTTATGACTACATCGGCGATGTTGTCCACATCAGTCATTGCTTGAGGTGTTAAAAGTACACAAATTCCCTCCACTACTTCATCTTTTAGTGCCTGATCTACAACCACTCTATAACGTTCAGAAGTGGCATCTCCAATTATATCCACAGGGTTATAAAGAGAAGCACTGGATGGAAGCTTTTCTGCGATAGCATCAATAGAAGATTTACTCATAGGATCCAATCTTATACCTAACTTATCAGCAGTATCAGCTGCAATAATTCCCGGACCTCCAGCATTTGTAATTATTAAGAGTCTTCTTCCTTTAGGTTTCTTTTTGGATATAAACATCTCCGCAATATCAAATAATTCCTGAATTCCCTGAGCTCTTATTATTCCGGCTTTTCTGAAAGCCTCATTAAAAGCTCTATCTGATCCAGCTAAGGCTCCCGTATGAGATGATGCTGCTCTTGCACCTGCTTCTGTAGCACCAGATTTTATAAGGATTACAGGCTTAATCTTTGTAACAGCCTTTGCTATTTCTAAGAATCTTTTACCATCCACCACATCTTCAATATAACCAAGAATAACGTCAGTATCAGTATCTTTTGCAAAATATTCAAGAAAATCAGTTTCATTCAAATCTGCTTTATTACCAAAGCTTACAAACTTAGAAAAGCCAAAATTATTCTCCAATGCCCAATCTATAATTGCTACTCCCAATGCGCCTGACTGGGAGAAAAATGCTACTCTCCCTTCAGGAGGCATTTCCGCTGCAAAAGAAGCATTCATTTTTATCTTTGTATTCATAACTCCAAGACAATTGGGTCCTACCATCCTCATTCCTGCATTTTTTACTATTTCAACAATTTCTTTTTCTCTTTGTACTCCATCTCCTCCCACCTCTTTGAATCCAGCAGTAATAACAACAACACCCTTAACGCCTGATTTTGCACAATCTTTTAAAGCTTCTGCTACAAATTTTGCAGGGATTACTATTACCGCAAGGTCTACCTGTTCAGGAATAGCTGATACAGCTGGATAACAAGGAAGAGAGAGAATCTCTTGCCTTCCAGGATTAACTGGAAAAATTTTTCCTTTAAAACCCTCTATAAGATTTTTCAAGACAGAATAACCAACCTTCTTTGCTTCCGCAGAAGCTCCAATCACTGCAATTGAAGAGGGATTAAAGATAGCGTCTATCATAAATGTCAATAGAATATCATAAAAAATCTTATATAATCAACCCTAAAACCATTAATAATCCTAAGATAATTAGAAGAACTCCTAATCCGTAGTTGATCCACCGAAAAATTTTTATATATTTTCTCAAATGTCTCATTGCTGTATCAATTAACAGAGAAGAGACAAGGAAGGGAATTGCTAATCCCAGCGAATAGACTCCAAGAAGCTTCACCCCTTCCAAGGTATTCTCACTAAAACTGGCATAAACTAAAATACTACCTAAAATAGGGCCTATACAAGGTGACCATCCTGCAGCAAAGCCCAAACCTACAAGAAATGCTCCGAAAGGATTACCAAACTTTTGAATTTTAATATGAAGTTTAAATTCTCGCATTAGAAAACCACTTCTTATTAGCCCGATTAATAGAGCTCCGAATAAAATTAATATAATCCCTCCTATTGTTCTCCAAACTTCCTGATAATCAAGGAAAATAGAGCCTAATATAGAACCTCCAGCTCCTAAAGCTAAATAAACAAGGGAAAAACCTAATATAAACATTAAAGTATGAAACAAGATACGAATTTTAGAATTACTTTGCGATATTTCTGCAGTGGAAAGACCAGTAAAAAGTGAAATATAAACTGGAAGTAAGGGGAGCACACATGGAGAAAAAAAACTTAAAACCCCACCAATAAAAGCTGCGAAGATTCCTATTTCATTCATTGGGCACAGTCAGAAGGATCACCTTTGATTTTATTAATAGCATGAGGTAAGGCTTCTAAAATCACTTCAAGAGATTCCTTAACAGCCTTGGGACTTCCTGGTAGATTAATGATTAAAGTTTTACCCCTAATGCCTGCTACAGCTCTTGATAGCATCGCATGCTTTGTTTTTTTCAATCCTTCTATTCTAATAGCTTCTGCAATTCCTGGAATCTCCCTTTCTATCACTTCTAAAGTGGCATCAGGGGTAACGTCTCTTGGATGAAGTCCGGTGCCTCCATTAGTTAAAATTAAGTCAACTTTGTCTGATTGGGTTATCAATTCTTTTTTTATTAAATCTTTTTCATCAGGTACAATGGAGTAATGAACAATCTCAGCCCAATTTGTCAAAATCTCCTTAATAATTTTACCACTCATATCCTCTCTCTGCCCCTTTGATCCTTTATCCGAAACAGTAACTATAGCAACTTTATATTTTTTCATCTAATAATCTCCTATTTCATGGAATTAAAAAAATATTTTTATTTGAATTTTTAATAACTGCTTCTGCTACACTTCCCATAAATATAGCTTCAGCATAGGACCGTCCCTTTGATCCTAATATAATCAAATCTGCCTTCTTTGATTTTTTTAAAATTTCCTCACTTGGAATACCACTGGTAATTTCAAAGTCAAAATTCTCTGCTATTTTTTCTATTTCCTGCTGAGATTCCTCTCTAAGATCTTCAAGATACTTATTAATTAATTCCGGTTCTTCAATTATGTTTTTAACTCTCTGTTCTGGCACAACATGAAGTATTAAAAGTTTTGCATTGGTTATTCTTGAAATCTCTTTTGCAATTTCTAAAGCTTTTAAAGAATAGGAGGAGAAATCTATAGGACAGAGTATTTTTGAAATTTTTATCCTCTCAGGTGATATTTGATCATACTCATTGCTCTGAACAATAAATATTGGAATCTTAATACCTTTTAAGATCCTCTCTGAAGTAGAGGGTCTTGTAATATATCGTTTGAATCCTATTACCATTACTGCATTTTCTTTTGCTATTTCAGTTAGACTTTCAATTAATCTCCCAAAAAGGACCTTTGTTTCTATATTGAAATTTTTACTTTTTAACTCTGTTGCAATACTGCTTAGTTTATTTTCTAATATTTGCTTTTCCTTGCTTATGTAAGGTAATAAATAAGCAGGGGGAGTTAAGTTATATTCAATAATATGAAAGAGGGTAAGATTGTTACATTTCAGGAGATTAGATAGCCACAAAGCATGAGAAATTAATGAATTCGTGAGTTTCTTAAAATCTATTCCTACAATTATCCTTTTTGGTTGAATCATTTTATTATGGTCCTCTTAACTCTTTTCTCTACAGATAATACTTTACCTTCAATTCTATTTTTAGCACCCTTTCTATCATCGATCCTTATATCTATTAAAATTCTTTCTAAATCTTCCATTAAAATATCTCTACATTTTTTTATTAGATTCATTACTTCATCCCAATCACCCTCTACTATTGTTCCCATAGCATGGAATTTATAAGGAAGTCCGCTTGCATCTACTATCTCTATTACTTTTGCCACATATTCACTCAGGCTTACGCCTACCCCTAAAGGGATTATACTAAACTGCACTATCATAATAATCCTCCACTGAAAACTTACAAAATATTAACATAAATCTTACAAAAATCAAAAGTCTAAGATAAATTTTACATTTCTTTTTTAAAATTTCATATAGATAATGACTTATTCTTAAGATTTAATCAAGCTTATGAAAGGGGCTATGAAGAAAAGATAGCTTAATTTCAATATCCTAAAAGTAATGCGCATAAATTTTTCAGATAAAATAATTAATTTTCAAAGAGAGAAGTTATAATTTTATATGCAACTTTTAGAAGAAATAAATTACCTTTTTAAAAAAATACCCCAGATCAAAGAACTTAGTAATAAATGTCTCAAAACTCAAAGATGGAATGGCAATGTCATACTAATGCTTCTTGATGCTGCCATTACTTCGGTGGGAGTGAATTATTTTCAAGTAGTTATCCCTAAGGTTAAAGCCTTTAAAAAAGATTTTATAGATACTAAAAAAATCTCTTCTTTTAGAGATTTAGAAAAAATCAATTTTGAATCAGCTTTTTGTCTTTGGAAGAACAAAAGATCGTGGCAAATTCTAAAGGAAATGGCAGAATATCTCTCTACTTTAGAATTAGACGACAGAACCGCTCTTAGAATCTGGGCAAAAAATTCTCCTCTTCAGGGATGGGAAAAAGATCCCATAGGTAAAATAAAAGGCGTGGGCTTAGTTACTTATCAATATTTAAGAATGATGGGTGGTGTTGACACAGTTATGCCGGATAAAATTGTAAAAAGAGTAATAAATGAAATCCTCCTAAAATCAGGCGAAAAACCAATAAATGATGACATAGAGTTTATCAAAAAAGTAGAAAAAATCGCCTCTCTTACGGGCTATAGTCCTACAGAGTTATGTTTTATGACATGGTTTATAAATAATCCTGAAAAAATTAAAGAAATGCCTTAAATATCCTTAATTCCATAAAAAACAAATAAAAAAGCACTAAAAAATAGAAATTTGTAAATAAAATTTTGTATACCGCGAGAATGTTGTGTTGAAAACTTAATGAGTTCATAATAACTTCCTTTCTTTAATTAAGGAGTTCCTTTCCCTTTCACTTGTTTTATATTTTCAATTACAAAATAAATGTTATATGCTTTGTCTTTCTTATTTTGAAATATTACTCAGAGTGTTTATTCTTAATATTTCAAACCTCCTTACCCCCACAGGGATTTCTAATATGGCAGAATAATAAAAGCGATAAGGGAACGGAGTCAAAAAATTTAAATTTTTTGAATAATGATGACATAATCTGGCATAATGAATTTATCTAATTAGAGAAAGCTTATTTAACCAAAGGAATATAAATATCAAATCTTGTTCCTTTACCTACTTCACTTTCTACAAAAATAAAACCTTTCAGAAGCTGAACAATATAGTATACTGTTGCTAATCCAACTCCAGAGCCTTTTTCACCTTTTGTAGTGAAAAAGGGTTCAAAGATTCTTTCTTTTACTTCTTTCGTCATTCCTACTCCATTGTCTGAAACTGATAGACATGCGTATTCTTTATACTTTTCCTTATCAGAAGATGTTAAAGCTATAAATTTTTCCGATAAAGACCTTACTGTTAAATCTATCTTTATCTGACCTCCTTCAGGTAAAGCATCTTGAGAATTTAAAACAAGATTTGTCACTATTTTTTCAATATCTGTCTTGTCAGCGTATACTATCACAGGAGTCTCTGGTAGATTTATAGATAAATCTACATTTTCTCTTAATGAACCTTTAAGAAAATAGCAAATGTTCTCTATTGTATCTTTTAAGTTTAATTTTTCAGGATTTTTATAACTTTCTTTTCCGAATGCAAGCATTCCTTTTATATTATTTATCAATTCCTCACTTAATGATATAATTTTTTTTATATAGGCTTTAGATGTTTCATTATTATCTTTCTGTAATGCTAATTGGGCAAATCCTTTTATGCCTGTAATCATATTTTTTATTTCATGAGAATAAGTAGAAGTTAGTTTCCTTAAAGCTTCCATTTTGTGGGAAATTATTCTTTGTTCTTCATATTTTCTTAGTTCAGTAATATCTGTTAGAAAAATTCCGTAACCGTTTTCTTCATCAAGTTTTATTGCTCTTAAACGAAAAACTTTATCTTTATATTTAATTTCCTTAAAATAACCGTTATGTACTTCATGAAGAGATATTTGAGGAAATATTTTAAAAAAGTTTTCGCCCAAAAGTTTATCAAATCCCGTATAATTTAAAAATGATTCATTACAGTATGTAATGGTGCCTGAAAATTCTATAATAGCTACTCCCACTGGAGAAAATTGAATTACATTATAAATTTTTTTTAATTCAATTTCAACACTCTTTCTTTGAGTTATATCTCTTACTATTTGAATAGCACCAATTAAATCGCAAGATTCATCCCATACAGCTGTAGCAGACATTCTTACCCATGCTCCTTTACCATTATAAAGATTTGGAAGAAATGTCTCTAACTCATAAACCTCTTCTTTCTTTTGAAAAACCTCAGGATACAAAATATCTGAATTTAAAGCATAATCAACAAGCATGGGTCTTTTATAACCATAGAAAGGAATTGCGTATTCAAAATCATCTTTTCCTAAAATTTCTTCTTCAGATATGCCAGTCATTGCTTCTAATTTTTTATTCCATAAAATCACTCTTCCTGATAGATCTAATGCAAAAATTCCATCAGGCATTAATCTTATGATTCTTTCTAAAAAATTTTTTTCCATTTGGGTTTATTTTATCATGTTGTATTAATTTCAGCCATACAATCATCCAATAGGAATATAAAATTTTTTTATCTTAACCCAATAATTTTCTCTCTCTTAACTTCCTTATTATGGACTCTCTGTATGAGTAGAAATTAACCTTTCACTCTTTTACCCACGATATAAGCCTGTCCTAAGGAGATGCAAGCATCATTGGCAGGAACATTTATGTGATAGAGAGGCTTTATTCCGATTTTTCTCAAAGATTTTATTGTTTCCTTAATCAAATAGGAATTTTGAAAAACTCCACCACTTAATCCCACAACATCAAACCCATATTTATCCTTGAAATATTCA
Organism: uncultured bacterium; assembly: GCA_937924475.1. Classification (GTDB taxonomy): domain Bacteria; phylum Nitrospirota; class Thermodesulfovibrionia; order Thermodesulfovibrionales; family Thermodesulfovibrionaceae; genus Thermodesulfovibrio. The sequence continues at coordinate 19,098 of CALDSV010000031.1, forward strand.
GTAAGCTCTATAATCATTTTTATTACAGTATTGTGAAACTTCCAGGAGATATGAGACAGAAGTTTTTGAGATTTATCTCTATAATTAAGATATTCATTCACTATTTTTTTAATCATTGGGATGTAATCAATTACCAATGATTCCTTTGAGGAATTCAAAAATTCAAAATTATAACTATGTTTTTCTGAAAATTCCATATCTACTTCTATTAAACTCTGCAAAGCAATTGCAGCTTCTGCTTCATGGGTGTTGTATTGACATATTCCTAAAAGAGAGGATACTCCATCAAAAAGTCTCCCCATTCCTGATGAAAGAGGGCTAAATTGAGAAATCTTTTTTAATTTAAGTATTTGTTTGATTTTTTCAGTATTTATGGATTGTGAAAGAGGTAGGCTTTTTATTAAATCAATGTCATCACCAAAACTCTCATCAATTAATGAAATAGCTATCCGAAAGCATTCTTTAATTGCCTTTTCTCCTCCGGGAAGACTAATTCCTTTTAAATGGGCAACTCTCTGAAAATTCTTTACAGTGCAGTATAGAAATTCACTACCCCAAATTGTTCCATCAATGCCATAACCTGTTCCATCCAAAGCAATTCCAAAAAGCTCCTCCATCCCATACTCTGCCATAATTGAGGCTATGTGGCAGTAATGATGCTGTAGAGCAAAGGCTGGAATGCCTTTCTGCTCAGCATATTGTTTTGCCCATGTTGTAGAATAATACAAGGGATGTAGGTCATGGCCTACAGCAGTTGGTTCAGTCCGATAAACAGATTTAAGATTATCCAAAACCTCTTCATAAAAATTCAATGTTTCAAGGTTTTCCATATCTCCGATGTGTTGGCTCATTATGGCATAATTTGATTTTATTAGTGTGAAAGTGTTTTTTAGATCTGCACCAGCACCTAAAACTTCTGGTAATTGCTCTTTAAGAAATATTGCTTTTGGAACAAAGCCTCTTGATCTTCTTATGAAATAAATATTGCCTTCCAGCTCTGATACCACTGAGTCATCAACTCGCATGAATATTTCTCTGTTATGAACTAAAAAAGCATCTGCTACACTGCCAAGTTTTTCAAAAGCTTCTTCATTTTTAGTTATTATA